>CAYZOR010000050.1:0-9866 GCA_964479895.1 uncultured Candidatus Izemoplasmatales bacterium | reverse complement strand
AAAAATACATTATAGCAAATTGTCTTCCTTGTTACAATCTTGTTAAAACACATTTTAAAAATTGTCTCAAAAAAAACGATAAAAAACAAGACGGCTAGTGGTATAATATAATATAAAGAGTTTAATAGATTAACTTATGGGTTAAAGTATCAACTAATAAAAATGGGAGGTTTTAAATGAAAAAGATTTTTTTCGTCTTTAGTTTTGTATTACTGTTGGGCTTGATGGCATGTTCTTCTGGTTCACTTGAAAGTTATGAAGAAGTTTTAGCAGAAGCTGGTTGGGATATATACCTCATGGATTCAGAAGATTTTGACGATGACAATGCACCTGATGGCATTCTTCATGTTTTAGAAGCGGAAAAAGGCCTATGGGAATACGGATACATTTACCAGTTTAATTCTTCAAGTAACGCACGTAGCTTCTTTAACGAGTTAAAAGATGAATTCGATGAAGAAAGTGGCGGAGAAGTCGATATTGATGATTACATCAAGAATAGTGGAAATTTCGTATTCTTTTCATTTACTGAAAGTTTTTATGAAGATCTTGATATGGACTAATTAACTATACGTTTTAATGAATTGCTAACGAGTTTTAAAAAAGGGCTTAAGCCCTTTTTTATTGGAAATAGCATAAAGTAGTATTAACATAAATGGGCGATTTAAATCGTCAAAACCATACAAAAATTATTCTTTAATAAAAACAGGTCTAGTTGATTTTTCTCGAATACCAAGCCATAATATCATCCAAAGCAACATATTAGGAATAGCGTGTACATAAAAGGCTGCAATTGTAGAATCCATTCTTTGAGCAACAAAAGGCACGACTAACATACTCGGTAACATGGCGATAAAATGCCATTTCAAGCATAAATGCACTAAAAAAGCCCACATTAATCCGTTGATTAACCACGCTAGATTACCAAAGCTTTCTATTTGAAGAGGGAGAATGTAGCCTCTCCACATGATTTCTTCACTGATCATGGCAAACAGGTGCAAAGGTATAAAAACCATTAACAATTTATAATTGCCTTTAAGCTTTACATCAAAAAAGGTTTTGGGTGGGATACTAAATTTTTTTAAAGGATTAAATGGTGCAGGCAAATAATCAGGCGGTGCCAACAAACGTTTTTTAGCCATAAAACGGCTGATGGGTTGTAATGCCTCTTCAAGTACAATGGTAGCGATAATGGCCAAGACAATCCATAAATAATTAATGCCATTGACGCCATACAATAAAAACCGCTCTTGAATACTTTCCCAAGCAAAAGCGCCTTTTTCAACAAAGAGGTAATGCATTAAGGCAAGGGGAATCAGCAAAAAAATCGGTAGCCATAAACTAATCCAAAAAGCATAGATTTTTAAAACGCCTTTTTTAATCAATCTTGGGGTAACAAAATAGATGCCCATGTAGATTAACAAACCCGTAATTAAAAACGTCAATAGTGAAAATAACATAGGCCCACCTCTAAAAAAAATTTACACCCTTTAAAAGCAAAAAACGTTATTTACTTAACCTTATGTTTCGGCGAACATCATCAATCTTAAAATCACTAACGGGTCCTAAATATGGGCGTTTAACCTGCGTTTTCTTTGCGACATGTAAAGCCTTGGTTGGACAATGATTAAGGCACCGATAGCAAAGATAACAGGTATTACCCATTACTAAATGATTATCACGAAGGCTCAGATGACCACTAGGGCATAACTTTACACAAAGACCACAAGCGATGCAGCGGTTATCCACTTTGAGTAAACTACTGGATTTTGGTTCGATTAAACCAAGGGGTACACGCTGCATAAGGCCTAGTAATAAAGACCCTACGCCCTCACCTTTTCGTTTGCGTTTATCGTTAATAATCGCGTCACTAAATGTATGGGTTTTACGTGCAACCTTGTCGGTAAGTTTGGCTTCTTTCATCGGTTTTACCCAACGTACAATACGGAAGTCGGTGATGTTGTTGGGCATGTTAATGTGCATTAGTTGTCTAACCAAAAACCCTTTCTTTCTTAACCTTTTTGCGGCGATCGCAGCGCCATCCCCTGAATACATCATTTGCGTACAAAAGACAAAGGCACGTTTTTGTTCAACCGTTTTAAGCCTATCCAAAAACAAACCAATGGGTTTAGGGAAATTTGAACCATAAATGGGATACCCAATACCAATGATATCCGCCTTTTTAATTAGCGCATCTATATCTATATCATTTTCAAGACTATAAAGGTCACATGGGTGACCTTTATGAAGAAAAGCTGCTTGTAACTGTTTTGCAACATACCAAGTGTTGCCCGTTCCAGAAAACTGAAATATAGCTACCTGCATCATAAACCTCTTATTTAAGACTTCAACTGGGCTTTTAATTTAAAACATTCGATAAAGATATTGGTCACTCGTAACGCTTTTGTGATTTCTCATCATACCAGTTTAAGACTAAAGCGATAATCACGCCATAGATGATGCCCGCTAAAAACCCTATTACATCATAGAATTCAGTCGTACTATAAAAGGCAAATGAAATAAACGTTCCTAAAACCGCGCCTTTTATCAAGAGTGATTGTTTAGAACTGATTGGTAACATACCAATAGCTAGCCCCATAACGAGTCGGTTAAACCAAAAGGCAAACAAAAACAAAGCTCCGGGATCCTCTTGTCTAATGGATGCGCCAACGATACAAATAACACCTAACAATGCACCGGTAATCGTGCCTAATAAAGCGCGTTTCATATACTCATCCTTTCAATTCCTTTGAATTATCTAGGCATGTTCAAATCATAACCAACATTCATGGGTGGCGTGATTTAACTCACTTTATACCAGCTAAGCGCCTTCAGTTTATACGAGTCGATATGTTTTTTTTGTCTACCATAAGGCCCTAACACTAAGAAAAGATTTTATGATTATAATACAACTTATTAAAACCTTCTTTATTCTTACTCGTCCATAACCAAATGGTTTATCGTCACCAAACGCTAAAAGAAAGCATTTTGCATGGTCTTCTACGGTTTGTTCTAAGGGGCTCATAGAAGGTTTTTACAAGGCTATTGGGTTTCAATTTTTCGATATAAGAAATCATCCAGTAATTTAAGTGAACGGATGGCACCAGACATATCGCCTGAGGCACCATGGCCTTCATCGCCATACTCAACATATTCAAAGTCTTCGCCTTCTTTAAAGCCGTGTTGTTTTAGTTTATCAGCAATGAGGTGGGATTGGGATACTGGACAGCGCGGGTCGTTTTTTCCGTGTACCAATAATAAGGGGGCTTTCATGTTTTGAATGTGCGTGAGTGGCGAGCGGTTTATCCATAAATCCTTGTTTTTAACGGGATCACCCATTTGTTGGCGCAGCATGAATTTAAAATGTTCCATGCTTAGATCATACATCGATAATAAATCACTGACGGGTACCCAGGCCACTCCAGCAGCCCATAGCTCTGGGGAATTCCCCATCGCCCATAAGGTCGCATATCCGCCATAAGAGCCTCCATAAATAACCACTTTTTTAGGATCAACGGATGCGTTTTTAATTAACCACGCTCGACCCGCAATCCAGTCTTCATGGTCTTTGCCACCCCAATCTTTGATGCAAGCATCACGGAACTCAGAGCCATATCCAGTAGACCCGCGTACGTTAGGATGTAAAACCACATAACCAAGATCGGTGAAATACTGGACACTTGGGGTAAAGTTTAAAAAATATTGTGCGGTCGGTCCGCCGTGCGGGATGATAATGGCAGGATATTTTTTGTGGGGATCAAAGTCTCTTGGTTTGTAGACAATACCCGGGATGTCTGTACCGTCTAAAGACGGATAAAAGATATGTTCGCCATCAACGAATAACGATTGGTCAATGTTGCCCATGTCGGTTTCTAATAAGGTGTCGCTTGCTTGTGTCTTAAGATTAAAGCGAATCAAAGTTGAAGGCGATAAGGGACGATTAATCATCATAACCATCTCTTCATCGTTGATTAATTCTGATCCAACCGCAATACCTGGGGGAAACTCCAGGGTTGTTTTTTTGCCGGTTTTTACATCATAAAGGATCGGCGATAAGGATGCATGTTTATTGGTGATGGCTAAAATTTTATCGTTTCCTATGACTTTAGAGGCACTCTCTGCTTGCGAGCCATCACCAAACAACTTAATCTCTTCGGTGTTGACATCATATAAGCCAACTTGATTGTTGCCATTGACATCGGTTGTAAACGCAAAGAAACGACCATCTTTAGACCAATCAGAAAAACTCTCTTTTGAGCCGACTTTGAGTTGTACAACCCGGCGTTTTTCACTGCCATCTGGTTTCATTAAATAGATATCTGAGTTTACTAAGTTTTCTTCTTCATTGGTTCCATAGGCAATCATCGATCCATCCTTAGAAAACGTCCCACCCATCGCGGGGTTTGCATGATCGGTGAGTTGTTTGACCGCTTTGGTTTCAAGATTCATTGAATACAGATTCATTTGGCCTTGATTGCGGTTCGCATTAAAAATCATGTATTTGCCATCGGGTGATACATCCACAGGGATGTCTTGGGCGTCTTGGGTGTTGGTTAGTTGCCTGACGGCTTTAGTATGAATATCGATGCTGTAGATATCGTGTTTTTCATCGCCATCGTTATCCTTTGTATAAAAAACGGTTCTGTCGTCTTTGCCCCATAAATATCCCGCACGAATACCTTTGGGTAACTGCCCATCTGAAATTTGCGTGATTTCTTTGGTGTCAAGTTTCATCGTATAAAGTTCAAATCGACCAGTTTTGTTCCAATAAAAAGCAAGGGTATCTTTTGCATGGTTTAGTTTTGCCATCGCAAATGTGGGGATTGAGGCTAGTTCCTCAATGTTGAAATTTCCTCTTTTTTTCTTTTCTTTTTGTGCCATATTTCCTCCTTATTTTAGATAAAAAATCATCAAAACATTTGACATCCACTGATGAAACAGTGGGTTTACTCAACTGAATTATAACATAATTTTATCGTTTATCAGGCTATAATTCTGAGCCAAAACGATTCAGACTCAATCAAAAAATCGGCAACCAGATTTATGAATTCCGAGTAATCCAAAGACGTATGCGCTTTATCTAAAGTTTCGTAATATTGAGCTTTTCTATCCTTTGTTATGACAATCGGTGGAAAGCCATGTTTCATCAGTTCAAAATTGAGTAATAATCTAGCTGTCCGACCATTCCCATCAATAAATGGATGTATTTTTACAAACTCACCATGTAATAAACAAGCCTTTATAACGGGATGGTAATGATTCCATTCTCTATCATATTCCGCGAATAGTTTCTGCATTAACTCAGACACAAGCATATGATTGGGTGGGACATGATTTGCCCCACTAATGGTAACATTCTTGTTTCTATATTTTCCCGCGTTATGATTATCTATGTCTTTAAGAATCAACTGATGGATATTTTTGAGTATCCCTTCCGTTAAATCCTTCTTTTCTTTAATAATCGTTTCTAAGTATCCAATCGCTTCTTTGTGATTAATGGCTTCTAAATGTTCAATAACACTTTTTCCGCCAATGGTAATGCCCTCTAACACCACTTTGGTTTCTGAAAGAGTTAATGTATTACCTTCAATTGCATTAGAGTTATAGGTCCAATCTACAATAAGCTTTTCACGAAGTGACTTTGTAATATGCGTTGACAATGGTCTGTGCTCGTCAATACTTTTTTTCATAGCGTCAATTTTTGAAAAATCATACACTAGTCCCTTATACGCTTTTTTAAGCGTTTTTCTAGCATCATAAGGTTTGGATGCATCTTCTGCAATCATCCAAGTCTTCCCTACTTTAAATGCCCCATCAACGCGACCTTCTTCACACAACAGTCTTACTCTTCGATCATTCACATGCCACTTACGTGCCACTTCTTTTGTCGTTAGATACTTCATGAAATCACCTCAAGTATATATTATACCGATACCGGTATAATGTCAATAAAGTTATTTAGTTAAAAAAGGTCTGATACTTTTGTATCAAACCAATATTTAATGATAAGTTGAAAACATAATGTTGATGATTTTTTTAAGAAAACCATTTAAAATCAACAAATTTCTTGCATTAATTGTTAAACCAACTATATTAGTTTTTTCTACCTAGCACCTCATCTAAACAACCCATTTTCTTACCCAATATAATACTGCTAATGATTACGGTTGCCATATTGATAACATAAGATAAACCAACAATTATGGACTTAAAATCATCTACAAATCCTAGCATATATACAAATGCCATTACGATATTAAAACCTAAAAAAATACTGACATAACGTATAGCATAGGCAATCAAAATATCTTTAGATATGATATATAAAGCGAGTATAGATATGCCAAGTAGCAACACAAATACGCCATCAATGTAGGCATAACCCTGATAATTAAACAGGTACTTAACTAAAGCGAGTATAGCTTGTGATATAAGGCCTATAATGATACTTGATAAAAAAACTTTATTCGCCGATCTAGAATACGTTGTTTTCATAGATGCCTCCTAATAACATAACTTATATCTTTAAAATAATATAGAATATTTCACAGTCGTAGTATCTAAAGCCGGTTGTTTTATATTGAAAAAATGTCGTGAGTAATATCAAAGTGTTTCCTTAAGATGTATGCTTAATATGGCTTCTTTATCAAAATCTATTGATTCAAAAGCGGTTTTATTAAAGTAGAATGCTCCACCATGTGCCAAAGGTTCAGTAATATTATTAATAAGCAAGACATGATCTGAAAACTTTGTTGCTTGCTTGTGATATTCAGGAACTTCTTTAAGCCACGCTTTCTTCGTATAATCAACGTGAACAGGCCATAATATTCTACTGTTACGAACCGAATTATTTAGGAATAGTGGTATGGTTTCTTCATCCCACAAATCACCACATAGGGCCAAGGTGAAATTATAGAATGCTAAGTTCATTTGAACGATCGATTTACCTTCTTTATAGTGATGATCCGTTTGGCTTACATCTTTCCAGCCTGTTGATATTCTTCTATAGTTTATAACTTCTTTGCCTTGAGGAGAGATTACCAGATAACTGCTATAAATAGAGGCTTGAGATAACTCGAAATAGCCAAATCCAATACCGACACCATAGTGCTTTGCTTGATGCTTTATGGTGTCTATGATTGCGGCATCTTTGCTTACAGCCACTTCTTTATCGTTTTCAAAAGACCAATTCAAACTATCAAAGCCTTGTAAAAAGGCTTCACCGAAAAAAATACAATCGATTTGTTCCTTGGATGCGATTTCTAGATACTTAATTAGCTGTCTTAGATTGTAATCGACATCTTTATTTATACATTTAGCGGGTATTAATCCAACAACCATATAATCCACTCTTTCTTCAAATTGTATCCTCTATACGTATTAGTAAAAAAACGCCCAGCTGGTTTCATACTTCTTCTTTCATTCTTCGCACGGTGCTAACCTTTTTTGAATACTCTTAAATAACAAATATCCTCCCATAAAAAACGCGGTCATAAAGGTTATAGTAAATACAACACCAAAAACCATTCTATACCAAAGGTAATCTTCTAAGTGCGTGTATAAGTATACGTCTAAGTAAAACATTAAAAGCAACGTAGTATAAATAGCGACCGTAAACCATGGCATTATCAACCATACTTTCGATAAATGCTTGCCGTGCTTTTTATAAAGCAAGGCTAACATCCATAATAATCCAATCAATAGCAGTAATGGACCAACGTAAAAAAAGGTTTGGTTAATAAAACCCACTACCATAAAAACACCCATTATGATTAACAAATCTCTCAAATCTCTACGCCGCATAATATCCTCACCTCTAGTTGATAGAACCTCAAGTGTCTTTTTTAATATGACACTATGAGGTTCTTCTTTATACTATTTTTTGATGCAACTATTGGAAAACCAATAATGCTATTAGAGTTTCCATTATGACTTTTATAATCATTGCTAAATTACATCTTCATAGCATAGAGTTTCTTAATATCGCCATCCTCATCCATTTCGATTAAATAATCGCCTTGCTTAATTTCATCTTTATCTGCCTTTTTATACGCGACAAAATAAGTACTAATAAGATAAGCATCAAGCCGTCTTGCATTGTACACATTAACGCCTACTAAGGGGAATTTTCCTTCTAACACACAGTTGTTCATCTTCAGTGTAGCATCAATCATTGCCCGCGTTTCATGATGATATGCATCTAGGGTTTCTTCTACTGCTTTATTAACTTTTGGTTGAATCTCTTCATATAAGGTATGCTTAAGCATCGTTTCAGCAAAAGTTTCATCTCCAAATTGATCAACTTCTATGTCTGTATGTTTCTTTATAACATAAAGCAGCAAAGCCCCGATTGAGTACGACACAATACGCATGGGGATTAAATTTTTAGGCTGGACAATATTTTCCATATTTGCGGTGATAGCCGCTTTAAATTTAGTCCTTGATAGTTGTTTTAAGGCTTCTAGTTCAACGTAAAGCGCTGAGCCTTCTATTTGTTCAATGGATGCTTCATATAGATATTCATAGCGATATTGGGATTGACGATACTTTCTCAATTTTAGTAATTTCTCAAATGCATCATGATTAAAGCGATCAATTAAACCGTTGATCAGTTTATTTTCTTCCATTTTAAGCGATAAGTTGTTCAGATTATAGCGATAGTCCCTCAAAGCTTCTAACTCATTAGGAAAACGCGATTCATGATGACTAAACTGAAAACCATGAAACATTTCGTGGATGATTTTTGTGGCTAAAATATCATAGTCAATAGTTTCATCTCCAAGATACCATATAGCAATAAACTCCCCGTTATATTTAATGGCGGTGTTTGCTAAAAATTGATCGGTCTTATCAATATAACCACCATTAAAAAAACAATCTTCATCGTTGTATACGGCAAACTTAAGAGGTTTGAAACCGTGCCAAAGTAGTGAGAAATCAACCTCATTAATGCGTTTGTTTACTGCTTGATAAATCTCTTTTAAATCCATAACAATACGCCCCTTGCTTTTTGTTTTTTAGTCATAGTTTTAGATAATCACGTGATACCTCAACCTATTAGTTCACGCATACAAAACTATTATAGCATTTTATACCCTAAACCTTTAGCTCAAGTAAGCAAATTAAAAGCCTAATGTGTTAATTTAGATAAAATATTGTACGCTATGTTATCTTTCATTAACTTAGATGAAAAATTTATTCTTCTCTTACTAAACTACCATAGATACTTTTAGATTTTCAAACTATTGATTATATCTTTTTTTATAACGATTTCATACCAAACGCGGGTAAGTACCAGGGCTATGGATCTCCACCACGGAAAACACTCTCATTATTATTTTAAATACAGGTTCAAAACACCTATCATAGCCGTTTTAATACTTTATGAAACAACAATGAAGTTTTTTATATTGAATCAATTTATAATTTCTAAAATACATGGTTTACTGAGTTTTCAGTGGTAATTCGGTTTACCATTGAAATAATAGCGATTTCAGTTCTAAAAAACGCCAATTTTTCGCTCATTTTCGTGAAACTCAAAACACAAAAAAACCCGCGTTTATCGCTAAATATAGACATTTAGCTTTTAACGCGGGACGCGGATAAGTTTGGTGGAGTTGAACAGAAAAGAACCTAGTGTCCAAATCCTATTAATAAATGCTGAAAATACTTTATGAATCAATAAATCTAAGTTGCCAAAGCAAATACCTTTAGGTTCATCTTAAGAACTTTATTCAAGTATTAGAACTATTATCACAAAACTCTTTTCAAAACCATGTCCCCACTTATACTTTTATTACTAATTAAGGTTACGTTTGTTCTCATACATTAAGCGGTCTGCTTCTCTAATAGCATTTTCAACTTCATTT
>CAYZOR010000049.1:1362-9960 GCA_964479895.1 uncultured Candidatus Izemoplasmatales bacterium | reverse complement strand
CTATCACTGTAATGGATCCATGTGATGATGAAGCACATTTAGCAAATCCTAATATCCCACAAATGATATATGGAACGGTTTCAGGGTTAAGTGTATTAGCCTTAGGGGCATTTGCAGTTGTGCGCTTTAAAGGAGGCAAACAATAATGAAACGTTTATTTGTTATAACTTTATCAATGCTCTTTGTATTTGGTTTATCAGCGTGTGGTGGCGAAGAGGAAGAAGTTTGTGAAAACCGCGCTGATGAAGGGGTAGAATACTTCTTTGACCAAGATCAAACGGAAACGGAAACCATTACCGTTTGGTTAGATGATGACGATTATGCAAATGCATTAATAGATGCGTTTGAAGCAGAAAACCCAGGAATTCGTGTACGTTTCCAAGAGGTTGGATCTGTTGATGTACGTCAACAATTAGAACTTTACAGCGGTTCAAGTGCTGTTGCGGATGTTGTTGTGTTCCCACATGACCATATCGGTGCTGCGCTTCAATCTAACTTATTATATGTTGTAGAAGGTCAATTAGAATTAGATTTACGTGAACGTATGATTTTAAGTGCTACAGAAACCGCTTCATCTTGTTATGATTTTGATAACAATCAAGTGATTGAATGTGAAGGCGATGCAGAGCGTTACTTATTTGGAGCTCCACTTTCTGGAGAATCTATTGCATTCTTCTATAATAAAGATTTATTAGAAGAATTAACTGGATCTAGAGAACCAGCTCAAACATTTGAAGAAATCATTGAACAATATGAAGAATATGAAGATGTTTTAAGAGAAGAATATGGTGAATTAATGATCGCTATGGATGTTGGAAATGCTTATGATATGCACTTCTTAGCAACTGCATTCGGGTTTGAATTATTTGGTCCTGAAGGATTGGATTCTGATCAAGCGAACTTAGATTCAGATGAAATGATTGCGGCGTTAGAGTATATGCAAAACACATTAAATCCTGCACTTAGTGGTTTTGATTCAGGGGATTTAGATGGTGAGGCGAACCGTTCGTTATTTGAAGCAGGAGACTTACCTTATATTATTGATGGTCCTTGGTCAATTTCACGTTATGAAGATGCTGATTTAGACTTTGGTGTAAGCCGTATTCCAACCATTAACGGTCAACAACCAATCACGTTCTCAGGGGTTCAAATGGCTGCAGTTTACTCACAAACTGAAAACGAAGCAGCTGCATTTAGATTCTTAGAGTTCATGACAAGCGATGAAGGGTTAGCCATTATGTATGATCAAACAAACCGCTTACCAGCTTTAGAAGATGTATCGGTAATTGATGCGATTGATGATGATGAATATTTACCTGGTATTAGTGATCAGATGAATTATTCACAACCTATGCCTATTATTCCAGAAATGGGTTACTTCTGGGACAATGCCGGTGCAATGTATGGAGCAGCTTGGAATGGAACAATGACACCTGAAGAAGCAGCACAAGAAGCACAAGAAGGCTTTGATGGATCACGGTAAGTAAAAGAATTAATGTTTAAAAGAGAATGGCCATAAATGGGACGTTTATGGCCTTCATCTCTTTTTGAGAGGATGACGCATTATGAAAAACATGGACAAACATAAAATAATAGCCTTACTGAAAGCACTCGCATCAACGGTAGTATGGGGACTTGGCCAACTGTTCAACCGACAATGGTTTAAAGCACTCTTTTTCTTTGTGTTTTTTGGCCTTTTAATCATCATTGAAACGGTAGAAATAGATGTTATTAGAGATAATGATGATGATTCGTTTGAACGATTGGAATTTGAGAATGTATATCGTCGAGACTTTGAACTTTATGATATGTTCAGTGGAGACTCGATGACCAATGTTACCTCTAAAGGACATTTAAATGAGTACTATTATAGAGCGTTGGATGGAGAGTTTGAATCGACTGAAATTTTAGAATATGCAGCATCTATAAACGATGTGACATTTGATGAAGACGCGTTTGCCTTTTTTGATGAAAACGGACAAATGCTTGCACCTGAAGATTTAAGATTTACACCTGATGATTTATATACTTATTTAGGAGAGCATATAAGAGCACTCGATGAAACGTTAAATCTTGAAGATTATGAAGAAAGAGCGGAAGAAGACGCATTAGAATCAATTGATAATTTAGCCGAACGTGCGTACCGTGACTTTGTTAGAGATACGTTTAATTCAAGTCAAGACGCCGCAAATCGGATGGATGATGAAGTTGAAAGGATAGCAACTGAAGCCTTAATAGACGATGGACACGACCCAGATGAAGCGGGCTTTGATGCTACACTTGATGATTATATTTTAGAGAACTCTTTTGCGTTAAGAAGTGAAGCGGAAGAGATTGTTTTAGAAGAATTAAGAAATGAACTTTATGAAGAACACTACGAAAGAATTTTTAACAACCAAAGACGTTTATACTTTAATACATACTATGGACGCGCTTTAAACGATTATTATTCAGATTTATTAATGGATGATGACGATATTAGAGCCTTTGCCCTGAATCTTCAAGGGGGTCATGATAGTGGTCGTGATCGTTATGGACAAAACAGCTATAATAGAATTTTAGCAACTCTATTTTTCCACTATAATCCAGAACGTTATGAATTTTTAGAAGAACAATATGACAATGATTTTTATAATTCACGTGGTTTCTTTGTCCGTGGGTTATGGGGTGTTGTGACGTTGGGACAAAGCCCGCAGCGTTCATTCTCGGATCATAATATCTTTGAGTTTTTGTTGCCTACGAGTCCAACCGATGATTATGTCGCAAGAACCATCGAGTTTACGGGCCACCATTCGACGCAACTTTTACTAAGAGGGATTATATCAACACTAATGTTAATGTACTTTGTTATCTTTTGGGTATGGAGCATTAAAGATGCTTACAAAACCTCTCTTGAAATTAGTGAAACGAAAAAAGTCCCCTCAGAAAAGAAATATTTTGCGAATGTATATGAACACTCATTTGAATACATTGTTTTACTGCCAGCACTGTTTTTGATTACCTTTGTTGGGATTATGCCGATCTTGTTTGGTATGTTTGTGGCATTTACGAACTATAACGCTGCGAACTTACCCCCTGGTCAGTTAGTAAACTGGGTAGGGTTAGAAAACTTTAGAGCCATATTCACATTAAGTAGAGATGGTGGAATGCCGTTTGGTCAGATGTTCTTTAGAGTCTTTGGATGGACCATTGTTTGGGCATTAGGATCAACTGTAACAGTCTTCTTTGGTGGCTTATTCCAAGCTGTAATATTAAATAATAAACGGGTTGTCTTTAGAAAAGCTTGGCGTGGCTTATTGATTTTACCTTGGGCCGTCCCTGCATTAATTTCTCAGATGATTTTTAGAGTTATGTTCACAGAACGCGGCTACATTAACTCAGTCCTTAGAGACACCTTTATTTATGATTTTATGATCGATCGTGGATTGCTTGGTAGAAGTTTCTCAGAAGCAGGAGAAGGATTGGAACGATTGCTGTATTTTGGGAATGAAAACATCCAATGGCTTAATAACGAAGCCAATCCATGGTTTGTTAGAATTTTCTTAATATTCTTAAATATTTGGTTAGGATTCCCCTTCTTTATGGCACTTATGACAGGTGTTATGACAAGCATAAACAAACACCTTTATGAAGCAGCCAGTATTGATGGGGCTACCAATTTCCAACAATTTAAATTCATTACCTTGCCACTTGTATTGGTCGCAACGAGCCCCTTACTTATTATGTCTTTTGCGCAAAACTTTAACAACTTCGGAATGATTTATTTCATTACTGGAGGTGGACCTGCAGATGGTAGGTTCTCAAGGGCGTATGCCGGACAAACGGATATCTTGATATCCTGGATTTATAAATTAACGACCGATCAAACCATCAGGTGGTATAATATGGCGAGTGTGTTCTCAATCTTAATTTTCTTAGTCATAGGAACCGTCTCTGCATGGAATTTCTCTAGGACCCGTGCCTTTAAGGAGGATGATTAATCATGTTTTTAATGGATTTAATGGATGCTTTAGCTGGTTGGTTAAGTTACGGAAGAGTTTTTATGTTGATGGGTGTATTGGTTATCTTTTTCACGCATCAATCTCTGGTGGTATCAGTTGCTGAACGACGTGGTTATGAAGGCGTTAAACCTGGATTAATTGGATTAATTCCTGGATTTGGATTTTATTATTATAATAAAGTGAAAGAACCTTTAAGAAATGTCAACGACAAATCATTTGGAGACATTTTAAAGCCTAGCAATATTTTAGGAACGATGTTTATATATTCTGAACTTGTCTTACTCGGTTTTGTTGTTTTATTACCGATTGTATATATCATTGGCGTGAGTGTAAATCCTCTCTCCGGGCTCCCACGCACAATTTGGCCAGACAATCCGACACTCGATAACTTTAGATTCTTACTCACGGGTGTCGGAGAATATGGCGGTCAAGAAGTCACCACAAACTTTACCAATTGGTATATGAACACGTTACAAATAGCGATATTAACGATGATTTTTGCAGTATTATTTATTACTGGAACAGCTTATGTCTTTTCGCGTTATAAATTTAAAGGGAAAAAAGCTGGACTTATGATGATTTTAATCTTACAAATGTTTCCAAGCTTTTTAGGATTAATCGCATTGTTTACGTTGTTCCATACGTTTGGATTACTCGATCAGCCCCTCGCATTAGTAATCGTTTATACAGCAGGCGCAGTGCCGTTTAATGTCTGGTTGATCAAAGGGTATTTACAAAGTATTCCCAAAGAGCTTGATGAATCCGCTAAAATTGATGGTGCAAGCAAATTAACGATATTCTTTAGAATTATTTTGCCACTTTCATTACCAATTATTGGATTTGTGGCGGTAACACAGTTCATGGCACCATGGATGGACTATATCTTACCTTCATTTGTTATCTTGAGTGAAGAAAACTGGACCTTGGCAGTTGGTATATTTGCCTTTATTGATGATCAAACCATGATCAACTATCCAGCCTTTGCGGCCAGTGCATTATTGGTTGCAATCCCGATAACCATCCTTTATATTTCTTTCCAAGGATTCTTAATAGAAGGTATCACAGCTGGTGCAAACAAAGGATAAACTCACACAAAAAAAACTGTATGAAACCATACAGTTTTTTTAATGCATTTATTGGATAATGTATAAATCATAAGGGGTTAAGGTTAATGTATCTTTTAACTCAATTGATTGATCACGCATTAATTCTTTTGATCTCTTTTGGAAGGCTCGAGGTAAATTAATGGTTAACGAATCACTACTATTATTCATAATGAATAATAAATCTTCTTTTTGATACATTAAAACCGATTCACTCTTTGTATCCATCCAATGAAACCAAGTTGAATTGAAAGCTTTCTGTGTTTTTTTCAAATGAATGAGCTGTTTGAAAAAATCTTTAAGTGGATGGTGTTTTTGGTCAACATTCCACTGCATGCATTGACGGTTTTTAGGGTCATGTCCACCTTCCATTCCAAGTTCATCTCCATAATACACACTTGGTGAACCAGGATAAGAAAACAAGAAGGCATACGCTAGTTTCAGTTTATCGGTTGAGCCATGTGCAATGGTTTTCATTCTTGCGGTATCGTGAGAATCAACTAAGTTATACATGGCTTGATTGACGTGGTCAGGATATTCGAACAATGCTTGATCAATTTGATGTTTAAACGTTTCAACATTTAATGCTTTAAAATCTTCATGCGGACCAAAGAACTGCCATATTGGAAATAAGATACCATAATTCATCACAGCATCATATTGATCACCTTGAAGCCACGGCATAGAATTGTCCCAATTTTCTCCAACAATGTAAGCATCCTTTTTAACGCCCTTTACCGCTTTTCTAAAATCCCTCCAAAACGCATGCGGAATTTCATTAGAAACGTCTAATCGCCATCCATCAATATCAAACGTTTCAATCCAGTAAGTTGCAACTTCTAAAAAGTATTGTTTCATCTTAGGGTGCATTGTTTTAACTTTTGGCATAAAAGGCGTAAACGCAAACGTGCGATAATTAAGGGTCTCAACCTCTTTAAATGCACGACGAATCGTTTGATAATCTTTGGTTTTTAAAAGATCCATATCTATGTCTAAAACCGGCTTGCTTTCATCAATAATATAAAAACAATCATAATACTCACTATTTTTTCCATTTTTAATGACATCTAAAAAGAATGGATGTTCAAGTCCAACATGATTAAACACCGCATCCAGCATCACTTTAATCCCTTTTTGATGCGCTTTTTCAACAAGTTCTTTTAAATCTTCTTTGGTTCCAAATGCTTCATCAATTTCATAGTAATCAATGGTGTCATATTTGTGCGTACTCATGGCTTTAAAAATTGGGGTTAAATAAAGTCCATTAAACCCTAAATCTTCAATGTAATCTAATTTTTCAATGATGCCTCTTAAATCCCCACCAAATAAATCACTGTTGGTAAAATCTTTAACACTATCCCATGGTTTGGTTTCTTTTAAGTTGATAGAAGGATCTCCATTGTTAAACCGTTCAGGAAAAATCGAATACCAAACTCTATCTTTAGCCCATGAGGGGGGCGTAAAAAGATCTTCTTCATTGAGGTAAGGAAAATTAAAATAGTTGAATAAGTTATATTTCAAATGTTTTTCTTTATTTAAATCAATGCCTTCTCTTGAACCAAATAAATAACGATTTTCAATCAAAAAGGCATATTTCATTCTCAAATGCCTTGGTTTTAAGGCAATAAAGAAATAATCATGGGTTTCACTGGATCCTCTTTTAATCATTGGGATGCCATCCCCATAAGGTGCCCATTTATGAATGCCATCTGCGTCTTTAGCGTGATAAAAAGGGTCCCCATAAATGATTTTAACGTTATTCGTGATGTTTTTTTTCGTTTTTAATCGAATATGAACCGTTGATGCATCATATAAATATGCATCAACGCTTTTTGCTTCGTGTTTAAAATCTGCAAAATGCATCGTTAACCTTCTTTCATGCGTTTGGCCTTGAAACTCAAGGCCAAACGTTTTTATTATTTAAATTTCTTTAGATATACAATAGTACTTGCGAATCCTAATGTAATAATTGCTCCACCAGCAATAAACCATCCGAGTACTGGAGTGTCTTCATCTGAAGGGGGAGTAGTATCTTCAACGCCACTTTCTAAAAGCGGCTCACTCGGAGGAATCACATTGGTTGTTCTTTCAACAGGCCATTCTTCACCATCTCTTAAAGCATAAAGAACGACCGTTTCATACGGCTCAACTTCGATGGAATGACCGCTTATATTTTCTTCAATAACTTCTGTACCAGCTTGATGCCCTCTTACAACCGCATTCCATTCGATGCCTTCTAAGCTAAGGTTTCTCGTGTTTCCAGTATTATTGTGTGCAACCATTGTGAAATCCCATGAAGAGGTTGGGTGGTCAATAATATAGGAGATAAAATTGCTAGAAGTAGAAGTAAAGTATAAGTTTGATTGAATCAAATCAGCATTATCCATCGAGAATACATCGGTATGTCTTCTTAAATCAATAAGTCCTTGATAATACTTAAATGTATCATAATTATCAACTTTCCAGTTCCAATCAATTTGATTGGTTTCATCCGGTGAACGGTATGAGTTGTGATCATATAATAAGTCATCATCACATTCACCTTGTGGTTCATCGTCTATGACTACACACGGTTTAGTTCGCATCATCTCAGCGCCACCATGTAAGAATGGTATGCCTTGAGACGTAAGCACTATCGCATTTGAAAGTTGTTGCATGCCTACAATTTCTTCCCAAGATGCATCTTCAGTAGATAATTGCAATTTATCGTGCAACGTATTGTTATCGTGGGCCGATACATAACTGACTGATTGATTCGGTTGAAAGGCCCAATCAATGGATGTATCAGGATGATTGATTGCTCCAACGATTCCACTTAAAACACCCTCTAAACCAGATGCATCGCCTTGAACCCATCCTGTTTCATCGGCGTTAAATACACCCCCACGAATCCCATCACGCATGTCATCATTAAATACACCAATGCCATCCATACGGTCTAAGTTGGTTTTATCAGCGGCTTCACTAGGATCTAACTCAGCGCCACCAGCATCCCAAGGTTCACCATAAATTAAAATACTTTCATCAATGTCTCTTAACGCCGTTTCAATTGCTTGCATGGTTTTTACATCGTGTAGGCGCATTAAATCAAAACGATACCCACTAATGTTATATTCTTGTGCCCAAAAAACCACAGAATCTACCATGAATTTACGCATCATCGCATGTTCAGATGCGGTTTCATTTCCAGTTCCTGAACCATTGGAGAAGTTGCCTTCATCATCAAATCTAAAATAGTAACCAGGTACGATTTGTTCAAAGTTGGAGTCATCACTTGTTGCGGTATGGTTATACACCACATCTTGAATAATTCTTATGTTTGCGTTGTGGTACTGTTGTACAAGTGTTTTAAATTCTTCAATTCTTACATTTCCATCGAAAGGATCCGTTGCGTAAGAGCCTTCTAAAGTATTAAAATGTAATGTCATATATCCCCAGTTAAAGATTGTATCTTGTTTATCTTTATAATCCTCATCCTCAATCCGCGTTTCATC
>CAYZOR010000049.1:0-1262 GCA_964479895.1 uncultured Candidatus Izemoplasmatales bacterium | reverse complement strand
TCAAAATCAACAACCATCCCTCTTAAGCCATTGACGCCTGTAGAACGTGTATAAGGGTCAACCACTTCGTTTGTGGTGTTGCCATTGGTGACATCATAGGTATAATATATGCCATGCATATCGCCTTCAACCGTGACTTCCCAAACCCCTTTATCAGTGTATTCCATGGAATGCGTTTCAAATGGATCATCTTCCCCCGGTGTGCCATCAAACGCTTCTATATTCGCAGGATGTCCAACATTATATAAATTAAGGGTTACGTCTGAAGAAATGGGTGCCCAAAGTTTAAACGTCGTTTGATCCTCTTCATAAATAGCTCCCAGCTCACCATCATAATAATAGGCATCATTAAACGCATCACTATCATATATTCCTCTAAATCCAATATCATAAGTGAGTGGGCCTCTATCATCGTCAAAATCAGCTTCGATGGTATAGGTTTTCGTTAAATCTACCGCATCCGCTAAGGATAAGGTATAGTTAAACTCATCTTGAGTTAACCCGGTTGTTTCAACGGGTGTATCATCTTGGTATACCGTGATATCACTTTCTGCTAAAAACAAACTAGTAGATGTGAATTCAATCACAGTTTCTTCTTTAAAATCAGCGCGTTGAATACGGTCAGACAAATCAACATCTCCTTCATCATAATAAACCTTTGTGTCTTCAGTCACCAAAAAGACTTCAACCACTCCATTCGCATCTGGTTCGCTTAAGTCAATGAAGCGATCGCCTCCTGGCTCTCTGGAATCCCAGTTCCCTTGTCTAATAATGAAACCAACCTCAGTAGCGTCTTCTAAATAAGACCCTTCTAAATCAAATTCCATTCTAGCGGCGCCTGTATCATCATGGGTTGCATTAAAATTTTGTGCTTGTCCATCTTCACTAGACGGCTCATTTTGCCAAAGCCATATATTCCACCCGTCATAATCATCATCAAAACGGTAGTAATTAATCACAAGCGTCGTCGCCTCAGAAGCTGAGAGACTCACGTGATTAACAATCATTAAAGTGAAAATAAAAAGAACCATTAAAGTAAAACGTTTACAAACTTTTATCATTATAAATCCTCCTATGTTTAAATACACCGATATTATAGCATGAAAACCCTTTTACTTGGCTTTAAATCTATGTGTTAACGGTTTCTTATTTCATAAAAAAAACACCTTGCGGTGTTTAATTTTTGTGTTTTGTCGTTTCTCTTCGAATTAAGGTAACAGGCATACTATAATGTTTTTTTAAGTCTTTCTTACCGTTGATTA
>CAYZOR010000048.1:8010-10152 GCA_964479895.1 uncultured Candidatus Izemoplasmatales bacterium | reverse complement strand
AAATATATTATGCAAACGATGAACGCCAAAGAAGGCATAATCGCGGTTAAAAAAACCAAAAAAGAATTAATTGAAGTATTAGAAAAAGAGTTAAGTCGTTTTCAAGATTTGAACATTCGCATTGCAAAAGTTAAAGATTATTACCCCCAAGGGTGGGAAAATGAAACCATCAAAAGTTCAACCGGTATAAACGTTCCTGTAGGAACCTTGCCGATGGAACTTGGCGTTTTAGTGTTTAATGTCTCAACCACCGCACAAATATTTGAAGCTTTGAAACATAATCTTCCAATTACAAAACGTCATGTCACCATTAATGGAGATGCGATTAATTTTCCACAAAATATCCGCACGAGAATTGGTGCATCGATTAAAGATTTAATTCGTCTATCTGATGGGTTTAAAGACGATGTTGATGCAGTTGATTTAATCATTGGAGGCCCAATGATGGGCAAATCAACAACAACGACGGATGTGTTGGTCAACCAAACGGTGACTTCGGTTTTAGCGTTTAAGAGCGAACAACCTCTAGAAGAACCGTGTGTAAGATGTGGGTCTTGTATTTATAGCTGTCCGGTTGATATTCAACCAGTAAATATTATGAACGCCTTTAAGCGTGGCGATAAAGACGCTTTAGAGAATTTAGAAGTAAACAAGTGTATTGAATGTGGACTGTGTGCATATGTATGTACCTCAAAAATCCACTTAACAGACTTCATGAGGAAAGGAAAAAATTTCTTAAGGTGATAGTATGGAAATCGTAGAAAAATCAGCACCACATTTAAGAAAACCCAATGCCCATGTTGTAAGGATGATGCGCGATGTAGCCATCGCGCTCTCCCCTTTGGTGATTTTCGCCATTGTACAATATGGCCTGAGCGCATTTTGGATATTATTAGTTGCCGTTTTATCAATGGTAGGGACAGAATATGTCTATTATCAAATCATTGATCGCTTAAACGGAGAGAAATTTAGTTTAAATAACAAAAGTTTTACCATTTATAATTTTACTGTTGTTGTGAGTGGTTTAATTTATGGGTTAACGTTGTCAGATGAAGTGCCATTGGTCGTTGTAGCCATTGGTGGGATTATCGGGGTATTTTTAGCGAAACTCATCTTTGGTGGAATGGGTCAAAACATCTTCAATATCGCAGCCTTTGCAAGAGTGTTTGTTGCTTTATCATTTGGTGGCGCAATTGTTTATGATTCACTCGTTGATGCAGACGCGGGAGCGACCGTACTTGGTATGTTAGCAGGCGATTATTCTTTAGGGACTAACGTAACTGAAACATACAGCTATTGGACGATGTTTTCAGGAATTGGTATGCCAGGGTCACTTGGTGAAGTATCAGGGCTATTAATTTTAGTTGGAGCGCTTTATATGTTCCTGAGAAAATCGTTTGATATCTTTGTCCCACTGACTTACGTGGGAACAGTATTCTTATTGGCTTTAAGCGTCATGTTTGTAACCGACGCAGACATTTGGTTCCCGTTAACGCATGTTTTAGCGGGTGGGTTATTATTTGGTGCCGTCTTTATGGCGACCGATCCAATAACCATCCCAACAACCAGACCAGGAAGAATTTATTTTGCATTCGGTTTAGGGGTTGTAACCTTTATCATTCGAATGTTTGGAAATTTACCTGAAGGGGTTGTCTTTGCAATCTTAATTATGAATATGTTTGTCCCAGCGATTGATTATCATAAATGGGCCAAAAATAAATTTACAGTTAAAAGCGCCACAATATTTATGCTTATTGTGCTTGCGACATTGGCTTTAACTGCGGTAGGTGTTAATTATGTTGGATAAATTAAAAATAGCGTTGACCTTACTGATTGTAGGAACGGTTGCTGGGACGTTAATTGTTGGGGTTCACACCTTAACAGAAGAACGCATTGAAGCGAATCGTTTGGCGAATGAATACGCCGATTATGAAGCGATTTTTCCAGATATGGATTTTAGTAATTTAGAGGATAATACCATTGACCTTGATCAAGACATATTAAAATCCCAAATTGAAGTGTATGATACAAGCGGCAATCGTTTAGGGGATATATTTATTGGTGAAGCAGGGTCGTATGGTGGAACCAATACCGTTTTAGTTGGCGTTGATACAAGCGGCAATATTGTTAAAGTGATTTTAA
>CAYZOR010000048.1:0-8000 GCA_964479895.1 uncultured Candidatus Izemoplasmatales bacterium | reverse complement strand
GCAAACCAGTGATACAGCGAATATCGTTCAAGGGGTCATTGATCGTTTGGATAAGTTCGAAAATCAAGGGTTTGGAGAAGTTGATTATGATGCACCAAGTGGGGCAACTCAATCGTATGACTCTATTTGGGCGGTTGTTGATGCGGCAAGCTTAATGGTCGAAGGTGACCCTACGCAAGAGGCATTTGAAAGTGTCTTTGAAAATGCTGATTCATATGATATTTTATTCGAGTTTGAAGATTATCCGTTTGTTGAAGAGTTCAATATTAGAGCCAATGATGATTCAATCTTAGGCTATGGTTATGAAATTGATGTGGATGAAGACAATACAGTATTTATGATCTTAGATAGCGATGATGTCTTTAAAGGCTTTGTAGCTAAAGATTCTATCGATGATAATACAACAAGTATGATAGAAGCTTATGACGATCAAATTGACAGTGATTTTGTAGATTTATCATTTGACAGTGACGATATATTAGGCGAAGCAATTGAAGCGTTAATGCCTTACATTGAAAACACGGTACGTATTGATAAAGAATACTTAGTGCGTTATCAGTCCTATGATGATAACGGAGAAGCAGGCACATTATACACGGGGGTTGCATCTGGCTTTAGCGGGGATAACGTTATAGAAGTTGCATTGAATGATGCCGGCGAAATTATTCATATTGATGTGGTAAGAACCAACGATACGCCAGATTATATTGGTCCAGATGTCATTGATAATTTAGATCAACTTTATGATAGAGATTCAATCAGTGAAGATGATGTTGATACCTTCAGTGGCGCAACCGCTTCAGGATCGTCTGTTATTAATGTACTCATCGCTGCAATCGAGTATCATAGCGAAAGAGAGGGTGAATAATCATGGCAGAAAAAACAAAGAAAAACCCTATGAAAAAAACCAAGAAAAAAGAGACACAATGGACCAATTTTGTTAAAGGAATTGTAAAAGAAAATCCTGTATTTGTCTTCTTGCTCGGAATGTGTCCTGCCTTAGCGGTTACCTCAACAATGGAAACAGGGCTAGGGATGGGGATCTTAGTTATCTTTGTCTTGACCGCTTCGAATGTGGTGGTTTCATTGATTAAAAACTTAATTCCTGAACAAATACAAATTCCGGCGTATATTGTGGTTATTGCGACGTTTGTTACCGTGGTTGGGTTATTAACTGAAGCGTATGCATTCCCACTTTATGAATCCCTTGGAATCTTTATTCCCTTAATTGTTGTTAACTGTTTAATCATGGGACGCGCAACGGCGTATGCGTCTAAAAATAATGTATTGAATTCAGCGGTTGACGGCCTAGGAATGGCGCTTGGCTTTACCTTAGCATTAATGCTCATTGGGGTAACACGTGAAGTGTTATCAACAGGGGCTATTGCGTTTGGCGTTTACTTACCTGTGCCATTTGAAGTGTCGATTATTAATACAGAGATGTATTTATTCAATATGGATTCATTTGGCGGACCAGCCGGTGGCTTTATCGTGATTGGTATTTGGCTAGCCATCTTTACGGCAAGAGGGAATTACATCCAACGCAAAAAAGAAGAAGAACGTCAAGCATGGATTGAACAAAAGAAAAAAGAAGCAGCAGAGCGTAAACGAAAAAAAGCTATGGAAAGTGCAGGTGAGGCTTCATGATATCACCAACTGTATTCTTTGTAGCCATCATTTCATCAATGCTTATTAATAATGTTGTATTAATGCGTTTCTTAGGGATATGTCCTTTCTTAGGGGTTTCTAAGAAAACAGAAAGTGCACTTGGAATGAGTGTTGCGGTCACATTTGTTATGGTGGTTGCTTCAATGGTTACATATATTATTTATTACACGATTTTAGATCCAAATGGAATTGAATACATCTCAACAATTGCGTTCATTTTAGTGATTGCTTCACTCGTGCAATTGGTTGAAATGTTTATCAAAAGATTTTCTAAGAAACTTTATAAATCATTAGGAATTTATTTACCATTAATCACGACAAACTGTGCGATATTAGGGGTTGTAGAACTCAATATTCGTGCTGGATACATGAGTGAATACGGCTTTGGAAATGGATTAATGGTTGCAGTGACAAGTGCCTTTGGTGCAGCGATGGGGTTTGCGTTAATTATGTTTGCATTCTCATCAATCAGAGAGCGCTTAGACCATGCAACGGTTCCTGCTGCTTGGAAAGGTGTTCCAATTAGTTTAATTGTAGCTGGAATTATGGCGCTTGCTTTCTTAGGTTTAGGAGGCATCGTATAATGCAAGAAACAGTGATTGCGATTATTACAGTCGCGCTAATTGTAACGATTTATATTGGAACGTATGTCATGAACAAAAAAATGCCTGCCCCTTATCAAAAAATTGATGATGCGACGTGTGGGTCTTGCGCGAATTATTCTTGTGGCATAAAACAAAATCTTTCAAAGGAGCTTTAACATGATGGATATAATTTTACCGATATTAACGATTGGTTTGCTCGCAGGAGTTTTAGGGTTCGGTTTAGCGGTTGCGGCCGAAGCGCTAAAAGTAGAAAGTGATCCACGCATTAAAGGCGTTCATGAACGTTTGCCAAATATTGATTGTGGGGCGTGTGGATATCCTGGATGTGAAGCCTTCGCAGAAGGCATCATTGAAGGAGAAGTCAAAAATCTTTCACAATGTAAACCAGCCAATAAAAAACATTATTCAGCGATTTTAGAATATTTAAAAAATCATCCCAATGAAGATGGTTCAATTATTAAAGCTAGTCAGTAAATTTGCTTCCCGCGCGACGCGGGAAGCTTTCTTTTTTTACTTGAAAGCGTTATCACTTTTAAAAGCCCATATAAAGCCAAATTCTACAATTATTACAGTTGAAAACCCCAATTTTAAATGATATAATGAATGCGGTTTTAAGAAAATACTTTGAAACGAAAGGTGAATCATATGAAAAGAATTTATATGTTTGGCGAAGGAACCCAAGACCAAAAAGCATTATTAGGTGGTAAAGGGGCAAACCTCTCTCAAATGAAAAAATTAGGCGTCCCTGTACCCGCTGGATTTACAGTGACTACAGAGATGTGTAATGAGTACTACGAAAATGGTGGGAAAAACTCACCAGAATTACTTGAAGACATTAAGACTTATGTAAAACAACTAGAAGAAGAAACCAACAAAGGATTTGGAGACAAATCAAATCCATTACTTGTATCTGTTCGTTCTGGTGCAAAATTCTCTATGCCAGGAATGATGGATACTATTCTTAACTTAGGACTGAATGACGATGTTGCGGAGGCAATGATTGAAAAAACAGGAAATGAGCGTTTCGTTTATGATATCTATCGTCGTTTAATCCAAATGTTTGGTGAAGTTGTTAAAGAAGTTGAAATGAAAAAATTCAACAAAGTCATTGATGACTTAAAAGAAGCCAAAGGCTATAAGTCAGACGTTGAAATGTCAGCGGATGATTTCAAAAACATTTTAGATGACTTCAAAGCCATCTATAAAGATGCGACGGGAGAATCATTCCCACAAGATCCTTTGCAACAACTTTACGAATCCATTGACGCAGTATTCCGTAGTTGGGATACACCACGCGCAAGAATTTATCGTAACCATAACAAAATCCCTCACGATTTAGGTACGGCTGTTAACGTTCAAGAAATGGTATTTGGAAACACTGGAGAAAACTCAGGAACTGGGGTTTTATTCACCCGCGATCCAAAATCAGGAGAAAACAAAATCTTCGGAGAGTTCTTATTTAACGCACAAGGTGAAGACATTGTTGCTGGAGTAAGAACACCACTTGATTTAGAAACGGAACTTTCAGCAAAACGTCCAAAAATTTATAAAGAACTTGTTGATTATTTAAACACTTTAGAAGCTCATTATAAAGACATGCAAGATGTTGAGTTTACCATCGAAGAAGGAAACTTACACATCTTACAAACACGTACTGGTAAAAGAACTGCCCATGCGGCAGTGAAAATTGCGGTTGATTTACAAAAAGATAACATTATCTCTAAAGAAGAGGCCGTTTTAAAAGTTGATACAGCCCAAATTGATCAACTCCTTCACCCAGTATTTGAAGAAAGTGCTTTAGAAAAAGCAAAGACAGTCGCTAAAGGGTTAGCCGCATCACCAGGTGCAGCAACCGGACGCATCGTATTTAATTCAGATAAAGCAGCCCAAATGAAAGTAGAAGGAGAAAAAACACTTCTATTTAGAAAAGAAACGTCACCAGAAGACATTGAAGGAATGATTGCGGCTGAAGGATTTGTTACCCAATTAGGTGGAATGACTTCACATGCTGCAGTTGTTGCGCGTGGAATGGGTAAAAGCTGTGTAAGTGGTGCTGGAGAAGTTGTCGTTAATGAAGAAGAAGGCTATATGACAATTAATGGAAAACGTTATGAAGAAGGCGAATTCTTTAGTATTGATGGTTCAACTGGTAAAATTTATCCAGGCAAAATCACAACGAAACTTCCAGAATTCTCAGAAGAGTTTGAAACCATTTTAGAATGGTCTAAAGCCATTAAAGAATTAGGCGTTAAAGCGAATGCTGATAACGAACGCGATTCACTTCAAGCCATCAAATTTGGGGCTGAAGGCATTGGGTTGACACGTACTGAGCATATGTTCTTTGAAGAAGAGCGTGTAACCGATGTCCGTCGTATGATCATTAGTGAAACCAAAGAAGAACGTGAAAAAGCGTTAGAAAAAATTCTTCCTCATCAGCTTAAAGACTTCAAAGAAATCTTTAAAGTTATGGATGGAAAACATGTAACTGTGCGTCTTTTAGATCCACCACTCCATGAATTCTTACCACAAAAAGATGAAGTTCCTAAAGTTGCAAAAGCAATCGGTGTAACGGAAGAACGTTTAAATAATGCCCTTGATTCACTTCACGAATCAAACCCAATGTTGGGTCATCGTGGGTGTCGTTTAGCTGTAACTTATCCTGAAATTACAGTTATGCAAACCACTGCGATTATCGAAGCAGCGATTGAAATGAAAAAACAAGGCATTGATGTAAAACCTGAAATCATGGTGCCACTTGTTTCAACGGTAGAAGAGTTTAAATACTTAAAAGGCTACATTATTGAAACAGCAGATAAATTAATCAAAGCATCAGGCCAAGAAGTAAACTACTTAGTCGGAACAATGATCGAAACGCCACGCGCTGCATTGGTCGCAAATGAAATCGCAAAAGAAGCTGACTTCTTTAGCTATGGAACAAACGACTTAACGCAAATGACATTTGGATTCAGTCGTGATGACGCTGGTAAATTCTTAGCAGAATATGAATCAGAAAAAATCATTGCACACGACCCATTTACTTCAATTGATCAAGAAGGTGTTGGTCAGTTGGTCGATATCGCAACAACACGCGGTAAAGCAGAAAACAAAAACTTAATTGTTGGTATCTGTGGAGAGCATGGTGGAGATCCTTCATCAATTGATTTCTTCCAAAGAACTGGCTTAAACTATGTTTCTTGTTCACCATTCCGTGTTCCTGTAGCAATTGTTGCGGCGGCACAAGCAAAACTAAACAACAAATAATTTCAAAAAGGCTCTCGATTTTGAGAGCCTTTTTTTATATGATATGAATAGGTGATACTATGTCTTGGAAAAACGAACTTAAAGAAATATGTGAAACATCATGGTATAAACAATTGATGAATCGCGTGAATCATCTTTATGAGACTAAAACCATTTATCCCCCTAAAAAAGACCTGTTTAAGGCCTTTACATTAACGCCTTATGAAAATGTAAAAGTCGTTATTTTAGGTCAAGACCCCTATCATCAGCCCAATCAGGCCAATGGGCTTGCTTTTAGTGTGTCAAAAGAAGTAAGCGTGCCCCCGTCTCTTAAAAATATTTATAAAGAACTACATCATGATTTAACCATTCCACCAAAACCTCATGGGGATTTAACCAACTGGGCCAAACAAGGCGTCTTACTGTTGAATACGATTTTAACGGTCGAAAAAAACACCCCGTCTTCCCATAAAAATATAGGGTGGGAACAATTTAGTGATGAAGTAATTAAAAAATTATCGAACCATCCAAAGCCAGTAGTTTTCATGCTGTTTGGCAATCATGCCAAAAGTAAAAGTCACTTAATTGATTCTGATAAACACTTAATTATAAAAACCTCTCATCCCTCTCCGCTTGGGGCTTATCATTCTTTTTTTGGTTCTAAACCTTTTTCAAAAGCCAATGCCTTTTTGGCGAAACATAATAGAGATGTGATTGATTATCGTTTATAACTTGCAATGCCATAAATAATTGTTATAATAAATGCATACTTGAATCAGAGTAGCTTCACTGCGTTAAGTGTTGTATCATGGGATGTAGGATACAAACGAACACTTTAGTGGCGGTAGGGAAGCGCGTCCGCTGATCTTACTTTATTGATTCGTAAAGTATTATTTGTGGACCTTCTGAAAATTTTTAGGAGGTTTTTATATTGTCTAAATCACAGCGTTTACGCATGCTTGTTTTAGCAGGGATGTTCGCGTCAATGGGGGTAATTTTAAAGCATTTTGCCCTTACAACCTATGAATTTAGGTTTTCGTTTTATGATTTACCTTTATTTTTAGGGGGCATGTTCTTAGGACCACTCTTTGGTTTGATGATTGGGTTTGTCGTAGATTGGGTGTATGTTTTAACATCGCCGTGGGCATTTTCGTTTAACTTTTTCACGTTATCCGCAATGACTTGGGGCTTTATGGGAGGACTCTTTGTCTATCTTCCTAAGCAATTGAATATTAAAAAGTTAGCGTTGGTAGTCATCACAACATCATTAATTGCGTTTTCGTTTAATACCTGGCAACTTTATATTATGCAAAACACTGGAATATTTGCGGCTTTACCGTTTAGAATCATTGCGATGATTTTGAAATGGCCTATCCAAGTTTATGCCCTTCACATGATCTATACAAGAATCATGCATGCGACATCACTCTCTCTTTTAAATGACCAATATTAATCAAAAAACCGCTATAATTAGCGGTTTTTTTGTTGGATCATGGTTTTGTATTGTTCGATTAAGTCTAGTGGAGGATATGCAGTATCTGTTCCTCCAAAACTTAAAAATGCAGCCTGTTTAGCATCTAATAAAGATGTTAAGATTTCGTGTGTTCGTTTTGCGCCTTCAAACATTTGATCGTTATTAACGCCACATGTTGAGACAGTGTATAAATGCTCAACTGTTGTATAGGGTTTATAATGGGTGAACTTTCGTTCAAAGACCATCTGCATTCTATTGATAACTTTCATGATTTTGTCGGTGAGGCTTCCGAAATAAATCGGGCTTACAATAATTAATGTTTTTGCTTCTTTTAATCGGTTTAAAAATAGCGCCATATCATCACCAAATTTACAGTCCATTGTATGGTGACACACTTTACAATCATCACAGCTATTAACGTTTAAATCGTAGGCATTTAACCTATCATCTTCATTAATATTGAAAATCTTTTTTGCTAGGCTTAATGTATGACCATTTTGATTGGGCGAGCCATTTAATAAGAGTGTCTTAGAGTTTGACAATTTTGACTTCTCCTTTAGAGAGGTGAATATCTATGGTTTGTTGGTCAATGAATTGAGTAAATGGTCTAGGAGCTTCATGGGTAGAAAAGAGCAATTCGCCACGGGTTTCATCGTTTGAAGCGGCTTTTTGATAGGCACTTATATCAATGTCGGCTTGTTCGTCGTAATAAGGATTTAAGTTTCCAAAAATCATATAGATTTGTTTTTCTTTAATATAAGTGAATCCTATAAAGAAGGGATTATCACTTTCGTATTGATAGATTTTATCATTGTCATAAAAAACATCTTGAAGGGTATTTTTAATCGGTAATATGGTTTTAAGGATTGCTTTTAATTGATATCTAAGTGGGTTGGTGTAATGAAGTTGATATTTATCAAATAACGCGAGTTTCCCATAATAAGGATCATGTTTTTCTAGACGTTTTAGATCTTCTTTTGATGAATCAAGCCCTAAGTTCATCGGTTGTTTTT
>CAYZOR010000047.1:0-10234 GCA_964479895.1 uncultured Candidatus Izemoplasmatales bacterium | reverse complement strand
AAATCAAAAAAACTCCCAGGTTTCCCTGGGAGAAAAAAAGGAGATATCATGAAGTATTATATATCGTGTGTTGCGGAGTTGGTATTTTAGGTAATGTTACATAAAATGTTGTTCCTTGAGAAATTTCTGAGACAAATGAAATGGTTCCCCCCATTTTCTCAATGATCGTTTTTGTAAGGGTTAAGCCAATGCCACTACCCCCTTGACTTCTAGAAGGTTCGGCGACAGTGAAGAGTTCAAAAATATCTTTTTGAAAGCTTTCTGGGATGCCATCGCCTTCATCTTTGACACTGAGTAATACCTTCCCTTCATCTTCCGTTAAGGTAATGGTTATAACCCCATTGTCTTTTGAAAATTTAATCGCATTATCAACTAAATTTTGCCAGGCATTATAAATTAAGTTCGCATTTCCTCTTATTGAAATATCTTCTAACTCTAAATTAAACGAGATATTTTTACTTTCCCATTCGAGTTGGGTTGATTGAAGCACGTTTCTAATTTGTTCTGCGAGATCAATAAAATCAGATTTATTGATAATATCAGTATTTTCAATTTTACTAAGTGCAAGCATGTTCGTAGTCATTCCAGAGAGTCTTTTCGCTTCTCTTTCGATGGTTTCAATCGCATTATATTGTTTGTCTTTTGAGAGTTGATTGGTTCTTAAAAGATGCGCATAGCCTTGAATTGCAGAAAGGGGTGTTTTCATTTCGTGAGAAATATTTCTAACAAAATTTTTGTTTACATACGCATTCTTTCTTAATTGTTGGCTCATCAAGTTAAAGTTTTCAGCCAATGTTGCAAGTTCGTCTTTCCCTTGAATTTTTAAGTTTGCGGAAAAATCACCTTCTGATATTGTTTTCGTTGCGTTGGTGATTTTTTTAATTCTTTTCACAATTAACTGATTGATGAAAAACGCAAATAAGATAAAAATCGCAAGCGCTGTTGCAAACATTCCAACCAAAAATTCTAATTCCGCAAACTCTTCTATGCGGGCGTAGGATTCAAAAATATTCAATAAGATTCGGTATAGAAAAAAGATGATAAGGAGTGAGAATAATTGAAATGAAATAATTTTTATCGACATGTGTTTCATTCGATAACCGCCTTATATCCTAGTCCTCTTACCGTTTCTATACTAAAGCTTTCTGTTTGAATGCGTTCTCTTAATTTACGAATATGCACATCAACTGTTCGATCGGTACTTTCTGAATCATACCCCCATATTTCATTCATTAATTGATTTCTTGTGAATATTTTATTAGGATAGGATAACAATTTGAAAAGCAGTTCAAATTCTTTTTTAGTGAGTGGAATATCGTTATCATTAAATGTCACTTTTTGGGTGTCTGAATCCAATACGATATCGGGCAATACAATTTTATTTTCACTGGCAATTTGGTACCTTCTTAGTAATGCTTTAATTCTTAAGCCCAATTCCGAAAAATCAACTGGTTTGACCATATAATCATCAACTCCCGCACTGAATGAAGCGGTTTTATCTTCTATATCTGATAACGCGGTTAATGCGATGATTGGAAAATCAGTACGGATTTCACGAATTGACTCAATCAGTTGATTGCCATCCATCTTAGGCAACATAATATCTATAATTGCTAAATCTATATGTTTATTTTCAAATGTCTCTAAAGCATCTAAGCCATTTGAAGAGGCGTAAACATCGTACCCTGATTGTTTAAGGTAGCCTTCTAAGAGGTCTCTTAAAGCGTGGTCGTCTTCTGCGATTAACAATCTAATCATAAGTGGTTGACTCCTTTCTAAATCATGTACGATACATAAAAAATCATACTTGATTATTGTTAAATCAATATTAATTTAAATGGCTTAAAAATTAAATCCCTCCAAAGCTCATGGAGGGATAATTTTCAAGCATGCTTCGCACGGATTTTTTCTTTTAGTGAAGGATCAAATGATTGAGCTTTGATCATTTCAATTTCTTCTTTATATGGTGCATAAACTCTTTTTTTGTCTTCTTCTGTTTTTGGTAAATATGGCGTTTCTAATATTTTAGGGATATGCCCAAAGCGCTCATCATGAATGATCGCGTTTAAACGTTCAAACCCAATAAACCCAAAGCCAATATTTTCATGACGGTCTTTAGACGCGCCTCTTTCATTTTTAGAATCATTGATATGTAAAACACTGATGCGCTCTTTTCCAACAATATCATCAAAGGATTTTAAAACGCCTTCAAAATCGTTGACGATATCATACCCTGCATCATGGACATGACAGGTGTCAAAACAAACACTTAAGCGATGAGAATCTTTGACGCCATTAATAATGGCTTTCAATTCTTCAAAATTTCGACCAATTTCTGTTCCTTTCCCACTCATGGTTTCTAAAGCGATTAATGTATCAAGGTTTTTCGTGTTTTCAAACACTTTATCCAATCCTTTGATAATTCTCTTAATCGCTGCTTCACTGCCTTGCTTAACATGTGCACCAGGATGAAGCACAATTTGAGAAACCCCCATCGCAGCGCTTCTTTTGACTTCTTCGGTTAAAAATTCGACTGCAAAATCTTGTTTGTCTTCACTCGGGTTTGCAAGATTCATAATGTAGGGCGCATGCACGACAACATCTTGTGGGTCAATGCCTTTTTCTTTCATAAGCGCTTTACCCGCTTCAATGTTCATTCTATCAATGGCTTTTCTTCTTGTGTTTTGTGGGGCTCCTGTATAAATCATAAAGGCTGTTTCTCCGAAACTTAACGCTTCTTCAACACTTCCTAAAAACATTTTTTCACCATTCATTGATACGTGTGATCCTAATTTTAACATGATTTACTTCACTCGCTTTCTTGATTGACTTTGCATTCTATTTTGTTTATGGTGAACATTTTTTTGATAAGCCCTTGTTAAGACTTGTTGATCGGTTTCTTTGGTGATTAGTTCACCTTTTTTAAGGGCAACAAATTCAAATGAGACTTCTTCTTTTACCAAAAAGTCAAACGCTTGTTGATTCTTTTTCGTATATAATGTATAAACATCGCCACTTTGTTTCATTCTGCCTGTTCGGCCACTTCTGTGGATATAAAAGGTCATATCTTTAGGAAAATCATAATTAATGATGTGTGAAATTCCTTTAATGTCAATTCCCCTAGAGGCCATATCAGAGGCCACTATATATTGAACATTTAGTTTATCAATGTCTCTTAACACTTGTTTTCTCTCTCTTGGTGATAAATCTCCATGCAGGGCAGTCACTTGATATTTTAGGCGTCTTAAATGCCCACTTAATTGGGAGGCCTCTTCTTTTGTGTTGGTAAAAATAATCGCAAGGTAAGGGTTAAAGGTTTTGAGCAATGATTCTAAATCATTTAAACGATTTTCTTCTGTTGTTCTTAAAAAGTAATGATTGATGTCTAAATGCTTTAACCTTTTTTTATCCAAAATCACTTTATGAGGATGATGCATACTTTTTTGAACGAAGTGTTCTAAATGTTTTGGTATGGTCGCAGAAAATACCATCATTTGACTTTCTTTTTTTACTGTCGAAGCAATCGCTTCGATTTCTTTCATAAACCCTTGGTCTAAAGCCATATCGGTTTCATCAATAACCAACGTTTTCGCGGTGTGGATTTTTAAAACATTTTCCTTCACCAATAAGTCATAAAGTTTTCCAGGCGTCCCAATCACAATTTGAGGTTGATTGTTTTTTAACCATGCAATTTCTCTTTCACGGTCTGATCCGCCTTTAAAACTTTTGATTGAAATATGCCCTTCATAATAAGACGCAATTTCTTTAGCGAACTTCTCGATTTGACTGGCGAGTTCACGCGTTGGGGATATAATGAGTGCTTGGACGTTGTTTAAAGATTCATCTAATTGTTCGAATATCGGCAGTAAAAAAGCGTGACTTTTGCCACTGCCTGTTTCAGAAGCACCGATAATATCTCTTCCTTTAATCGCAAACGGTATGATTTTTTCTTGAATTTCTGTAAAGGTTTGAAATTCTAGTGCTTTTAAGGCATTATTAATATAGGACTTTTTAAATTGATACATATAATCACTTCTTTCTAGTCTCTATTATATCTTAATCAGTTCGATGTTTCTACTATAACACAAACAAGGAGATGGTGAATATCGAAGTTGTGAAAATTACACCACGTGGGTATTGTCACGGAGTTGTCCATGCGATTAACCAATTAAGAGATATCCTTAAAGACAAAACGATTAACCGCCCCGTATATATATTAGGAAAAGTTGTCCACAATCAAAAGATTGTTGATGATTTTTCTAACTTAGGTTTGATCACCTTAGATGAAAAGGGAAAATCACGATTACAATTACTTGATGAAATTGAAAAAGGAACGGTCGTGTTTACTGCACACGGTGTCAGTGAACAAGTCTATGAAAAAGCCAGACAAAAAAACTTAGATATAATTGACACAACGTGCAAAGATGTTATGCAGTCACAAAACACCATTAAAAAGTATCTACATGATGGCTATAAAATATTGTTTATAGGGAAAAAAGACCATCCTGAAGTAGAAACTGCGCTTTCTTATGATGATGTTTATTTAATTGAAAAACCACGTGATATTCATGCTTTATCGTTTTCAAAAGACACTAAGATTGCTATGACCAATCAAACAACAATGAGTATATTCGATGTTTATCATTTAAACGAAGCCATTAAAAAGAAATATCCTTCCGTCGTGATTTTAGATGAAATCTGTGACGCAACAAAATTACGTCAACTAGCGATTAAACACCAACCCAAAGATATTGATTTTTGTTATGTTGTTGGGGATCCTTATTCAAACAATTCTAATAAGTTAGTGCAAGTTTCAATAAATAGTGGCGTCCCTGCAAGGTTAATTGAATCTGTTGAAGATATTAACACCAATCATTTAAAGAGCATTAAAAAAGTGAGTGTTACTAGTGGCGCTTCTACCCCAACCCAAATTACCAATGAAGTCATTCATTTTCTTAACCATTTTAAAGATCAGCATGCGAATCAACGTCCAAAAAGCCAATACAAAACCACGAACCTTTTTAAACCTTAAACACTCTTTTAGTAGGGTGTTTTTTAGTATAATTGTGATAGTTTGTCATAATTCACAATAAAATATGTTAAAATAAACATCGAGGAGAGTGATAAAAATGAAATTTGAAGATTTTAAATACGAACGCCCAGATATGGACACGTTCAAAACATCATTTCAAAAAGCATTGAAAACATTCGAAACAGCTAAAAGTGCGGATGAACAAGAAAAGGCCATGGATACTATCAATCAGTTAAGATTTGATTTTAGAACAATGTCTACTTTGGCGAACATTCGAAATTCTATCAACACAAAAGATGCCTTTTATGACAAAGAAAAACAATTTTTCAACCAAAATTCCCCGATTTTTTCACAGCTTAATAATCAATTTTATAAAGCATTGAGAGCAGCAACATTTAAAGATGAACTCACCAAACGTAAAGGGCAATTACTATTTGACCAAGCAGAACAATCTTTAAGAACATTTTCTGATTCAATTATGGAAGATTTGGGTGAGGAAAACCGCCTTTCTAGTGAACATCAAAAATTGCTTGCGAGTGCTGAGATTGAATTTGAAGGGGAAACAAGAAACCTTTCACAACTGGCGCCATTTGCACAAAGTCCTGATCGTAAAATGCGTCAAAAAGCTTCAAAAGCAGCGGTTGGTTTCTTTGAAGCAAACGAATCTGAATTTGATAAAATCTACGATGATTTAGTCAAAGTTCGTACAAAGATTGCTAAAAAACTGGGATATGATTCTTTCACTGAACTGGCATATGAACGTTTAGGACGCCTAGATTACGGACCAAAAGAAGTTGAAAACTACCGAAAACAAGTCGAAAAACTTATTGTGCCATTAAACACTGAACTCAATAAAAGAAGACAACAACGTTTAGGATTGGATAACCTTTGGCATTATGACTTATCCATTGACTATAAAAGCGGAAACGCTACCCCTAAAGGGGATAAAGACACGTTAGTACAAGCGGCTAAAACCATGTATGATGAGATGAGTCCTGAAACGTCTGAATTCTTTAATGTCATGCTAGAACGTAATTTAATGGATTTAGAAAGCAAAAAAGGAAAAGCAGGCGGAGGGTATTGTACCTTTATTCCTAACTATGATTCACCGTTCATCTTTGCCAATTTTAATGGGACCAAACACGATGTAGATGTTTTAACCCATGAAGCGGGCCATGCATTTCAGATGTATTCATCTAGACATCATGAAGTGCCTGAATATTTAATGGCGACTTTTGAAACTTCTGAAATTCATTCAATGAGTATGGAGTTTTTCGCTTGGCCATGGATCGATAAATTCTTCAAAGAAGATACAGATAAATACAAATACTCACACCTCATGCAAGCATTGATGCTGATTACTTATGGGGTGAGCATCGATGAATTCCAACATGAAGTATACGCAAAACCAGAGATGAGTATTGATGAGCGAAAAGATTTGTGGCGGAAAGTTGAAAAGAAATATTTTCCTCATAAAGTCTATGATAATGAACCGTATTACGAACGGGGAAGCGGCTTTCACAGAATCATGCATATCTACGCTGTGCCATTTTATATGATTGATTACACGTTGGCTCAAGCGTGTGCATTCCAATTTTGGACAAAATCACAAAAAGACTATGACAACGCTTGGAAAGATTACTTGAAATTGTGTCAAGCGGGCGGGTCTAAACGGTTCTTAGACCTTTTAGATCTTGCAAAGTTAGAAAACCCATTTAAGTCTGGAACTTTAGAAAAAGTCGTCCCACATATTAAAAATTATTTAGACAGTGTTGATGATTCTACATTCTAAAAAAAGCCGGCTCCTAATTTATTAGGAGACCGGCTATTTTTATTATAGATTAGGTAGCGCCCATTCCACCATCGACGCGGTATTGAGACCCGGTAATGTATGACGATTCATCGCTTGCTAAGAATAATACTAAGTTCGCAATATCAATAGATTCTCCATATCTGCCTAGTGGAACCATTTGTTCAAAGCTTTCTTTAGTACCTTGTGCATCATCAGGATTAATCATTGATTCAATAGAACGCATCATCCGTGTGTTTACTGGCGCTGGGTGGACTGAATTTACTCTTACCCCATCGCCGGCATATTCAGCGGCCGCCGTTTTTGTAAGTCCAATAACCGCATGTTTACTCGCAACATAAGGTGAAAGTCCAGGGAATCCTTGAAGTCCTGCAACACTTGAAGTGTTAATAATTGATCCAGATTTTTGTTTTTGCATCACTGGGATGACATGTTTCATACCAAGCCAAACCCCTTTGACATTAATATCGATTAGCTTAGAGAAATTCTTCTCCTCAACATCAATCATTAATGCATGTTTTCCTTCAATTCCTGCATTATTGAAGAAAACATCAATGCGTCCAAACTTGTTGAGTGTTTCTTGAACGTAGTTTTTAACATCTTCTTCTTTTGAAACATCGGCTTTTACTGCGTAAACTTCCCCCATCTTAGACAACGTTTTTGCTGTCTCATTCAGTTCATCTTTCGCGATGTCGACAATCACAACTTTGGCACCTTGTTTCAAAAATTCTTCTGCTGTAACTTTTCCGATGCCTTGTGCGCCTCCTGTAATAATGGCAACTTTGTCTTTTAACCGCATACAATCACTCCTTCATATATTTTAAATGCTTTAAGCATTTAATGTTTAAGTGATTAAAAATGATATCCCTTACATTTATATTATACTAAAAAATTTTCTATGTTTTAATCAATACGCACATTATTCATTTAACGGCGCATACTCTGTTGTGAACGTCTCGCCGTCTCTTATATATTCTAGTGAAACTAAGTCTCCTGGTTGAAGGGTTAAAATGATGTGTCTAAACCGGTTAAAGTTAGGCACGTCTAAATAATCATTCCATTCATCTGTTTTAATCCCAGTCACTAAATCATTTTCTTCAATGCCTAGTTGAAAAGCGGTTCCGTTTTCTGAAGTTGATGAAACACACGCCCCAAAGAACGCTTCACACTCAATAATATCCGTTGAGGTAATTCCAATCAAAGCACGCGTGATTGTGCCTTCACTTTCTAATTGGTCGACCATTCTTTCAATGATATTACTTTTTAAAGCAAACCCCATATTATCAATATCATCACCGACTTGTTTTAAGGTATTCATGCCTACAATAAAGCCTTGATTATCAATTAAAACACCCCCGCTATTGCCAGGGTTGATCGCCGCATCGTGTTGAAAAAAGTAGGCATCAATCTCTATATCTTGAGCACTCGCTTGAACATCAACTTTTGAGATAATTCCTTTTGTGACACTGTTAAAATATTGAAAGCCTAGCGGGGAACCAATCGCATAAACTTCCATCCCTGGGGCTACTTCAAAAGCGTCTCTAAACGACAAGACTTCAAAATCAAGATCAGATTCAAATCTTAACACCGCAATATCTGCCCCTTCATACTCACCAATTAATGTAACATTTTCATAAACCAAGGCATTTCCATTTTTTTCAAACAGTATATCAATACTATCCGCTTCATTCACAACATGATAATTCGTAAATACGTAATATTGATTATTATCTTGTTTATAAATTACTCCGCTACCAGTGCTCGAAACACTTCCATTTTGAATATTTTGGATCCCTAACACGCCATCACTGACTTTATTTATTACTGATTCAATGGATAATTGATTATCGTCTGAATCGTTTTGATCATCATCTGGTTGATCATGCGCTTCAATATCTAAAAGTTTAGGATATAATGTAAGATTTTTTGCTGGCATTTCATCGTATGTATAGGGACGTTCAAAAGTCTCATCTAAATACCAGCCTAAAAATACTTTGTTTTCTAAAGCAGGGGTAATAAAAGGAATGACTTCACCATATAAAACATCAAATGTTGTTATATCGTTGCCAACATCAAACGTTACGGTATAAGTGTTTTTTTCAAATGAAGCTTCTAAAGATTTAGAATCTTCAACCGTGAAATTATCATTACTCCACTCAGTAAACGTATAGCCTTCTTTTTCTAAAGTAGGGGCATTGTAAGTCTCGCCCAAAGCTACGATATCAAAATCAATGAGTTGATCGTCATCGTATAATTTTATAACTGCTTTATCTTCAAAATGCTTGTCTACCAAAGAATGAAGCGTATACGATAATTTATCAGATAAATTATCGCCTTCTAGTTCTGCTTTCCACGCTTCAAATGGCTGGGCTTCTAACACACTATCATAATAAACATAAAGTAGTTTATCCGTTAAAGATTCAAACAGCCTTACATCAAAAGAACTTTCAACATCTTCGTAACTTATGGTTAATGAATGCAAACCAGTTTCATCTAATTTATCCAAATCGGATGGGCTTACGAATGATGTTTCAAAAGGAATCACCTTTTTTTCTTCAGAGTCATAGGTAACAATCAAATTAAAATCCTCAAGAGAAAATTCCTCTAAAACAAACCCAAAAGAATTCGCAGGGTTTTGGACGCTGATTTCTGAAATGGTTTGTGTTTCTGTTTCATCGTTAGGGCTCGATATTCCGATTGAATCAATAAAATCACAGCCGCTTAAAGCAACTAAACTTACCGCAAGAATCAATATAAATATTATTCGCTTCATAAAAATCACTTCCTTATTAATAATTATAGCACGGGACTATTAAAGCACCTTAACGCATACTGTATAAAAAAGGATGCCTGTCTATGCAGACATCCTGAATGTTAAATTAGATTCGATTTTGTGTGTTTTCATTATCAGATGTATTGTCATCATCTTGAGAATCATCATTATCTTCGGTGTCATTGTCTTCATCTTCGGTGTCATTATTATCATCTTGTTCTTCTTCATCATCAAAGAAACGTGGATGATTTTCTCTCATGGAGTCACGTCTTTCAGTAGCGCGTTCTCGCATTGAATCTCGCATTGAAGCGCGGAAATCTTCCATATGCTCACGATGAACATCTCTTACGATACTCATAATGTCTCCCATTTCCATTTCAATGGCAGTCTCAAAATCTAGATCTTCATCATTTTCAACCGCTGCTTGAATCATTTTTAAACGGCCAAATCCTATGTTATATTCTTCTGCAAGTGCTAATAATTCATCATCAAGGTCACCGAACATAACTTGAGCGCCAATGCCTTTACCTTCCAAATGATTTTCTACACGTGCTTTCAAACGGTCGCGTAATTTTTCATAAGGAATACCTGATTCATCACCATTGTCGGCTTCTTCGTC
>CAYZOR010000046.1:0-10248 GCA_964479895.1 uncultured Candidatus Izemoplasmatales bacterium | reverse complement strand
ATGAAGGAGATGGAAAGATAATGCCAAATATTGAACGTTTAGAAAGTGATATTGAACGCGCACTGATGAAAATCTTTCGCACTGAAATGAAACATCCTGCGGTTTCTTTTATCACCGTTACTACCGTTGATCTTACCAACGACTTATCGTATTTAACGATTCACTTTACGACATTAGATGACGAACAAGAAAAACGCGATGAAACGAAACAAGCACTAGAAAAAAGTGCATCATTTATTCGCACCGCTTTAGCAAAAAAAGTGAAAATGCGCAAAATGCCACAGCTGCGTTTTAAATACGATATAACTTTAGAAAAAGCCAACAAAATAGAAGAAGGCTTGAAAAAAGTTATGAGCAAAAATAATAACAACTAATAAAAGCGATTGTATCGCTTTTATTTGTATGGTTTGGAGGTGAGGGCGTGTTTAAAGAAAAACTTAGTGTCGTACCAAATGCCCCTGGGTCTTATCAAATGAGAGATTCAAAAAACAATATCATCTATGTCGGTAAGGCGAAAAACTTAAAAAACCGTTTAAAGAGTTATTTTACCGGTTCACACGACTACAAAACCACCAAGATGATACGCCAAATTCACGATTTTGAATATATTGTTACGAACACCGAATTGGAAGCTTATATTTTAGAAATTGATTTAATTAAAAAATATCAGCCCCGTTATAATATCTTATTGATGGATGATAAAACATACCCTTACATTGAAATTACGCGAGAAAAACATCCTAAAATGATTGTGACGCGTAAAGTAAAAAAGAAACATCCCTATATTTTCGGCCCTTATCCAAACGTTAAAGCCGCAAGAGAGACATTAAAAATATTAAATAAGCTCTATCCTTTAAGGAAGTGTCAAACCCTCCCTGATGAGCCATGTTTATATTATCATCTTGGGCAATGTATGGCGCCATGTATAAAAAAAATTGACCCATCAAAATACCGTGACATTGAAAAAGAAATTAGTGATTTCTTAAAAGGAAAAACCACTAAAGTGACACAAGATTTGAAACAAAAAATGTTAAAAGCAAGTGATGCTTTAGAATTTGAAAAAGCGCAAGAATACAAACGCATGATCGAAGCGATTGATACCACAACAAAAAGTGATCAAGCGGTTAACTTAAGAGATTTAAAAGATCGTGATATTATTGGCCTCGCGTATGATAAATCACACGTAGCCGTCAGTATTTTATTTATAAGAAACGGAAAAATAGCGGCCAGTGAAAAAAAGATCATGGATTATTATTTGGATTATGAAACAACCCTTTTTGATTACTTAGGCCAGTTTTATAAAAAAACCCCTTTACCGAGTGAGATTTTAATCCATCAAGACGTCAATCAAGCGATGTTAGAAGAATACCTTGCGTGCGATATTGTCATTCCACAAAAAGGATTAAAACGTAAGGTATTAGACCTTGCAAATAAAAATGCCCTTGATTTATTAAATCAAGAAAAATCAAGCGTTGAAAAAGAAAAAGAAAAAACTTTTGGCATGCTTGATGACCTTGCCGAAATGTTATCGATTGATACGCCATACCATATCGAAGCGTTTGATAATTCGCACACATTTGGTGAATTTCCAGTCTCTTCGATGGTCGTCTTTAAAAACGCAAGACCCTCTAAAAACGATTACCGTAAATATCGTTTAAAAGAAACCCCTAATCAATCTGGCGACACACAACAAATGGAAGAAGTCCTTTATAGACGCTATAGAAGAGTGTTAATGGATGATTTAAAACGGCCTGATTTAATATTGGTCGATGGGGGTATTCATCAATTAAATGCGGCCAAAAACATTATAAAGACTTTGGAGCTTGATATTCCGATTGCGGGTCTTGTGAAAAATAAAACGCATAAAACCAACCATTTATTGGACCAAGATTCAAACACGTTTGAACTCGATAAAAATAGCGAAGTCTTTAAATTTTTGTCTTTTGTTCAAGAAGAAGCCCACCGATTTGCGATCACTTTCCATAAAGACTTAAGAGAAAAAGGGGTTTATGAAAGTGTCTTAGACAATATTCCAGGCGTAGGCGTCAAAACAAAGAAAAAACTGTTAAGAACATTTAAAACCATCGAAAAAATCAAAAACGCTTCAAATGAATCATTGAAAGCATTAAACATCAACCAAAAAACCATAGATGCTTTAAAAAAACATCTTCATGAAAAAAAATAAAAGGTGATACTCCATGCGCATAAATGGAACAATTATTGATTATGACAAAGACCAAAGAACCATTGATCTAATCTACCGTAAAAGGCGATTAAAAGTCTATTTTCAACGCGCCAATTATAACCGTTTTTATAAATTTTTATCGCTTGGTGTGATTGCGGTTTTACAGGTTAAATGGGTCAAGAAAAAAACCGGAAAACAACTGACTGTGAGCAATGTTATAAAACTAAGCAAACCATCTCAAAGAGGGCCTAAGCTCTTATATTCATTCGACCAAATCCAACAAGATACCAAATCATTTATTAACAGTTTAAATTATAAACTCTTTTTAGATTTTGAGATGAGCATGCATCCTTATCATAAAAATCCTTCTTTCATTCAAGAAATTATACAAGCAGGCTATGTTTTAGAAGATAAAGAAGGCAATTTAATTGAAGAATATAGTGTATATATCAAACCAACCAAACATAAAAAACTCTCAAAAAGAACGATAAAATTTTTAGACCTTACGCAAGCCGATGTGGACAATGGGGTCAATTATAAAATCTTTTATAACCACTTTAAAACTGTATTAGAAACCTATACCCCCGCAATCATTGTATGGGGTAAAAACGATGCAATTTCCCTAAAAGATTCTTATAAACTTAATTTAGTCCCTTCATTGGCTAAAAAAACTCGATTTGTGAACTTATTAAAACTTCATAAAAATGTCTTTAACTATAAAAATGATTTAGGTTTAAAAAACGCGTATGAAATGTATGGCTATCAAGCGTCTTTCCCCCAAAGACATGATGCTTTAGAGGATGCGTATATGACAAAAAAAGTTTTTGAAGGCTTCAAAAAAACGTTAAATAACTAACATCTTTTCATTCGCTTGAAAAGATGTTTTTCTTAAATATTGTATGAAGCACCAAGCATGATATAATACATTTAAGGAGGCGAAAACATGAAAGAAGAAATTAAACAAACCCATCTCAGCCACTTTGGCGATAATATTTCAACGTTTTATTTTTCGCCTGCGACAATGCTTGTTTTAGGAGAAGGTCTTGATAACTTAAAGGGACCCACCCTCAGTTTTGCGACCGATAAAGGATTATGGGCTGGGGTTTCTGCTCGAGATGATTTAATGCTTCATATCCATCTTAATTTTCATGCGGATTGGTTTGATTTATCAGTTGATTTATCGAACCTTCAAAAACAACAATCTTCAATTTATGCTAGATTATTGGTTTCAATGATCAAAAAACTTCAATACGAAGGCTATAAAGTATCTAAAGGACTGAATGTAAGTGTCGTCTTAGATCATACGCTGCCAAAAAATTTAGGGATGCATCCTAATTACTTAATGCTTTTTATGAAAATATTTGTCCATCAAAATCTCTTTAAACTTTCGAGCGATAAAATGATTCGTTATGCGTTTTATGCGGAAAAAACTTTACAAGAGTTAAACAGTTCTATTGTCCATCATGTGACATGTATTCATGCGAAAAAAAATCATTTATTAAAACTTGATATCAAAACACTTGCGTATGAAAATATTCCCTTTGATACGTTGAATCATCAGTTGATATCAGTGTTTGTAGCGCGCCCAAAATTCATCGTGAACGCCGATATCACAGAGCGTTTAAAAGCGATCGATAAAGCAACGAATGATATTCGTGAAGCGCGTGCAATCTCGTATTTATCAGAACTTTCACTTCAGGCGTTTAATGATTTGAAAAAACATATTCGTAAAAAAAATATTGTTCCTTTTGTAGAGCATGCTGTTTTTGAGATTGACCGTGTCATACAAGCGATTGATCATTTAAAAGCGAGTGATTATGTCATGTTTGGCGATGTGTTGGAACAATCGCAAAACTCGATCAAACATCTTTATGATTTATCGAATCAATATTATAACGATTTAATTAACATTCTCATGGATGAATATGCCTTAGGTGCACGCTTATCACAAATTGGCTATGACCAAATCGTCATTGCGCTATTTGAAAAAACAGACATCCCTAAAGATTTTAAATCATATCAAGATGGCTTTTATAAACAATATAAAAAATCCATTGAAATGGAAACCATTCACCTTTCAAAAGGCATTCATATCAAAAAATAAAACACTGCACAAAATGTATGCAGTGTTTTTAAATGGTTAAATCAGTTTTACAACGGGTAAAATCATAGGATTTCTTTCGGTTTTTGTATAGATATAATCATTGAGTAAGCGAATAATATCGCGTTTAATAAGCCCTGTTTTGATTGTATCGTATTTGTCTAAAATCCCTTTTACCAATTGATCAACACGGTCACTTAAAGCTTTGGTTAATTCAGTTTGTTCTTTCATGTAAACAAATCCTCTAGAAATGATCACTGAATTGCCGACAACTTTTCTTTCTTTTTCATTGACTGTCACAACAACACTGAGTAAGCCATCTTCACTTAAGATTTTTCTATCTTTAAGCACGACAGTTCCAATATCTCCAATGCCTTTTCCGTCAATATAAACATTATCTGCTGGGACCGAGCCAGCCACACGCGCTGTATGTTGTGATAAGGCTAAGACATCCCCGTTATCTAAAACAAACTCATTGCCTTTTTTAACCCCTGTAGCAATGGCGGTTTTCGCATGAATCTTAAGCATGCGATGTTCCCCGTGAATCGGCATAAAATATTTAGGGTTCATCAATTTAAGCATTAACTTTAACTCTTCGTTTCCCCCATGACCTGAAGTGTGCGTGTCATTCAGCGGGGAATGAGTAATAACATTCGCTCCGCGTTGAAATAATTGATTGATGGTTTTATTGATGCCGGTTTGATTCCCTGGAATCGGAGAAGAAGAGAAGATGACGGTATCACCCGTTTGGATTTTGATTTGGCGATGCGTCCCATTCGCAATGCGCGATAAAGCCGCAAATGGCTCTCCTTGTGAGCCCGTAGAAAGAATGGTAATCTCATGCGGTGCAAAGTGTTTTAGCGCTCTAGGACCTACAAACGTCCCATGTGGCGCTTTAATATAGCCCATCTCCTGACCGACTTCAACGGTTCTTTCCATACTTCTTCCAAACACGGCAATTTTCCGTTTCATCGCAATAGAGGCTTCAACAATTTGTTGAACCCTATGAATATTATAAGCGAATGTCGCAACGACTGCGCGCCCTTTAATGTTCGAAAAAATCTCTTTAATACTTTGTGAGACCGTGGTCTCACTTTTTGTAAAGACATCAACCTCAGCACCCGTAGAATCACTGAGCAAGCATAAGACTCCTTCATTTCCTAAACGCGCCATTTTTGCATAATCAGCGTCTTTACCAGTAGGGGTAAAGTCAAACTTAAAATCTCCTGTATGCACAATTTTCCCTTGCGGTGTTTTTACAACCACCCCAAAAGAATCGGGAATGGAGTGATTCGTTCTAAAAAAGCTCACCGATAAATGTTTGAACCGTATGATATCATTTTCGAAAAATTCCACCAAGTTATATTGAATGCCTTGATGTTCTTGCATCTTGTTTTTGATTAAGCCAACCGCGATACCGTTCGCATAAATTTTGGGTATTTTCACATGACGTAAAAGCCAAGGGATTCCACCAATATGATCTTCATGACCATGGGTAATCACTAAAGCTTTTATTTTATCTTGATTTTGTTGAAGATATGTATAATCAGGAATAACGTAATCAATGCCTAATAAAGAATCATCAGGAAACATGACTCCAGCATCAATAATGATGAGTTCATTTTGGTATTCCACAACATACATATTCTTTCCGACTTCACCAAGACCGCCTAATGCAAAAACACCAACTTCATGTTTTTTAAAAATTTGATTTTGCATTATTAAGTCCTCCTAAAAACTGTAAGTTTCTTTCATTTCATTATAGCTTATTTTGCTCTATAAATAAACGTTAATGTGTTATAATTTTGACAGTAGGTGATTTTATGAACTACAAATACGCGATTTTTTTCGATGTAGATCATACATTATATAATCCTATAACTAAAAAAATTCCCGCGTCCACACAATCTGCTATAGAAGCCTTAGCCAAAAGAGACGATGTTTTAATTGGGATTGCGACTGGACGCGCTTTTTACATGCTTGATATCATTCAATCACTCAAACCATACATTAATGTATATATTACCATAAATGGACAAAAAATTATGCATAAAAATCAAGAAATTCATGATGAACCGATGGATCCAAAACTTTTAAAAAAGGTAAAAAACACCTTTCAATCCCAAGATTTAACGTATGGCTTCATTGGTGAGACTGCTCAAGTAGTTAACCGGCTTAACGATTATGTCAAAAATATGTTTTTAAGCCAAAATATGCCCTTACCGATTGTTGATGCGAATTATGATTTAAACCATTCTGTTTATCAAATGTGGGCCTTTGGTGATGAAGACGTTTTATCAAAGATGACGGCTATTATTGATTCAAAATATATTGTTCCATGGATTAGTGATGGCTTTGATATTATCGATCCTAACAAAAACAAAATACACGGGATAAAAAAAGTGATCAACCATTTAAATATCGCACTTGAAGATGTTTATTGTTTTGGAGATGGGGAAAATGATTTAGGCATGCTTAAAGGGATTCCTAATTCGATTGCGATGCAAAACGCAATGAATCATATTAAAAATCACGCCACCTTCGTCACAGAAGCATTCGATGAAGATGGTATATATAATGCATTAAAGAGGTTGGATTTCATTGAATAATAAACACTATGTAAAAGTATTGGTTGACATCGAACACATGAGTCTTGACCAAACGTTTGATTATAAGGTTCCTAATGATTTGACCCATACGATAGACTTAGGGCAACGCGTTTTAATTCCCTTTTCCAATCGATTAATTACAGGGTTTATCACTGAGTTTGTAAAAACCCCATCGTATGAAACAAGTCAATTAAAAGCAATCGAAGACATTATCGATATCATTCCTTATTTTGATAAAGAACGGCTGAATTTAGCGTCTTTTTTAGCAAAAAAACATCTTAGACCAACGGTGAAATATTTAAATGCCATGTTACCAAGTGCGCTTTCTATGAAATATAAAACGGTTTTTAAACCCCTGAAAAAATCTTTAAAAAACGATTTACAAACGATTTTTAATCATAAGCAACAAGTCGATAAAGCGTCGTTGAATTCAAAAGCCCTTCATGTTATCAAACAAGGGGTGCAAGAAGGCTCAGTTGATATGATTCATCAGTTTAATCAAGCAACGAAAATCAAAACCACACCGTATTTAATTCTAAAAAAAGCGGTGCAAGTGCGTGGTCCAAAACAAAAAGCAGTCATTGAATACTTAAGGGAACATGGAGTAAGTAAAATGCAAACCGTATTGAACCATGTTGATACATCTTCCCAAACGTTAAAGCCACTCATCAAGCGTGGGCTTATAGAAAAACATTCTAAAGAAACCTTAAGAACAATCAAAGCGTATATCGAAGAACCCGATAAAACCGTTGTTTTAAATGAAACCCAATCAAAGATTAAAACCCAAATCCTTAAAACATTGACTACGCCCCAAGAACATTTAATATATGGCGTGACTGGAAGCGGTAAAACAGAGATTTATATTGAACTCATTAAAGCCGTAAGAAAACAAGGCAAACAAGCATTGGTATTGCTTCCTGAAATTGCGTTAACTCCAAAAATTGTTGCGCGGTTTAAAAAAGCGTTTGATGAACCCATCGCGATCTATCATTCAAGTTTATCAAAAGGCGAACAATATGACCAATGGCGTCAAGTGTTAAAACAAGAAGTTCATATCTGTATTGGCGCAAGAAGCGCAGCGTTTATGCCTTTTGATCAATTGGGAATTATTATTATGGATGAAGAACAATCAGATGCCTACGTCCAACGCGATAACCCACCTTATCACACACAAGAAGTGTTGCGCCTTCGAAGTCATCACCATAATGCGCCCATTGTATACGGTTCTGCAACGCCTTCAGTTGAAACATATTACCAAGCAAAAAAAGGCACTATCACCCTTCATACCATTAAAAAACGCGCTTTAAACGCAACAATGCCTAAGATAGAACTGATTAATATGAAACAAGAGTTCAAACAAGGCAATGGCTCTATTTTTTCTAAACCCTTACAACAAAAGATTCAAGAAACCTTAGATAAAAAAGAACAAATCATGATCTTAATCAACCGTAGAGGCCATAATAACTTCGTGATATGTAGAGAATGCGGAAAAAGAATCAAGTGTCCTAAATGTGACATTTCTCTAACGTATCACAAAAATACGCAGGCTTTAAAATGTCATTACTGTAATCATACGGAACCTTCGCCTTCAAATTGCCCAAGTTGTCAATCCCCTCATATTCGGTTTATGGGAGTCGGCACACAGCAAGTAGAAACCCAATTGCATCGTTCGTTTAAAGCGGCTAAAGTGTATAGAATGGATTATGATACGACCACAAAAAAATCTGCGCACGAAAAATTAATTGCGGCGTTTGAAAAAGATGGCGATATTTTAGTCGGCACACAGATGATCACAAAAGGACTTGATTTTGAAAATGTAACATTGGTCGCGGTCTTAAGCGCTGATATGGCACTTTTTGTGCCGGATTTCTATGCTCAAAGTGAGACCTTCACTCAACTCACACAAATTGCTGGGAGAAGTGGAAGACGAAAAAAACAAGGCTATGTGCTGATACAAGCGTATGATAGTGACCATTCGATTTTAAAAGATGTTAAAGCTCAATCCTATGAATCATTTTATGCGCGAGAAATTGCGTTTAGAAAACGCGCACGCGTGGAACCCTTTTATAAAATTACGCAAATGTTATTTTTATATAAAACGTATGAGGTTGCCTATAAAAAAGCCTTAGAAGTGAAACGCTACATGATGTCTTTGAGTGATGTGAATATTTTAGGCCCAAGTGATCCTAAAATAAATAAACAAAACAATATCTACCGTGTACAACTAATCATCAGACATCATGATGATGGCGTCATTCATGATCTATTACATAAAGTGCATACATACTTTAAAGATGGTGTAAGCATACAAATTAATCACTACCCTAAAATAATGTAAGGAGTTTGTATATGAATATTGTATTTATGGGAACAGAAGATTTCAGTGTAACGGTTGCGAAAACCTTACACCAGTATTTTCCGATTCAATTAATTGTCACACAGCCCTCCAAACAAAAGGGACGGAAAAAAACCTTGATTGACCCACCACTTAAAACATTCGCTAAACAAAGAAATATCGCCTGCATTCAACCTAAAAACATTAAACAATCCGTCAGTGAGATTTTGCAGCACCAACCAGATATCATCATTACTGCTGCGTACGGACAGATTTTACCAAAAGCATTACTAGATGCCCCGAAACACGGTGCAATTAATGTTCATGGGTCTTTGCTTCCTAAATATCGCGGGGGGGCCCCGATTCAAAGGGCGATTGAAAACGGAGAAACCTATACCGGAATTAGTATTATGTATATGGCACAAAAAATGGATGCTGGAGACATTATTGCGACGAAAAGGATGCCCATTGAAAAAGATGATACCGCCCAAAGCATGTTTAAAAAACTCGCAGATTTAGGGGCTGAATTACTCGTTGAAGTTATGCCTGATATCATTAATGAAACCATTCACCCAACCAAGCAAGATTTAGATAAAGTCACGTTTGCGCCAAACATTAAAAGAGAAGAAGAGAAATTAGATTTCACCTTAGAAGCCGAAGTCCTTGAACGTAAGATTCGAGCATTTTATCCTTCTCCTGGTACCTACTTTTTAGTGGATAAAACGCCTATAAAGGTTTTAAAATCAAGTGTTTATTCGCTCGAAGCGCCCAAAGATGTGGCCAGTATATCTAGGGTAAGTGATCACGATAAAGAAGGGGTAGTCATTCAAACTAAAAAAGGAAAATTAAGACTTGATCAAGTGAAACCTTCTGGAAAAAACGCCATGGATGGTAAAAGCTTTTTAAATGGAAAAGGTAAAACGCTTTTACCGCTCGATAAAAAAATCAATGAATGAGACAAATAGCCCTTTATTTACAATTTATCTTTAGATAAAAAAATGCTATAATGAACTATCAA
>CAYZOR010000045.1:0-10455 GCA_964479895.1 uncultured Candidatus Izemoplasmatales bacterium | reverse complement strand
CGTATCGCATTAATTTAAATATTTCTTTCATCGAGTCAAATCTCCTTTGCGCCGTTTCTTAAAAGATCACAATAAAACGAGAAATCTTCATAGGCTTCAGTGTAGGTTGCTTTTTCGGATATAATTTTATGGATAAGTTGAAACTTTACATGCGCGATCAACCGTAAAACTTTGAGTTGTTTTTCATGAGAAAACTTTTCTATATACTCTTTATTAAGACGTTTCAAACTTTCTTCATGAAATTTGCTTTTACGTTTTTGAAAATGATCAATATTAATACCAATCATTTGACGTTCTTTAAAAAACTTCCGCATTAATTCATAATAATCAGTCGTTTTTAAAAACTGATAATCAGAATGAAAACTTTCTTTAAAGAAATCAAACACGTTTAAATGCGGCAGTGATTCTAAGCGTTCATAAATATACATTTCATAATCTTTAATGGTTTGTTCAAATAGGTATTGATATAAATCTTCTAAATCTTCAAAGTATTGATAAAAACTTCCTCTAGGGATTCCTACCGATTTAACAATTAAAGAAATGGTCACTTTATTATAAGGGTTATTTAAAAAGACATTCAACGATCCGTGTTCAATTTTCTTTTGCTTCGCTTGCGGCAAATTATAAAAAGTGTTTTTTGGCATAATCATACTCCTTTATGACACCATGTCACTGCATTTGATAAAAATAAAACCTACTTGAGTAGGCTTTATTCTGTTCTTGGTGTGCCATCCGCTTTAAATATAGTGTAGCTTAAATTTTCAGATTTCGCAAAATCAATGGCTTCTTTTTGGTATTGGAATACGCGATATGCTTTTTTCGCATCCTCTTCAACCACTTGCCATCCTTTCGTGTGTTTTTTAATGTGATAGTGTTTGTCAGGTTCATCTTGCGAAGGGGTTTGAGCGTGTTGCTCACTAGTCTTTTGTTCTTTAGCTGGTTCATCAGTTTTTTCTTCGGGTTCTTCTTTTTCTGTCTTCGGGATTTCTTCAGATTCAGTTTTATACTCAGGTTTTTCGTTTTCCACTGTTTTATCTTCTTTTACAGTATCAACATCTTTTAACCCTTTTTCAACATCATCTAACGTAACATCTTGTGTTTCTTCTTTAGGTTTAACACTAACTTCTTCTTTTGGTTCATCTTTTTTCTTTTTTCCAAACAGACGCTTTAAAATTCCCATATTCAACCCTCATTTCATATTTTATATCTATAAAAATTGAAACTTTTCAAAACTAATAATATCACAGCGCGTTTAAAAAGGCAATTATTTAAGCCTGTTAATGTCTAAATTTAGGGATTTTGTCATACACTTCTCAGTTAGTTTTTATGCTTACTATTTTGGTTCGCCAACGTAGTAATTGCGTCTTCGTAACGCAATGCTTTAAAGAAATAATACCCTTGGACATAGTCGATGCCTAAAGATTTCACAAAATCAAACTCTTCTTTCGTTTCAACCCCTTCACAAATTACTTCTAGGTCGAACTCTTCAGCCAAATTAACCATTGAACGAATCAGTTTTTGATTTGAGTCAGAATGTAAAATATCTTGTACAAACGATTTATCAATTTTAATACGGTCTAAAGGATTTTTAGAAAGACGGTACATACTTGAATACCCACTTCCAAAATCATCAATCGCAACTTTAAAGCCAATCTTTCTAAGGGTATTAATAAAGGAAAACTCATTTTCTAGTTTATTCGGATCAGCAGTTTCTGTAAATTCTATGACAATATCTTTAGGATCAACTTGATATTTTTTAAGCATCTTTTTAAGATACGCAATAAAATTATTATCATTGATTTCACTGCTTGAGATATTTACCGCTAGAAATTCAAATGCTGCGTTTTCATTTTTCATTGCTTTATACGTTTCAAAACTCTTTTTTATCACAAACTTATCAATCTCTTCGATTAAATTAAACCGTTCCGCAAAACTAATAATCTGAGCGGGAAACACCATTTTATGCTTATCTTCATATCTTAATAAGGATTCAAAACCGACGATTAATTCGCTTTTTGTATTCACAATCGGTTGAAATTCCATATGAAACGATCCTTCGTTCAATGCTTTTTTAATCACTTGAAACATTTCAAATGCATTATGATGTTCACTTTTTAAATCGTCGCTATATTCAACCATTTGGTCTTTTCCAATGAGTTTGGCCTTTTCTAAAGCGAGTTCACTTCGGTATATGCAATCGTGATATCTAAGCGAATTATCCTTTAATTGGTAGGTTCCAATAGAAACCGTCAGTGTTAAAGACTGCGCTTCGATAAAATAAGGTTCTTTAAGTTTTTTTAATAAGGTTTTTGTAAAATGGCGCATATCATCTTCACTAATATCGTGAATCATGATGAAACGATCAGAATGGACCCGATAAACCGTTTCACTCATTTGCATTAGGCGCGAGGCAAACTCCACCAACAAGCGGTTTGCGGCATTATATCCAAAAATGTCATTATAGTTTTTAAAATTATCAATATTAATGTAAAAAAACGTCACATCTTTATCTTTAGATAAAACGATATTGCTAAAGTTTTTTTCTAAAAATTCACTTTTGTGAATGCCCGTTAATTTGTCTATATAAAGAAGTTGTTTTGTATTTCTTAAAGTGAGTGAACGGATCACACCAAATACAATTAGTGAAATGATTAATATTCCACTAATTGTAATGATTGTAGTGCTATTTGTCGTAATAAATTCCGTGATTGAGGATAATATTTGTGTCAGTATAGTCATCTTGGCACCTCATAATAAATGAATTAAATGTTGTCTGGGTCTGGGAAGAACTTTCTACCACGATTCAACGTATTAATTTCATCATATTCGCTTTCGCTTAATTCAAAATCAAACACATCCATATTTTCTTCGATACGCTTAGGCGTCACGGATTTTGGGATGACGATGATTTCACGTTCAAGTAAATATCTAATCGCTACTTGAGGAACGCTTTTGTTATGGTTGTTTGCAATCTTTTGCATGGTTTCATTTTCTAATAGTTTTTCAATTTCGTGACTTGCCAAGGGTGCATAAGCTTCTAAATAAATACCATTTTTCATGCAAAACTCTTGAAGTTTATGGTGTTGTAAATAGACATGGCATTCCACTTGATTCACTTGTGGAATGATCTCTGCTGTTTCAAATAAATGTTCTAAATGATGGAAATTAAAATTTGATACACCAATCGCGCGCGTATAGCCATCTAAATACAATTCTTCCATTGCTTGGTAGCTATCGGCCGTTAATTCATAACTTTTAGGCCAGTGAATTAAATAAAGGTCAACATACTCTAAATCAAGTGCATTCAATGATTTCATGAAGGCACGCTTCGCATTTAAATATCCTTGATCGGCATTAAAGAGTTTCGTCGTAACAAAAATCTCTTCACGCGGAACCTTTGAGTCTTTTATCGCGCGCCCAACTTCTTCTTCATTGCCGTAAATTGAGGCCGTATCAATATGACGGTACCCTTTTTTAAGGGCGTGAAGCGTCGCTTCATAGGCTTCTTTTTCTTTGGCTCTAAACGTTCCTAATCCTAGTTGGGGAATGCTTACTCCATTGTTTAATTTGATTTGATTCATCAATTATACTCTCCTTTTAATACTATGAATAATTGATTTAATTGTAACATACTCAATATAAACCAATCGTTATATTAACTTATTTTGTCGTTTTTTCAATAGGTGATTCTTCACTTTCTGCTGAAGTCGTTTGATGGTTTGAAGGAATATTTTCGTTGGGTTGCTCCGCTATATCATCAGGTGTTTCGTCGTCATCATCGATCATTTCACTCGCTTTAATTGTTTTATTTTTCTTATAACGATGAAGCGTTCTTTTTAAAAACCCTGCTAATAATAATGCATCAAAATAGAGCATATAAAACGGCATTAATGCATAATTTAAAGCATGATGAGTAACGTAAGGTCTAATGGCACCATATAAAACAAAAGGCGCTAAGATGATAAACACAATATTCCACACACCAAAGCCGCTATTAAAACTGTCAAAAATTACGTAACCATAAAAAGTATGAAACGCCAATAAAAATAACAACAGTCTTCTTAAACCAACCAAACGAGACTTTACTTTCATTCGGTCGAACCAATACGATAAATATTCATTATGCGTCATTGAAGGTTCATAGCGATAGATGGTTTGGTCTTGTTTGATGTGAACGACACTGACATTTCTTTTCGCGATCGTATCTTCAAAATCTTCTGTTTGATAAAAGTTCATCTCATGAACCCCTGTAAGTTCATAGGTGTTTCTTTTAACCGCGTAAAAAGCATAATTGACCATATCGGATTCTAAATTCATATCCCTAAAAATATCAAAAAAGAAACGATACCCTTTTTTAGGGTCTCTAAACGGCAAAGTTTCTTTAATGGTATACACTTGGTGTTCCACTAAATTATTCGCCATATGATCGATGGTTTTTAAATTCTCAAATACAAACATACTATCCATAAAAAGTAAAAACTCATGACTCGCATGCTTATAGCCTTCATTGTACGCTCTTGATAAATAAGGCGTTGCTTTTATATAAGCATCTTGATCTAACTCACATTCAATTTCAACAATTTTTAAGGCTTCATCATCCATATGACCCATCGCTTGATTGATGCTCACAAAGATAAACTCATGTTTAGAGCGTTTCGATTTTTCAATGATATCCTCTAAGTTTTCAGAATACCGTCGCACCGCGACAACGATTGAAAAATGGTGGGCGTTTTTATAAAAGACCAATCCTTGTGGCTGATATTTCATAAAGTGATCGGCAATTACTAAAAAGACTAAAATAAATAGCAAAAATATCATATTTTCCCCCCTGACTCTCTTAATTATACTATTAAAACCAGTGACTCGCAAACGTTTAAAAGAAAAAAGCCCCCTAAAAGAGGCTTTTGATTATTGGTCTTGATACTGTAATTTATAAAGGTAGTAATAATGTCCCTTTTGTTTCAGTAAATCTTGGTGTGAGCCTTGTTCTAAAATCTCGCCTTGTTGAAGCACAATGATTTTATCAACATGTTGAATCGTTGAGAGTCTATGCGCAACAATAAGCATCGTCCCAATATTCATCATTTTTTTAAGCGATTCTTGAATCAGTTCTTCTGTTTCAGTATCAATATTCGCAGTCGCTTCATCTAAGATCATAATATTTGGTTTATGAACCAAGGTTCTTGCGAAGCTAATGAGCTGACGTTGTCCTGCAGAATAGTTATTTCCGCGTTCTTTAACTGGTTCATCGTAAGTATTGGGAAGCTTATTGATAAATTTATCGGCATTGACGTATTGACACGCTTCTTTAACATCTTCGTCGGTAATGTCTTCATCTCTTAAGGTAATGTTTGATTTAATACTTCCACTAAACATAAAGACATCTTGTAACATTTGTCCAATATGACTTCTTAAAGAAGAAATTTTAATTTTAGTAATATCAACCCCGTCTAATAAAATCTGACCATGTTGAATATCATAATCTCTTGTGAGTAAGGATAAAATGGTTGTTTTCCCTGCGCCTGTAGCCCCTACAAAGGCTACACTTTCTTTTGGAGCGACTTTAAAACTCACTCCTTTTAAGACCCATTCATCTTCAACATATCTAAACCAAACATCTTTAAATTCAATTTCCCCTTTGACGGTATCCATTTCAATGGCGTTGGGTTCATTTAAAACTTTAGGATGTTCGTCTAAAATCGCAAAGATTCTCTCACTTGAGGCAAAGGCAGATTGAACAATATTGAATTGCTCAGCAAGCTGTTGAATTGGTTCAAAGAAGCGTCTTAAATAGTTATAAAAACTGACTAATACACCCACTGTAAGGGTCCCTTGAACCACTTGATGGCCCCCATAATAAAAGATAATAATGGTTGAAATCATAAATAACATATACATCGTTGGTCGATAAATCGCAAAAACCAACAATTCTCTTAACTCACTGCGTTTTAATTCTGTATTTTTATCATCAAATTCTTGATGCTTTTCGTTTTCTTTGTTAAAGATTTGTACAACTTTCATCCCTGAAAGATGTTCTGCTAAAAAGCCGTTCACTCTTGACATATTCGCACGAACTGTACGGTATGCTTTTCTGGAGAACCTTCTAAACACAAACGAAAATATGATGATAAATGGAGTCACTCCTAAGATGAGTAATGCGAGTTCTGCGTTTAAAATAAACATCGCACTTAAGATCCCAACAATCATTAAAAGGTTTCTAAACACATTCACAATGACGTTGGTATACATCTCGTTTAATGTATTCGTATCATTCGCCACACGCGTCACAAGTTTTCCCGTAGGAATTCTTGTGAAGTATTCATAGTCTTGAGTTTCCACATGCGTGAAAACTTCTTCACGCATGTTATACACGATGGTTTGACCAGTTTTTTGTAAAATCATCGTTTGCATATATTCAAATCCAGCACTTAAAAGAATTGATCCCGCAAATATGGCCAATACCCAAGCTAAGTAAGTCATGTCTACTGGTGGATTCGCTAAAATATCAATGGATAGTCCAATTAAGTAAGGTTCGAATAATGCAAAAACCACTGAGATTACCATTAAAACGAACGTTAAAGCAAACCATTTTTTATAAGGCATAGCATAGCTAGCTAGCCTTCTTAAGATTTCTTTATCGGAATAATTATTCAGTCTATAATCCGTATCGATATCGTACATTATTCCACCTCCACTTCGTCTTCAAGTTGCTGTCTTTCAACTAGTTCTTTATAGAACTGACAGCGTTTTTCGAGTTCTTCATGCGTTCCTACATCTAAAATTTCGCCTTCGTCAATCACAACGATCTTATCGGCATTTTTCACCGTTGAAATACGGTGTGCAATCATAATGGTCGTTTTGCCTTTACGCAGTTTACGTAAGTTTTTAAGAATTTTTTCTTCTGTTGATGTATCGACGGCACTGACCGAATCATCCATGATTAAAATTGGTGGATTTTTAGCCAAAGCTCTTGCGATACTAACGCGTTGTTTTTGTCCACCCGATAAGGTCACACCGCGTTCACCTATGATGGTATTGTATCCGCGTTTAAACTGCACGATATTATCATGAACGTCTGAAAGTTTCGCGACTTCTTCAATATGCGGCATGGCTCTTTCATCGTCGCTTAAACCAAGCGCTATATTGTTTTTAATGGTATCAGAGAATAAGAACCCATCTTGAGGGACGTAGCCTATATTTTCTCTAATTTGTTTGAACGGCAAACGCATAATGTCAATGCCATCAATTTTAAGTTCATTCTCATCTAAGTTATAAAGTCTTAAGAGTAAATCAACAATGCTTGTTTTCCCACTCCCTGTACGGCCTAATATCCCAACCATTTCACCGGCATTGACGGTAAAGCTTATGTCTTTTAATACATAGCCTTCATCGTCTTTAGCATCTGGGTATTTAAAGTTTAAGTGGTTAAATTCAATGTCGCCTCTAATCGCTTCAACATCGATTGTATTTTCGTCTTGAATATCGACAGGTTCATCTAAAATTTCTTCAATTCGTTGAAGCGATGCACGCCCTCTTGAACGTACATTGATGATCATAGAAATAGCCATCATTGGCCAAATTAACATTCCAAAGTATGATAAAAACGCAACCAAATCCCCAATGGTGAATGGATCGGGCGTTCCTGCGGTAATTTGAACCAAATTCGTTCCATAGGCTATCATTAAAACGAACACAAGCGATACAATCGCTCTAACCGTTACTTGAAGCGCCATCTGCATTCTTACAAAGCGAATGTTTTTATCGCGCGTATTTCTATTTTGTTTTAAAAAGTGTTTGATTTCTTGTTGTTCTTTAACAAACGCCTTAATGACCGTAATGCCTGTTAAGGATTCTTGCACATTATCACTTAAGTCTTCAAACGCTTTTTGCGCGTCTCTAAAGCGCATACGCATTTTATTCCCTAAAATGATTCCTGCCGTCGCAATTAATACTAAAGGCAAGACTAAAATCAACGTCATTCTAGCGTCAATTGAAAACATTCTCCAAAACACCAATCCACCTAAGAAAAGCATATCGACAAACATAATCATCCCAGGTCCTAGTGCGCGACGTATCGCTTCGATGTCATTAATGAAAAGGGCCATTAATCCACCGACTTTTTTCTCAGAATAAAAACGATTGGACAATTTTAACGCATGCGTAAACATATCATTTCTCACTTCAAACGCAACGCGTCTTGAAGCCCCCATGATTCCAATTCTCCACGTGAAGCGTCCCACGACAATTAAAATCGAAATAACCACTAAAGTGAAGATAATATCTGAAATGATACTGACAATCTCACTTTGTGTATAGTCTCCTGCTCTAAACGCTTCTAAATCATCGACCAATTGCCCAATGATTAAAGGCACTTCTAATTGCGCTAAATCAACTACTAACAGCGCAACAACGCCTAAAATAAATAAAGGGGCAAATTTTAAATAATACTTATTAATTGATTTTGAAAATAACATATTACACCGTTCCTATCTTGTTAAATATTTTTTCTAATGTCAAAAGCTCGTTTTCGTTTAACCTAGCAAAGATCTTTTCAATGGCACGATCACTTTCTAAACGGTTGGTTTTAGCCAACAACTTCCCGCGCTTCGTAAGCGTAATATTATACACTCTTGCGTCTTCCTTACATTGTGTCCTTTTAATTAAACCCGTCAGCTCAAATTTTCTAAGCATTTCAGTAATCGTCGGTTTTGATAAATCAAACATCCCCGCAAGCTCACTCATTGTAATGGACCCTTCATGATCAATCGCTTTTAAATACTTAAAATGTCTTTCTTTAAGCCCTTTTAAATCAAGCTCTTCGTAAACTTCTTTACAAGAGTCAAAATACATCTTCAAAAAAGCATTAAAAGCGTTTCTAAATGATTCTTTTTCCATACCCTCACCTCTTAGTTAGTTAGGTTTTACCTAAGTAATTATACCTTTATATGACAATTTGTCAATACACCTGCTTAAAAAAAGCTGTGAAAATGATTTCACAGCTTTAATTTTACTTTCGTTTTTTAATTATATAGCCCCCAATTAAGCCTATAGGCACAATACTTAATCCCCACCAATACAGACTAAACGATGACGCTTCTTCTTTTATTTCATTGACAGTTATAAGGGTTGATACTGGCATAGTTTCACCAGCTTTGTTGCTTAGTTCAACGGTTAATTCATAAGAGCCTTCACTTGATTCATTGCCTAAGTGATTATTTTCTAAGACGACCATACTGGTTGGATTAAACGCATGAATGGTTTCATCTAACAGTAAATGCTCAAAGAGTTGTGAATCATTTAAAGTTAACCCTGATTGCATCATGATTTCATTTTCCACAACGAATACCGGCGCAATATCATCAAACGTTTCAATGATTAGTCTGGCTTCACCTGTATTATTCGATAGATCATCAACTTTAAAGATAATTAAGTATGACCCTAGTTCATCTGGTTTTCTATTTTCGTATTCATTGAGTTCAATGTAAATATCATCATGGTCAAGTTCACTGCTATTATCACTTAAGACAATGGTAGCGATAAACGCATCCAAATCAAAGGGTTCACTATAAGAGATGCTTTTGTATTGAGTTGGGAGTTCTAAAACTGGTAATATGTCATCAATGATATGAAGTTCAATCGTTTTAAACGTTTCATTGCCTGAACAATCTTCAAGTTTTAACGTCATTTCATATTCGCCTTTAACCGTTAAATCTAAGGCGTCTTTATCATAAATTTCAAATATCAAATCCGCTTCACTTGTATAATCATCACTAATTTCATAATTTTCTAAAATCTCATTAACGGTTGTGTAAGGATCACTTAAAGCCATTGTAATGATATTGCTCCCTTCAATGAGTGGCGCTTGATCGTCAATGATTTCTATAGTAAAAGTATGAGTAGTTTGATTATTCGAAGAATCTTCAATTTCAAAACTCACTTCATACGATCCAACCATCTGATTATTAGCACTATAGGGATCACTTAGTATATTAAAATCTGTGATTTCTCCATCATAATCATCCACCATCGTGAAATTAGATTGTATAATCGCATCCAATGATTTATTTTGATCATGGGTATACGTTAAATGCTCTGGTCCTTCAATGACTGGAGGTATTTGATCAACCACTTTCATGGTTAATTCAAACAAAGCTTTATTTAAGGCACTATCTTCAACTTCGTAAATTACTTCATAACTCCCTAATTCAGTAGCGTTAGATGAGTATGCATCAGAAGTCACGACGATTTGATCCGTTAAATCCCCTTCAATTTCATCATAAGCGGTTATATGACTCCCGATTAACGATTCAGGGTTCATCACTTGATCATAACTGACGTAATACGTTGCTTCGCCACTGATTTCTACTTCACTTTCTGTTTCTTTAGCAATGAAAGGTTCATAAGGAATAATTTCTGAACCTTTTGATAAAATAAATACGTCACTCATACCAAAGT
>CAYZOR010000044.1:0-10605 GCA_964479895.1 uncultured Candidatus Izemoplasmatales bacterium | reverse complement strand
AAAAATACATTATAGCAAATTGTCTTCCTTGTTACAATCTTGTTAAAACACATTTACCACGTACTAGTAGGTGTTATAAAGACTATTATCGAATTCAACTCTTCACATAAATCATCAGTGCCCTAATAAAAAGATTCAATTACATTTTTTGAGTTTTTTGTATAAATGCTTGATCACATTTTAAAAATTGTCTCAAAAAAAACGATAAAAAACAAGACGGCTAGTGGTATAATATAATATAAAGAGTTTAATAGATTAACTTATGGGTTAAAGTATCAACTAATAAAAATGGGAGGTTTTAAATGAAAAAGATTTTTTTCGTCTTTAGTTTTGTATTACTGTTGGGCTTGATGGCATGTTCTTCTGGTTCACTTGAAAGTTATGAAGAAGTTTTAGCAGAAGCTGGTTGGGATATATACCTCATGGATTCAGAAGATTTTGACGATGACAATGCACCTGATGGCATTCTTCATGTTTTAGAAGCGGAAAAAGGCCTATGGGAATACGGATACATTTACCAGTTTAATTCTTCAAGTAACGCACGTAGCTTCTTTAACGAGTTAAAAGATGAATTCGATGAAGAAAGTGGCGGAGAAGTCGATATTGATGATTACATCAAGAATAGTGGAAATTTCGTATTCTTTTCATTTACTGAAAGTTTTTATGAAGATCTTGATATGGACTAATTAACTATACGTTTTAATGAATTGCTAACGAGTTTTAAAAAAGGGCTTAAGCCCTTTTTTATTGGAAATAGCATAAAGTAGTATTAACATAAATGGGCGATTTAAATCGTCAAAACCATACAAAAATTATTCTTTAATAAAAACAGGTCTAGTTGATTTTTCTCGAATACCAAGCCATAATATCATCCAAAGCAACATATTAGGAATAGCGTGTACATAAAAGGCTGCAATTGTAGAATCCATTCTTTGAGCAACAAAAGGCACGACTAACATACTCGGTAACATGGCGATAAAATGCCATTTCAAGCATAAATGCACTAAAAAAGCCCACATTAATCCGTTGATTAACCACGCTAGATTACCAAAGCTTTCTATTTGAAGAGGGAGAATGTAGCCTCTCCACATGATTTCTTCACTGATCATGGCAAACAGGTGCAAAGGTATAAAAACCATTAACAATTTATAATTGCCTTTAAGCTTTACATCAAAAAAGGTTTTGGGTGGGATACTAAATTTTTTTAAAGGATTAAATGGTGCAGGCAAATAATCAGGCGGTGCCAACAAACGTTTTTTAGCCATAAAACGGCTGATGGGTTGTAATGCCTCTTCAAGTACAATGGTAGCGATAATGGCCAAGACAATCCATAAATAATTAATGCCATTGACGCCATACAATAAAAACCGCTCTTGAATACTTTCCCAAGCAAAAGCGCCTTTTTCAACAAAGAGGTAATGCATTAAGGCAAGGGGAATCAGCAAAAAAATCGGTAGCCATAAACTAATCCAAAAAGCATAGATTTTTAAAACGCCTTTTTTAATCAATCTTGGGGTAACAAAATAGATGCCCATGTAGATTAACAAACCCGTAATTAAAAACGTCAATAGTGAAAATAACATAGGCCCACCTCTAAAAAAAATTTACACCCTTTAAAAGCAAAAAACGTTATTTACTTAACCTTATGTTTCGGCGAACATCATCAATCTTAAAATCACTAACGGGTCCTAAATATGGGCGTTTAACCTGCGTTTTCTTTGCGACATGTAAAGCCTTGGTTGGACAATGATTAAGGCACCGATAGCAAAGATAACAGGTATTACCCATTACTAAATGATTATCACGAAGGCTCAGATGACCACTAGGGCATAACTTTACACAAAGACCACAAGCGATGCAGCGGTTATCCACTTTGAGTAAACTACTGGATTTTGGTTCGATTAAACCAAGGGGTACACGCTGCATAAGGCCTAGTAATAAAGACCCTACGCCCTCACCTTTTCGTTTGCGTTTATCGTTAATAATCGCGTCACTAAATGTATGGGTTTTACGTGCAACCTTGTCGGTAAGTTTGGCTTCTTTCATCGGTTTTACCCAACGTACAATACGGAAGTCGGTGATGTTGTTGGGCATGTTAATGTGCATTAGTTGTCTAACCAAAAACCCTTTCTTTCTTAACCTTTTTGCGGCGATCGCAGCGCCATCCCCTGAATACATCATTTGCGTACAAAAGACAAAGGCACGTTTTTGTTCAACCGTTTTAAGCCTATCCAAAAACAAACCAATGGGTTTAGGGAAATTTGAACCATAAATGGGATACCCAATACCAATGATATCCGCCTTTTTAATTAGCGCATCTATATCTATATCATTTTCAAGACTATAAAGGTCACATGGGTGACCTTTATGAAGAAAAGCTGCTTGTAACTGTTTTGCAACATACCAAGTGTTGCCCGTTCCAGAAAACTGAAATATAGCTACCTGCATCATAAACCTCTTATTTAAGACTTCAACTGGGCTTTTAATTTAAAACATTCGATAAAGATATTGGTCACTCGTAACGCTTTTGTGATTTCTCATCATACCAGTTTAAGACTAAAGCGATAATCACGCCATAGATGATGCCCGCTAAAAACCCTATTACATCATAGAATTCAGTCGTACTATAAAAGGCAAATGAAATAAACGTTCCTAAAACCGCGCCTTTTATCAAGAGTGATTGTTTAGAACTGATTGGTAACATACCAATAGCTAGCCCCATAACGAGTCGGTTAAACCAAAAGGCAAACAAAAACAAAGCTCCGGGATCCTCTTGTCTAATGGATGCGCCAACGATACAAATAACACCTAACAATGCACCGGTAATCGTGCCTAATAAAGCGCGTTTCATATACTCATCCTTTCAATTCCTTTGAATTATCTAGGCATGTTCAAATCATAACCAACATTCATGGGTGGCGTGATTTAACTCACTTTATACCAGCTAAGCGCCTTCAGTTTATACGAGTCGATATGTTTTTTTTGTCTACCATAAGGCCCTAACACTAAGAAAAGATTTTATGATTATAATACAACTTATTAAAACCTTCTTTATTCTTACTCGTCCATAACCAAATGGTTTATCGTCACCAAACGCTAAAAGAAAGCATTTTGCATGGTCTTCTACGGTTTGTTCTAAGGGGCTCATAGAAGGTTTTTACAAGGCTATTGGGTTTCAATTTTTCGATATAAGAAATCATCCAGTAATTTAAGTGAACGGATGGCACCAGACATATCGCCTGAGGCACCATGGCCTTCATCGCCATACTCAACATATTCAAAGTCTTCGCCTTCTTTAAAGCCGTGTTGTTTTAGTTTATCAGCAATGAGGTGGGATTGGGATACTGGACAGCGCGGGTCGTTTTTTCCGTGTACCAATAATAAGGGGGCTTTCATGTTTTGAATGTGCGTGAGTGGCGAGCGGTTTATCCATAAATCCTTGTTTTTAACGGGATCACCCATTTGTTGGCGCAGCATGAATTTAAAATGTTCCATGCTTAGATCATACATCGATAATAAATCACTGACGGGTACCCAGGCCACTCCAGCAGCCCATAGCTCTGGGGAATTCCCCATCGCCCATAAGGTCGCATATCCGCCATAAGAGCCTCCATAAATAACCACTTTTTTAGGATCAACGGATGCGTTTTTAATTAACCACGCTCGACCCGCAATCCAGTCTTCATGGTCTTTGCCACCCCAATCTTTGATGCAAGCATCACGGAACTCAGAGCCATATCCAGTAGACCCGCGTACGTTAGGATGTAAAACCACATAACCAAGATCGGTGAAATACTGGACACTTGGGGTAAAGTTTAAAAAATATTGTGCGGTCGGTCCGCCGTGCGGGATGATAATGGCAGGATATTTTTTGTGGGGATCAAAGTCTCTTGGTTTGTAGACAATACCCGGGATGTCTGTACCGTCTAAAGACGGATAAAAGATATGTTCGCCATCAACGAATAACGATTGGTCAATGTTGCCCATGTCGGTTTCTAATAAGGTGTCGCTTGCTTGTGTCTTAAGATTAAAGCGAATCAAAGTTGAAGGCGATAAGGGACGATTAATCATCATAACCATCTCTTCATCGTTGATTAATTCTGATCCAACCGCAATACCTGGGGGAAACTCCAGGGTTGTTTTTTTGCCGGTTTTTACATCATAAAGGATCGGCGATAAGGATGCATGTTTATTGGTGATGGCTAAAATTTTATCGTTTCCTATGACTTTAGAGGCACTCTCTGCTTGCGAGCCATCACCAAACAACTTAATCTCTTCGGTGTTGACATCATATAAGCCAACTTGATTGTTGCCATTGACATCGGTTGTAAACGCAAAGAAACGACCATCTTTAGACCAATCAGAAAAACTCTCTTTTGAGCCGACTTTGAGTTGTACAACCCGGCGTTTTTCACTGCCATCTGGTTTCATTAAATAGATATCTGAGTTTACTAAGTTTTCTTCTTCATTGGTTCCATAGGCAATCATCGATCCATCCTTAGAAAACGTCCCACCCATCGCGGGGTTTGCATGATCGGTGAGTTGTTTGACCGCTTTGGTTTCAAGATTCATTGAATACAGATTCATTTGGCCTTGATTGCGGTTCGCATTAAAAATCATGTATTTGCCATCGGGTGATACATCCACAGGGATGTCTTGGGCGTCTTGGGTGTTGGTTAGTTGCCTGACGGCTTTAGTATGAATATCGATGCTGTAGATATCGTGTTTTTCATCGCCATCGTTATCCTTTGTATAAAAAACGGTTCTGTCGTCTTTGCCCCATAAATATCCCGCACGAATACCTTTGGGTAACTGCCCATCTGAAATTTGCGTGATTTCTTTGGTGTCAAGTTTCATCGTATAAAGTTCAAATCGACCAGTTTTGTTCCAATAAAAAGCAAGGGTATCTTTTGCATGGTTTAGTTTTGCCATCGCAAATGTGGGGATTGAGGCTAGTTCCTCAATGTTGAAATTTCCTCTTTTTTTCTTTTCTTTTTGTGCCATATTTCCTCCTTATTTTAGATAAAAAATCATCAAAACATTTGACATCCACTGATGAAACAGTGGGTTTACTCAACTGAATTATAACATAATTTTATCGTTTATCAGGCTATAATTCTGAGCCAAAACGATTCAGACTCAATCAAAAAATCGGCAACCAGATTTATGAATTCCGAGTAATCCAAAGACGTATGCGCTTTATCTAAAGTTTCGTAATATTGAGCTTTTCTATCCTTTGTTATGACAATCGGTGGAAAGCCATGTTTCATCAGTTCAAAATTGAGTAATAATCTAGCTGTCCGACCATTCCCATCAATAAATGGATGTATTTTTACAAACTCACCATGTAATAAACAAGCCTTTATAACGGGATGGTAATGATTCCATTCTCTATCATATTCCGCGAATAGTTTCTGCATTAACTCAGACACAAGCATATGATTGGGTGGGACATGATTTGCCCCACTAATGGTAACATTCTTGTTTCTATATTTTCCCGCGTTATGATTATCTATGTCTTTAAGAATCAACTGATGGATATTTTTGAGTATCCCTTCCGTTAAATCCTTCTTTTCTTTAATAATCGTTTCTAAGTATCCAATCGCTTCTTTGTGATTAATGGCTTCTAAATGTTCAATAACACTTTTTCCGCCAATGGTAATGCCCTCTAACACCACTTTGGTTTCTGAAAGAGTTAATGTATTACCTTCAATTGCATTAGAGTTATAGGTCCAATCTACAATAAGCTTTTCACGAAGTGACTTTGTAATATGCGTTGACAATGGTCTGTGCTCGTCAATACTTTTTTTCATAGCGTCAATTTTTGAAAAATCATACACTAGTCCCTTATACGCTTTTTTAAGCGTTTTTCTAGCATCATAAGGTTTGGATGCATCTTCTGCAATCATCCAAGTCTTCCCTACTTTAAATGCCCCATCAACGCGACCTTCTTCACACAACAGTCTTACTCTTCGATCATTCACATGCCACTTACGTGCCACTTCTTTTGTCGTTAGATACTTCATGAAATCACCTCAAGTATATATTATACCGATACCGGTATAATGTCAATAAAGTTATTTAGTTAAAAAAGGTCTGATACTTTTGTATCAAACCAATATTTAATGATAAGTTGAAAACATAATGTTGATGATTTTTTTAAGAAAACCATTTAAAATCAACAAATTTCTTGCATTAATTGTTAAACCAACTATATTAGTTTTTTCTACCTAGCACCTCATCTAAACAACCCATTTTCTTACCCAATATAATACTGCTAATGATTACGGTTGCCATATTGATAACATAAGATAAACCAACAATTATGGACTTAAAATCATCTACAAATCCTAGCATATATACAAATGCCATTACGATATTAAAACCTAAAAAAATACTGACATAACGTATAGCATAGGCAATCAAAATATCTTTAGATATGATATATAAAGCGAGTATAGATATGCCAAGTAGCAACACAAATACGCCATCAATGTAGGCATAACCCTGATAATTAAACAGGTACTTAACTAAAGCGAGTATAGCTTGTGATATAAGGCCTATAATGATACTTGATAAAAAAACTTTATTCGCCGATCTAGAATACGTTGTTTTCATAGATGCCTCCTAATAACATAACTTATATCTTTAAAATAATATAGAATATTTCACAGTCGTAGTATCTAAAGCCGGTTGTTTTATATTGAAAAAATGTCGTGAGTAATATCAAAGTGTTTCCTTAAGATGTATGCTTAATATGGCTTCTTTATCAAAATCTATTGATTCAAAAGCGGTTTTATTAAAGTAGAATGCTCCACCATGTGCCAAAGGTTCAGTAATATTATTAATAAGCAAGACATGATCTGAAAACTTTGTTGCTTGCTTGTGATATTCAGGAACTTCTTTAAGCCACGCTTTCTTCGTATAATCAACGTGAACAGGCCATAATATTCTACTGTTACGAACCGAATTATTTAGGAATAGTGGTATGGTTTCTTCATCCCACAAATCACCACATAGGGCCAAGGTGAAATTATAGAATGCTAAGTTCATTTGAACGATCGATTTACCTTCTTTATAGTGATGATCCGTTTGGCTTACATCTTTCCAGCCTGTTGATATTCTTCTATAGTTTATAACTTCTTTGCCTTGAGGAGAGATTACCAGATAACTGCTATAAATAGAGGCTTGAGATAACTCGAAATAGCCAAATCCAATACCGACACCATAGTGCTTTGCTTGATGCTTTATGGTGTCTATGATTGCGGCATCTTTGCTTACAGCCACTTCTTTATCGTTTTCAAAAGACCAATTCAAACTATCAAAGCCTTGTAAAAAGGCTTCACCGAAAAAAATACAATCGATTTGTTCCTTGGATGCGATTTCTAGATACTTAATTAGCTGTCTTAGATTGTAATCGACATCTTTATTTATACATTTAGCGGGTATTAATCCAACAACCATATAATCCACTCTTTCTTCAAATTGTATCCTCTATACGTATTAGTAAAAAAACGCCCAGCTGGTTTCATACTTCTTCTTTCATTCTTCGCACGGTGCTAACCTTTTTTGAATACTCTTAAATAACAAATATCCTCCCATAAAAAACGCGGTCATAAAGGTTATAGTAAATACAACACCAAAAACCATTCTATACCAAAGGTAATCTTCTAAGTGCGTGTATAAGTATACGTCTAAGTAAAACATTAAAAGCCACGTAGTATAAATAGCGACCGTAAACCATGGCATTATCAACCATACTTTCGATAAATGCTTGCCGTGCTTTTTATAAAGCAAGGCTAACATCCATAATAATCCAATCAATAGCAGTAATGGACCAACGTAAAAAAAGGTTTGGTTAATAAAACCCACTACCATAAAAACACCCATTATGATTAACAAATCTCTCAAATCTCTACGCCGCATAATATCCTCACCTCTAGTTGATAGAACCTCAAGTGTCTTTTTTAATATGACACTATGAGGTTCTTCTTTATACTATTTTTTGATGCAACTATTGGAAAACCAATAATGCTATTAGAGTTTCCATTATGACTTTTATAATCATTGCTAAATTACATCTTCATAGCATAGAGTTTCTTAATATCGCCATCCTCATCCATTTCGATTAAATAATCGCCTTGCTTAATTTCATCTTTATCTGCCTTTTTATACGCGACAAAATAAGTACTAATAAGATAAGCATCAAGCCGTCTTGCATTGTACACATTAACGCCTACTAAGGGGAATTTTCCTTCTAACACACAGTTGTTCATCTTCAGTGTAGCATCAATCATTGCCCGCGTTTCATGATGATATGCATCTAGGGTTTCTTCTACTGCTTTATTAACTTTTGGTTGAATCTCTTCATATAAGGTATGCTTAAGCATCGTTTCAGCAAAAGTTTCATCTCCAAATTGATCAACTTCTATGTCTGTATGTTTCTTTATAACATAAAGCAGCAAAGCCCCGATTGAGTACGACACAATACGCATGGGGATTAAATTTTTAGGCTGGACAATATTTTCCATATTTGCGGTGATAGCCGCTTTAAATTTAGTCCTTGATAGTTGTTTTAAGGCTTCTAGTTCAACGTAAAGCGCTGAGCCTTCTATTTGTTCAATGGATGCTTCATATAGATATTCATAGCGATATTGGGATTGACGATACTTTCTCAATTTTAGTAATTTCTCAAATGCATCATGATTAAAGCGATCAATTAAACCGTTGATCAGTTTATTTTCTTCCATTTTAAGCGATAAGTTGTTCAGATTATAGCGATAGTCCCTCAAAGCTTCTAACTCATTAGGAAAACGCGATTCATGATGACTAAACTGAAAACCATGAAACATTTCGTGGATGATTTTTGTGGCTAAAATATCATAGTCAATAGTTTCATCTCCAAGATACCATATAGCAATAAACTCCCCGTTATATTTAATGGCGGTGTTTGCTAAAAATTGATCGGTCTTATCAATATAACCACCATTAAAAAAACAATCTTCATCGTTGTATACGGCAAACTTAAGAGGTTTGAAACCGTGCCAAAGTAGTGAGAAATCAACCTCATTAATGCGTTTGTTTACTGCTTGATAAATCTCTTTTAAATCCATAACAATACGCCCCTTGCTTTTTGTTTTTTAGTCATAGTTTTAGATAATCACGTGATACCTCAACCTATTAGTTCACGCATACAAAACTATTATAGCATTTTATACCCTAAACCTTTAGCTCAAGTAAGCAAATTAAAAGCCTAATGTGTTAATTTAGATAAAATATTGTACGCTATGTTATCTTTCATTAACTTAGATGAAAAATTTATTCTTCTCTTACTAAACTACCATAGATACTTTTAGATTTTCAAACTATTGATTATATCTTTTTTTATAACGATTTCATACCAAACGCGGGTAAGTACCAGGGCTATGGATCTCCACCACGGAAAACACTCTCATTATTATTTTAAATACAGGTTCAAAACACCTATCATAGCCGTTTTAATACTTTATGAAACAACAATGAAGTTTTTTATATTGAATCAATTTATAATTTCTAAAATACATGGTTTACTGAGTTTTCAGTGGTAATTCGGTTTACCATTGAAATAATAGCGATTTCAGTTCTAAAAAACGCCAATTTTTCGCTCATTTTCGTGAAACTCAAAACACAAAAAAACCCGCGTTTATCGCTAAATAAAGATACTTAGCTAATAACGCGGGACGCGGGTAAGTTTGGTGGAGTTGAGATTGTTCAAACCGTACTCCAAGCCTATTACTTAAATATCAGATTTTCTCTTGTTACGATAGTATAAGTTTTTTTGCCTTCATAGTTTATGGCTACGGCACTACCTTTTAACCGCCCCAAAATGTTCCTATTGAAATAAACATATGTCCTGAGTTCATTTTATTGTTTTGATTTTCTTCTTTTAGGTCATCTTTATATAACAGAAATGCCCCAGGATATTCATCTTTTATAAAGCCATGATTATAACACTCTTCTATTTCTTTAATTGCATAGTCTTTACATTCTTTAAAAGAATTATTTAGGTAGCACTCTAAATATAAGTGGTAAGTGTATGCTTCTATAACATTTTTAACTCCATTAAGACCCTTAAATCGTTCATAGAACTTAAACTCAGATGTATCTAATAAATTCAACTTCATGTCTTTTCGTAACATCTTTATCTCATGTTTAATGTCAGCGAGTAAAGCTCTTACGTGTTCTTTATTTAGTGCCAATCGATTTACTTTCTTTTGCCATTTTTCCACTATCGCATCCCTCCGAAAAAACTTTACAGATTTCACTATTAAGCTAGTTTTAATCTACGTTTTGAAGCTGTAAGTCAATATTCACCTTTTTACTTTCTTCATAAACTTTATCAATGCGATCTTCATCTGAATAAAGATCATAATTCTCATTTAATACTACTATTGTGCTTGTGAAAAGGCCTATACTATCTTTTAGATTATCAATCACCTTAATGTTTAAGCGTTTGGACTCATTCAATTTTACTAGTAATGATTTCAGCTCTGTTGCGTTTTTTAAGTAGTAATCAACATAGTTTTTTTGCTTGACAGTTAGAATGATTGATTTACTTCTTATATT
>CAYZOR010000043.1:0-10837 GCA_964479895.1 uncultured Candidatus Izemoplasmatales bacterium | reverse complement strand
AATATATAGCCATTTAAATGATACTGTTCACTTAAAGCTTTTGGGATAATATCTTTTCCAAAATCAAACCCTTCTGGCATATCGACGCTTAAAAGCTTCGATAAAACCGCGCGATTAAACACATATATTCCCATTGACGCAAAATCGCCTTTAGGCGCCGTTGGCTTTTCTTCAAACTCCATTATTTTACGCGTTTCATCCATGGAAAATACCCCATACCGACTTAAATCATCGTGCGGTTTGAATGCAGAAATGGTGATATCAGCGTTTGAAGATTTATGATCTTCAATTAAGGCGTTATAATCCATTTTATACACATGATCGCCCGATAATATTAAAACATATTCACTGTCGTGACGCTTTAAAAAATGCATGTGTTGACGCACTGCGTGGGCGGTGCCTTTTTGCCATTTTTCCCCTTCATATGAAGTAAAGGGCGTTAAAAACTGAATCCCTCCAGGCGTCACGTCTAAATCCCAAGCCGCCCCATGTTCGATATAATGCATTAAACTATGGGGTTCATACTGTGTGACAACCCCAATGGTATTGATGAAAGAATTGGTTAAGTTGGATAAAACAAAATCAATCAAACGATATTTCCCACCAAATGGAACGGCCGGTTTGGCCATATGTTTGGTAATTGGATGAAGCCTTGTGCCTTTTCCCCCGACTAAAAGCATCGCAACAACGTTACTTTTCACTAGGACCCTGCCATTTCAAAATGGCGATACTTAATGGGGCTAACAATAATTTTAGCGTGTATTTAAAATCCTTAAAATTCGCTTTTTCAGGGGTTAAATCATTGCCGTTATATAAATCGGACCCACCATAGATTTGTTTATCTGAATTCATGATTTCACGGTAAATCCCGTCTTTAGGGACGCCTAAAGAAAAGTCATGGTGGACTTCTGGCGTTAAATTAAGCACTACGATTAATAATTCGCTTTTGTTTTTACTATATCTAATAAAACTAATCACACTTTGTTCATTATTATCCGCATCAATCCACTGAAACCCTTCCGCTTCATGGTCAAGTTCGTAAAGCGCTTTTTCTGTTTTAGATAAAGCGTTCATATCACGGTTAAATGTTAAGGCCGATTGATGCATCGGGTAAGACAATAAATTCCAATCAAGTTCGGTGTAATCTTTCCATTCGTGCATCTGCGCAAATTCTTGGCCCATAAATAGTAAGGTTTTCCCTGGATGGGTATGAAGATAGCCAATGAGCGTGCGGTAATTCGCAAATTTTTGCCAGTAGTCTCCAGGCATCTTATCCACCAACGTTTTCTTCCCATGAACGACTTCATCGTGTGAAAACGGTAAAACATAATTTTCACTAAAAGCATACATCAAGGAAAACGTTAATAAATTATGATGGTATTTTCGGTGGATCGGATCTTTTGAAAAATATTTTAGGGTATCGTTCATCCAGCCCATATTCCATTTATAATTAAATCCTAAGCCCCCCAAATGCGTTGGATGGGTCACTTTAGGATACGCACTTGAATCTTCCGCAATTAAAAGGGCGTGAGAATGGGTATTAAAAACATGGTAAGAAAGCGACTTCAAAAACTCTAATGCGCCTAAATTTTCCCCTTTATTAGCGTCGCCATGGTAATAAAGCATATAACTGACCGCATCAATTCTAAAGCCATCCATATGAAGTTCTTTCATAAAATACAAAGCAGAACTGATTAAAAAGCTTCGTGTAAAGCCTTTTCCTAAATCAAAATTGACGGTGCCCCACTCTTTGTTAAGCGCAATTTCATCATCCGGATATTCAAATAAAGGGGAGCCATCAAAGCGAAATAAGCCATGCGCGTCTTTACAAAAATGCCCAGGCACCCAATCTAAAATCACTTTAATATCATGTTGATGACATTGGTCGATGAAATACTTTAAATCATCAACCGTTCCATACCTTGAAGTCACCGCATAATAGCCTAATCCTTGATAGCCCCATGAGCCATCAAAGGGATGTTCTATAATCGGCATTAATTCCACATGGGTAAAGTGATTGTCAAGCAAATAAGGGATTAAGTAATCCACCAAATCCGCATACGTATGAAAATTCCCATCCGGTCTTCTCATCCACGTTCCAACGTGAAGTTCATAAATATTCATAGGGGCGTCATAAGGTTTTTCTTCAGCGCGCTTTTTCATATACGCATGATCACGCCACTCATAAAGATCACGGTCAACAACGATGCTTAAGGTTTCTGGTCTGTGGGCATGATAAAAACCAAAGGGATCGACCTTATCAAACACATCGCCCGCTTCGCTAAAGATTCTCAATTTATACCGTTTCCCTTTTAAGTCTTGATCCACGGTTATAGAAAAGACGCCTTGGTCATTTTCACGCGTTAAACGATGCGTTTGATCGTTATAGCCATTAAACTCACCAATGACACTAACGCCACTAGCATTCGGCGCATACACTCTAAATAAAGTGCCCTTCACTTTTGTGTTTTCTTTGATCAAATGGGCCCCAAAAAATTCATACATATCAATGAGTTGACCATTGTCTAAATAATACTGTGTGTCATGATTAAATGTTTTCATAAATCCCCCAGATTAAAATTGACGTTTAATTAAATCGTAAGTAAACCCCTCGCGCATTAATTTTTGAATCAACTTTTGTTTTTCTTTAAAATCATTTAAATTATATTTATTTTTTAATTGCTGAACCCTTTTTTCAATTAACCCTTCTTCATCGCTATCTTTTTTCGCTTCGTTTATATAAGCATCGATTAAGGGATGAATCATACTATGAGAAAACCCTTTACGGCGCAATTGATTATAAAGTTTTTCTTTTTGTTTTTGGATAGGATATCGTTTAAGATGGGACGCTTCGTTTTGTATGATGGTTTGAATTTTATCGCGTTGAATGGAGGCTTTAAACCGTTTTAATTGATCGTTAATTAAGGCTTCACTAAACCCCTCTTTTAAAAGTTTTTGACGTAAAAATTCCGGGCCTTTTAATTCAAAATTCAACGCGTCATCCACTTTTAATTGTAACGCTTTTTCATCATCGATATAGCCTAGTGATTCTAAGTGAACAATAACTTGTTCTAACACACCGTAAGAGACATCATAAGCTTTCAATGCGTTTTTCAACGCTTGTTTTGAATAATGTTTTTTTCCTAAAAAGTTTATCGCTTTTTGCATCAAATCATTAAACGAATTGTCACGCATCATCGCTTTAAAATCAGATTCAGTTAAACTCGGTTTTTGAAGCAAGTGATAACTCATTACTGTATCGGTATGCAGGGTGTAAGTTTCTTTATTGATCACACAGTCAAAATAATTCTTTTTAGACGCTTTGATGGATTTCACATGATAAGATTTACTCATTGTTAAACACACTTAAAGCCCTTAAAAACATGCGATCATTTGCTAGCTTTGAACGATACTCAAACATCGCTTCATTGAGTGCTTGTGCAGTTTCAAAATCAAGGGTGCCATCGAGCGTTAAATCATGAGCCGTTTGAAAGGCTTTTAACGCGTCTTGTGTTTCTAAATCAAAGTAGCCATCTTGTCTTATTTCACCATAGCCTAATGTATCTAACATAATTTGCATAGGCTTAATGATTCTAAGATCCACTTGATCATATTCAAAGGTTTTATCGCCCTCAAAATATAAACTCCCTAAGGTGAATATTGTATCCGGTATAACTTCAGTGGTTGGGATAACCCCTTGATAATCGCCACCCATTTGATTGATCCAGTTTCCGTTTGACGTTAGCCAATGCCCTCTTGAAATTCTCATTTCATCGCCTTTTAAAATATCAGGGCTATAAGTATATTGCATGGTTCCTTTGCCTAAAGATTCTATGCCTAATACTTCATAGCCACCATGTTCTAACATGGCTGAGGCGAAGACTTCTGATGCACTGGCAGAAAAATCATTTATCAAAGTCACAATGTCATAATCTCTTGGTTCAGTTTGACTGCCGTAAAAATGGTGTGGCTCACCAGCAATCCCTTGGTCAAACTCTACGATCGAAAACATCGGGTTTCCATCATCGACTAAAAATAAATTCAAGATGTTTAAAACCGCATTTAAATACCCACCCCCATTATTTCTTACATCCACAACCAAGCCTTCAATATCATCGTTTTCTAACGTGAGTAATGCTTGATTGAAACGGGTGAATGTTTCGGTTCCAAAACTATTAATCTTTATATATCCAATCGGTTTTCCACCGTCCATAAATAGGTCGTATTCAACGGTTGGATTATCAATTTCTGCGCGGGTCATCGTAAAATAAAGAATCTCTGATATCCCAGGACGTTCAACCCCAATTTCAACATCAGTGCCCTCTTCGCCCATAATCGCAAGCATCACCGCAATCATGCCTTGGCCTCTTAAATCTTCGCCATCGACATGACTAATTAAATCGCCATTTAATAAGCCTGCGCGTTCAGCGGGTGAATGTTCAAAAACCGTACGAATGACAGGAGAATTGTTGATAGCTTCAACACTTACCCCAATTCCCACAAAGCTTTCTGCCATACGGTTATTTAAGCGCGTCACTTCATCTTCGGTGTAATAAGCGGAGTAGGGATCGTCTAATGCATCAAATACCCCATACGTCGCCGCTTCAATCAAGGCTTCGCTGCTTACGCCTTGATAATGATACGTTTCTAAATATTCGATAACCGTTTTAAAGCGACTTAAGTCATAATCAAACGTGTCATCATTTTCCCCATTATCCACCGAATTGTTTGGATCGTTATGATCCGAATCATTATTCCCGTTATCCACTTCTCCATTAGGATCATCGCCGTTTTCGACTTCAATCTGTTCAGTATCAGCGCATGCGCCGAGTGAGATGATTAATGCGAAAAGTGAAATCAGTAAAATTATCTTTTTCATTGCCCACATCCTTTTTAGTGATTAGTCATTTAAGGTTTCTAAAGCGGTTTGAATTTTTAGATCATTGGCATAATCGTTTCTAAATGCAATTAAGTTTTCGTTTAACGTTGATGCTGTGTCAAAATCTACTTCTCCACTCACCGTTAAATCGTAAGTCTCTTGGAAGGTTTTGACAGCTTCTTTTGTGGCTTCATCAAAGTATCCATCGGTTCTTAAGTCAAAGGCATATAGCGCATTTAACGCTTTTTGTAATGACTCAGTTCTTGAATCGACTGTATCATAAGTTAGCGGATCGTCTAAAATATAGAGGTTTTGAATGTCAAACGCTTCGCTTCTTTTAACTTCCCTTGTTGGATATAAGCTTTCTTGGTCGCCCCCTATATTGTTGATCCACGTGTTATTCGGCGTTAACCAAATCCCGTTGGATAAGTGTAACTCATCGTTATTCATATTGCGGTGAGAAAACGGGGTTTGCATCGTGCCTTTTCCAAAACTAGGCAGCCCATATACGTCATATTCCCCGTGTTGTTTCATCGCAGCGGCGAATACTTCTGAAGCACTGGCAGAAAATTCGTTGATCACTGTGATAATGTCGTATGGTTTTTTCTCATCACCCGTTGCGTCATACTCTGTGCGATTCACTTCACCACTTTCAAAGGTCTCTGTTGCGAACAATGGTTTATCAGACTCAATTAAGAATAAATCCATCATCTGAACGACTGTATCTAAACGCCCACCACTATTATCTCTTAAATCTATAATTAAACCTTCAATGCCACTTTCTTCTAAGTCATTTAAGGTTGCTTCAAAGATTTCAAAGGTTTCGTGTCCAAAACTATTTACTGAAATATAGCCTATGGTTTTATTGCCATCTTCAAATATTTCATAAGTCACGGTAGGATTAGGAATTTCTTCTCGCGTCATCTCCATAAATAATGTTTCATCGACGCCACTGCGTGCAATCCCAAGTTCTACGGTCGAGCCTTCTTCCCCTTGGACCAACATTAACGTTTCTAAATAAGAAAGCCCCTCAACATTATCACCATCCACATAAGTGATACGATCCCCTGCTCTAAGGCCTGCACGCTCAGCAGGCGAATCTTGCCAGACACGCTGAATAACGACATCATCATTCATGTTTTCTACCGTTACCCCTACACCAACGAATGATTCTCCTAATGATTGTTGGAATTGTTCGTATTCTTCTTCTGTATAATACGAACTAAAAGGATCATCCAATGTATCAATCATCCCTTGAATAGCGCCTTGCCATAAATCTTCTTGACTGGGTTCACTGTAATGGTAGTTTTCTAATATGTCCATGATGGTATTAAACCTAGCCTGTTCTTCTTCATCTGGGTTTCCTATATTAAAATTGATGCCTTCACACGCCATCAAACTCAACACACTAACCATACCAACTAACAATAATAATAGTTTTTTCATCATTAATCCTCTCCTTGATACGTTGTAAAATCGCCATGAATCTCTGTGGCAGGGGTCGCAAACACAAACGCTTCAGGGTCAGTTTGTGCAATAATGCGACGAATAATATAGTATTCATCTCTGGTGATGACACTGATTAACATGGTTTTATCTTCTTGGTGGTACCCACCCTTAGCTGGGACTAAAGAAACCCCGCGTTCTACCGATTCATAGATTTTTTGTTTAATGGTATCTGGCATACTGGTAATAATATGAACGGCCTTTAAGGTACTCGCCCCTGCGACGACAACATCAGCAACTTTTCCACTAATAGCCATCAGTAAAATCGCATAAAGTCCCATCGCAATTCCTCTGTTAGGATCATGAAAGAACACAATAACCCCTGATAAGACGATGGCACCATCGACGATATATATCGACACACTTAATGGAAGTTTTACAATGCGATGCAAGATTTTAATAGGAATATCGGTTCCACCGCTTGTGCCGCCGTATTTAATCACCATTCCAAACCCAATCCCTAAAATAGCGCCCCCAAATATAACATATAATAACGGATCATCGGGAATGGGTAAAAACGGGGAAAATGTTTCTAATAAAAATAAAAATACCGGAAACATAATAGAGCCATATATACTTCGAGTGAACGATTTAAAGCCTAAGAAAAACCATCCCATAAGTAAAAGTACAACATTTAAAATCGCCACGACATAAGACACTCTTAAGCCCAATACTTCACCGAATAAAATCCCTACACCACTCACCCCACCAATGACATAGCCTGGTGGATAGATGAAATAATAGATGCCTGCGACCATAATAAATACGCCTAAAGTAATATAAGCGTAACGCTCTAAAAATGAAATACTACGCATTGTCTTGATGCATCTTCCATTTAAAATAGGCGTTAATGAATGGGTCTAAATCCCCATCCAAAACTTTTTCTACATTCCCAGTCTCATGGTTTGTACGATGATCTTTTACCATATTATAAGGATGCATCACATAAGAGCGAATTTGAGATCCAAAAGCATTTGACCCCTCGCTTTGTTTCATATCTTCTATCGTTTTAGTCTTTCTTTCAATTTCTCTTTGATAAAGCTTTCCTCTTAAAATCTTTAATGCTTGTTCTCTATTTTGGATTTGTGAGCGTTCATTTTGACACGTCACAACTATGTTGGTGGGTTTATGAGTAATTCTTACCGCACTATCTGTGGTGTTGACGCTTTGGCCCCCGGCCCCTGAACTTCTGTAGGTATCAATTTTTAAATCGCTGTCGCTTATGTCAACTTCAATCGTATCATCTATTTCAGGCACAACATTAATACTCGCAAAGCTTGTATGACGTCTCCCTGAAGAATCAAACGGAGAAATTCTTACGAGTCGGTGAACCCCGGATTCCGCTTTTAATAAACCAAATGCGTAGTCGCCTTTAATGGTAATCGTTGCGCTTTTTAATCCAGCTTCTTGACCGTCTAAATAGTCATTGATTTCAAACGTAAACCCTTTTTGTTCGCTGAAACGTTTAAACATTCGATAAAGCATTATTGCCCAATCTTGACTTTCTGTGCCCCCAGCACCTGGGTGGATTTCAACGATGGCGTTTAAAGCGTCGTATTCTTCTGATAAGAAGAGTTTTCTTTCTAAATCATCAAACGCATGGTTGGTTTCTTTGATTAATTGATCAATCCCTTCGGTCGCTTCACCGAGTGTGATTAATTCTAAAGAAAGTTCAATGGTTTCAAGTTTGTCAAATAAATCATTATAGCTTGCTAAGGAGGATTTTAACCGTTTGAGCTTTTGGATGGTTTTATTGGCCGTTTTATGGTCATCCCAAAAACTATTTTCATAGGTAAGCGTTTCTAATGATTCAATTTCTTGTTTTAAATGCTCAGGATTCATGAGCTGTTTTAAATCGTTTAAACGATGTTGAAATGATTCATAATAATTTTTTATTTCATGCGTTTCCATAAACATCATTCCTTGTTTGATTAAAGACTCAAGAAGCACTCTTGAGTCTTTTGATTTTTAACGTCCGTGACAGTGTTTGTATTTTTTCCCGCTGCCACAAGGGCAGGGTTCATTCCGTCCGATTTTCTTTTTACGAACTGGTTGTTTCTTTTTCGTCTCTTCTTTACCTGAAGAGGTCTTTGTTGGTTTTGCGACTTGTTGGCGTTGCATGTTTTCTCGTATTTGTGAGCGTAACATATAACTTGTCACATCGGCTTCAATCGAAGCAACCATGTCTTCAAACATCGAATAGCCAATCTCTTTGTATTCCCCGAGGGGGTTTTGTTGGCCATAAGAACGAAGGCCGATACTTTGACGGAGTTCACTCATCTGATCGATATGTTTTACCCAATACGTATCCACCACTCGAAGTAAAATGACTTTTAAAAATTCATTAAACTTTGCTTCTCCGTATTGTTCATATTTAGCATCAAAAACTTCTAAGAAAACACGATTTAAATACTGAACGGCGTCATCATAATTTGTTTTCAGTTTAGATTTTTCAATAAGGCCAGCGGGATAAACTTTTTTATCAAGGGCATTAAATAAATCAGATGTATCTACGCGCTGGTCTTTGTCTTCTAAGTCAATGTGTTGGCTTACCAGTCTTTCGATATGTCTTAAGGCAATCGGTTTTGCCATTTCAACAATCGAATCTTTGGTTAAGACATCACGTCTTTGTTGGTAGATGACTTCTCTTTGTTGGCGTAAAACTTCGTCATATTGTAAAACCGTTTTACGACGATCGTAGTTATTCCCTTCAATTTGCTTTTGCGCTCTTTGAATAATTCTTGAAAAGATTTTATAGTTTAAAGGTCCCTTTTTTTCTCCTTTAGAGCTATTAAAACGTTCAACTTGTTTTTTAAAACGATCCCCCGCAAAGCGAATCACTAATTCATCGTCACCCGATAAATAAAATTGCGAAAACCCTGGGTCTCCTTGACGCCCACTTCGCCCGCGCAGCTGATTATCAATACGACGTGATTCATGACGCTCTGTCCCAAGGACCGCAAGCCCGCCTAAATCCGTAACGCCGGGGCCTAATTTAATATCCGTTCCGCGCCCTGCCATGTTGGTGGCGATGGTTACAGAGCCCTTATGACCCGCATTTTCAATAATTTCCGCTTCTCTTTCATGGTTTTTCGCATTTAATACATTATGCGTAACGCCACGTTTTTTTAAGAGTTTTGATAATTTTTCAGAACTTTCAATTGACACGGTCCCGATGAGTAAGGGTTGACCTTTATTGTGACGCTTTTTAATTTCATCGGCTAAATAAATGTATTTATCATCCATATCCGCGAAAATGGCGTCGTTGGCATCCTCGCGAATGACCGGTTCGTTGGTAGGAATTTGAATAACAAACATATTGTATATGTTTTGAAATTCCTCTTCTTCTGTTTTCGCTGTCCCTGTCATACCGGATAATTTATCGTACATTCTAAATAAATTTTGAAAGGTAATCGTCGCAAGGGTCGTTGATTCTTTTTTGATTTGTACGGCTTCTTTCGCTTCTAAAGCTTGATGCAGTCCTTCTGAATACTGTCTACCAGGCATTAAACGCCCCGTAAATTGATCAACCAATACCACCGCATCATCTTGAACGACATAATCAACATCTCTTTCCATCGTAAAGTGCGCTTTAATCGCATTATTAATATGATGTAAAAGCGTTACGTGATCAAGGTCATATAAATTATCTAACCCAAAATGGCGTTCTGCTTTTTGAACCCCTGAACTATTTAATGTCACATTTTTCGTCTTGGCTTCATATTCATAATCGTCTTCTCCTAAAGTACGCGCAAACGCGTTGGCTTGTTCGTAGAGGTTTTGGGTTTGTTTTGCGCCCCCTGAAATAATTAAAGGCGTTCTCGCTTCATCGACTAAAATCGAGTCTACCTCATCAATAATGGCGAAAGACAATTTTCTTTGGACCATATCTTCTTTATAAATCACCATATGATCTCTTAAATAATCAAATCCTATTTCATTGTTTGTAGAGTATAAAATATCGCAAGCGTACGCTTCTTTTTTCTCATCTTTACTCATATCGCGGACATTGAGCCCAACGCTTAATCCTAAAAACCGAAAAATATCTCCAATTTCCCCTTGAGCTTCACGGGAAGCGAGATATTCATTGACCGTAACAATATGAACGCCTTCTCCTTTTAATGCATTTAAATAAGCAGGCATGACAGCGGTTAAGGTTTTCCCTTCACCCGTTTTCATCTCTGCGATGTCCCCATCATGGAGAACTTTCGCGCCCATAATTTGAACTTTAAAGGGCGTCATGCCCGTTACACGGGTTGATGCTTCTCTTACAACTGCAAAAGCTTCTGTTAAAATATCATCATACGTTGCATCATTTTTTAAGCGTTCTTTAAATGTTTCTGTTTTTCCTTTTAAGGCTTCATCAGAGAGTGCATGCATCTCTTCTTGAAGCGCGATAACCGAATCGGCGAATTTGGCAAGTGGTTTTTGCGCTCTTCTCGACGGGTCAAA
>CAYZOR010000042.1:0-10853 GCA_964479895.1 uncultured Candidatus Izemoplasmatales bacterium | reverse complement strand
GCATAAAAATCAAGTAAAACAAGTCCATCTTTTACTTTTTCATCTAAATTTGTACTATCTGCGTAAATTACTGACATATTTAATATCCTCCTTTAATAACTACTTCTATTATACATACTGATTAGGGTTTTGACAACTAAAAAGCTTGTATGATAGGTAATTTATTCGTATACTAACATTCCACTCATTCAAAATACACTACTGTGGCTCCTTTACCGCCTTCGTTGGAGCCCCCATCTCTTGCTTGAACAACAACATTGCTTTGCGATAAGACGTCTTTGACCATCTTTCTTAAAGCTAACGTTCCATAGCCATGAATAATGGTCGCAAACGGTTGATTAGATAATGCACAATCATCCAAATATTTTTCTAAGGCATCTTGTGCTTCATGGACGCGCATGCCTCTAAGATCGAGCGTGCTCTTTGTGGTCTTTTTAAGCGTTGGTTGATGAGATTTTTGTTCGTTAGAAGGGCGCTTTTTGGTTTTCGCAAATTCAAACTCATCTTCAGTAAAAACACTTTGTAAGGTGCCCATTTGAACCAACCATTGGTTGGATTTTTGCTTTTTAAGCAATTCACCGTAACGGTTGTATTTTATGATATAAACCGTTTCTCCTGGTTCATATACATGGTCTTGTGTTGTGCTTTCTTTTTTATCTTCAGACGTTTGAATGTTTTTTACTTCATGTTTTTTCTCAGCAAGTTCATGGGCTTTAATAGACTGTGTTTTCATGGTTTCTAATTCTTCTATAAGTTTTTCGGCTTCTTTACGCATGCCTTGAATTTCTTTGTTGACTTTTAGGGTTAAGGTTTCTTTGAGTGATTCTTTTTCTTTTTGAAGGGCGTGTTTGGTTTTTAAAACTTGGTCTTTTTCACGCGCTAAATCTTTATTGAATGTTTCATATTGATCAATAGATTTTTCAAGTCGTTTTGATTCGGTTTTCAAGGTATTAATTAAGTCATTAATTTCATTATCGTCGGTGTGGCTATGTTTTTTAGCCCCTTCAATAATGCTTTGTTTTAATCCTAAGCGTTCGCTTATTAAAAATGCATGTGATTCTCCTGGTGTTCTTAAAAGCAGTTTATAGGTAGGTTTTAGCGTTGTTTCATTAAATTCTACGCTAGCATTCATTATGTGTTTACTGCTGTATGCGAAGGCTTTTAATTCTGGATAATGCGTCGTCGCTACCACTAAAGAATCTTTATTTGAAAGATGCGTTAAAATACTCATTGCTAAAGAAGACCCTTCTTTAGGATCGGTTCCACTGCCTAATTCATCGAGTAAAACCAACTGATTATCATCATAATGCTTGATAATATCAACAATTCTTGACATATGAGAAGAAAATGTGGATAACGATTGTTCGATGGATTGTTCATCTCCGATATCTGCTCTGACAGAATTGAACAACCTTATTTCACTATTTTCTAGTGCGGGAATCATTAACCCGCTTTGCGCCATTAAACTTAATAAGCCTAATGTTTTTAATGTCACCGTTTTACCACCCGTATTTGACCCTGTAATAATCATCATTTTGACTTCATCATCAAATGCAATCGTATTGGCGATTACTTCCTTTGGATCAATTAAAGGGTGTCTGGCTTTTAGCAAGTTAACGCGGTTTGAGATGCGCGGGATAGACCCTTCGATATCAAACCCATAGCGCGCTTTGGCAAACACGACATCTAAATGCGTAAATAATCGAGCATTATGGGCTAAAAAGGGACGGTTGTCTTCGACTGACTCACTCAATATATATAAAATTTTATCGATTTCTTTTTTTTCATCGGTTTCTAATTTTAGTTTTTGAGCAGTTAACTGACGAATGCTTTCAGGTTCAATATAAACCGTCTCACCACTTGATGAATAATCTAAAATGGTTCCTTTCAGATTATTTTTTTCACTTAATTTAACCGGGACAACGTATCGTTCATAACGAATTGTAGTCAGTTTTTCTGTTAATTTATCGCTTTGACGGTTTAAGATATTTTCTAAGCTATCTTTAATGCTTTTTTCAATGCTTTTCAACTTACTTCTAATACTTTTTAATGTTGGTGATGCATCATCTTTAATATGCCCTCTTCTATCAAAAACCGCTTCTATATTATCTTTTAACAATTTTAAATATATTAATTCATCGCTATATTTTAATAAATCAAAGGATTGTTCTAATGCTTCTTGTGCGCTACGCATATGTCTTTTAAAGGTATTCGCAGCATGTATATGCGATAATACATTCATAAAATCATCACTGCTTAACATCGCACCTATACGTGCACGGTTTAAAGCTTCTTTAATTGAATGAATGCCTCCAAACGAAGGAGTGAGACTGTTTTGTACAAAACGATACGCTTCTTTTACTTCAAAAAGCATACCATTTAAAATCAATTCATCCTTTATAGGGTGAATCGATTGGATCATTGCTTTACCATCAAACGTTTGTGCTTTTTTTTCCAAACGCCTTAAAATCTTGTCATATTCTAGTATAGATAGGTCAAAAGCCATAAAATCACTCCCAGCGTCTACTATTTTATCAAATTTCGTGGTAAAATACAGTAAAGGAAGTGAAAAATATGAATTTTGTCATGACCCCCTCTAAAGAGCAAATTCAAAGCTTATTAGACTTTTATAGACATAATGTGAATATGAGAGGCGAAAATCATATTGTAGCAACCATCAAAGATGAGTTTTTGACGGTCACTATATATGAATCCAATAAAGTGATGTTTCAAGGGAAAGACGCTGAGGATGCCTTTTTCTTTTGGCATGATAAATTTAACCTTCCTTCCATCGAAGGAGAGAAAAAATCTCATAAAAACCATAATTTCTATAAACCGAGTATTGGATCGGATGAATCTGGGGTAGGCGATTATTTTGGTCCACTCACAGTGTGTGCGGTTTATCTTTCAAAAGAATCTATGGATTTCATTGCGACGCTAGGCGTCGATGATTCAAAGGTTTTAAGCGATAAATCTATTTTGAAAATTGCACCAAAACTCATGAAAAAAATTCCTTATTCCTTATTGGTTCTCAATAATAAAAAATACAATGATTTAATTGCTAAGCACTATAATGCCAATACATTGAAAGCTTACTTACACGCGCAAACCCATAAAAAACTTTTAGAAAAAATTACTGCCAAACAAACCCCTTTTATTATCGTCGATCAATTTTGTGAAGAATCTACTTACATGAATTACTTAAAGCGCTTTAAGTCGCCCATTAAACCTGACTTGTTCTTAACCAAAGCAGAAAGCCATTATGCTTCTGTTGCGGCTGCAAGTATTATTGCACGGTATGCCTTTTTAATTAATTTAGCCAAACTCAGTGAAAAATTAGGAATCAAGTTATTAAAAGGCGCGTCTAAATCAGTTGATGAACAAGCGTCTACTCTTATTAAAAAAAGTGGAATGACGGCTTTAAAAAACTATGCAAAAGTTCATTTTAAAACGACTGAAAAAGCCAAGGCAAAACTCGATAGTAATAATCCAACCTATTAAAAACGTATGATTCCAAATCATTTGGATCATACGTTTTTTTTATTAATCTTTATATCGATTTTTACGAATAAATGTTAACGTTGTTGAATCATCACCATGGTTGATTTGGAGTTCATCGATTAAATGTCCAACAATCTCTAACTCACTTTGAGAATCTATATCTCCAATTAACTCCCAACCATATGTTTCAATTTCTAACTCTCGTTCTCTTTCAACTTTATTTCTAATTTTTTCTATCAATGATGGTTTGATCGTTGAAACCGTAATGATAAATATCGTTGCTTTATCTTCATACCGTGTTTCTTGTTTAATTGTATAATACCCATGCATCATGAAAAATAACGTTAACTCATTGACGATTTTAGTAATGATTTTAATTTCTTGTTTACTCATCTTTTGTCTCCTTCATTTTATCTTTACTGAGTGCTTCGATGAAAGGAATCATCATGGCCGCAACAAATCCTGCGGCAAACCCATTGTTGTATAAGTCAAATCCCCCTTGGAACAAATAAGCGAGCGGGGTAATAATAATATGCAAGAATCCTGCGATGATTCCTATGAAAAACCCATACCTTCCTGCGATAGGACTCAACGCAGTAACAAATAATATTGCGATTGCCATACCCACTTCATCTAAAGAATAAGCAGGCGTGATTAACGTTGCGATAAATGCCCCTGTCATTACTGGAATTGCATTTCTTGGGTGTTTCCCAAAAGCCCCAAAGCCCATCACTGTTAATATTCCGCCCATCACGGGACCATTTATTTGAATGTTTAAAAGGGCCAACGCAAACAAGGAAATTAACCCCATAATCCCAACATTTAACATCGTCGGGGCTCTACCGTAATCCCTTATGAAATCACTGACTAAACGTCCAGTAGATTTTGTTAAGTCTTTGTATTTATCCAATACATTACGGTCAATAATAAACGCGGCCACTATAAACGTTAAAGACAAAATAATCGTAAGCATTAATAATTCATTGTGGTATGCTTCACTCGTTGGACCACCGACCATAAAATCAATTCTAAAAGCCGTAAGAATTGCTGAATAAAACATTGAAATAATGCCCATCGCAAATCCTATGTTATATAAATTATACCCTTTGTGAAAGCGCGTTGTATGCGCACTTAATGCCGGTAAAATGAACCCTGTGATAATCCCTACAATGATTCCTAAAGGTATCCCTATAATTAAGCCCCAGGGTCCGCCAAAAATTAAAAAGGAAACAATGGGTGAAATCCCTGTTGAAAATAACACAACAATCATAAACGATTTAAAATCAAGTTTTTGAAGTCTTGCGTATAAATATATCCCTAAATAGATTGGGATGGTATTAAAAATATTTTTACCAAAAAATGAAAAGCCTGCAATCGTTAAAATACCAGCAAACATAGGACCAGTCATCTTCATCTTTAAACGATTGAGCATAATAATATTAATCAATAAAATCGTAGAGACATTAAACATGGTCGCACTAAAGCCACCAATGCGAAGATAATCACTGATCAATACAGATGGGGATCTTAATATATTGACGTATCCCTCAATCAAATCATTGAGTGATCCACTGAGAAAACTTGTTGCAAAAAGTATGATAAAAAAAATTGGCATTAACATGCGTTTTTTTAAGAAAGTAGGTAAAGTCATTGTCTAAACTCCTCGAATTAAGCTACATTAAAATCATACCAAAAATAAAACGTGAGTCAATAAATTTTGACTCACGCTAATGTTGCATTGATATCTACATTCCCTTTAATTGCTTTAGAATATGGGCAAAATGCCAATCCTTGATTTAATAATTCTTGTGCTTCTTCGCGGTCGAATCCTTCAATAGAAGCTTTCACATCTAATTTAAATTTGAAACCACCTGATTCATCCCCAACCAATAATACTTTTGCAGTAACTTCTAAATGACTTGCTTCTTTTTGTTGTTGCTGCAACAAAAATTCAATCGAAGATGATAAACATGATGCATACCCTGCCGCAAATAAGTTCTCTGGGTCTACCCCATTTTCTTCTCCACCCATTTCAGTTGGGCGAGTTAAGGTTAAATCTATACTATTATCTTCTGTTTTTACTTGACCACTTCTGCCACCTTTAATCGTCGCAGATCTTGTTAAGAAAGTTTTCATTCTATCACGCTCCTGAAAGTATTTTAAAGAAATACCATAAACATTTCAATCGATATACGTTTTATTTTAATTGGTTGAATGATTGCGTTATTCATAGATATTTCGTACAATATACATGAAATATTTGAGGATGTGATGATATGCATATATATTGGTTATACACAATTTTGATTATCGCCATTATCAATGGATTCAATTTTTCTATTGCTAAAGTAAAAAATGATTTACGATGGTTAGATATTTTATGGCCTTGGAATTTTGTAGGGGTAGGGGTTTTATTAATTCATCATAATTTAGTAGAATCGCAAAGCTATCCATCGCAACATTTTGTGGTAATCTTTTTAACCTTATGGGCAGTAAGACAAACACGGTATTTATTTAAACGCCAAAAGCGATTTTTACTTTCTACGCGGCATGAAAAAGATAATCAAATGCCTGAAAAACGACTAAAATATTACTTAAAAGAGGTCTTGTTAACTTATGCTTTGGCTTTAATGGTTATTGTTATTTTAGCCTACCCTAATGAAACATCTTTTTTAAGAAATTTAGGACTTTTTGTTGGGTCGGTAGTTTTTCTATTAGGATATATTGTTGAAATACTCAGTGATCAACAGCTTAGAACCTTTAAATATCGGCTTGAAATGGAAGGAAGAATTTTGAAAACTGGACTATGGCAATTTACAAGACACCCCAATTATTTTGGGGAAGTACTAATATGGGTTGGTTTATTCATTATTGTTTTTACCAATTCAAATTCACCCTATCAATTCATTGCGATATTATCGCCTTTCGTCATGCTAATATACACGTTAACTTCTAGGCGTATAAAAAATAATGAAAGGCATTTAAACAATAACGAAGAATACATTGCTTATCAAAATAAAACCAATCAATTTTTCCCTTGGATATAAAATACTAGGCCATTAGTGACCTAGTATTTTTTTTCGATTTTTAATTGATTCATCAAAATCAACGATAGGCTCAATATAATTTGGAGCAATGGTTTGGCTAAATGTTTGATTCATTAAAGGCAAATCGTAAACAATACTTCCATCAACCTTTTCAAGCGATTTTAAATAAACCTTGGCAAATTCAGCACTTGGATCATAGCGTTTTCCCTGTGTATTTACATTAAAATATCTAAAATCTCTTTGATCATTTCCAATCCCTGCAATATAATTCCAGTTTCCGTAGTTACTTGATACATCATGGTCAATTAACCACGATTCATACCACTGCGCGCCTTTTCGCCAATCCAACCCTAAATTTTTTGTGAAAAAACTTGCGACATTTTGTCTTGCTCTATTAGAGGTAAAACCAGTGGTTGTTAATTCTTTCATCGACGCATCAATCAACGGATAACCTGTTTTGCCTTCTTGCCAAGCTTTTTCATAGGTTTTATTATCATTCCAAGGAATATTTCTTTGCATTAAACCACCTGGTTTAAATATTGCATTTCCATACTTTAAATGGACAAACGTAAAAAAGTCACGCCATAAAAGCTCGAAAATCACAAAATAGGTTGATGCGTTTTTGTTAACGTTTGTTTCATAAGCTTGAATGTTTTCATAAACATAACGTACCGATAAAGCGCCTATTGCTAAATACATCGAAAATTTTGTAGAAGCATTTTTATCCAACATGTTATTTCTAGTCATCTTATAGTGATCAATATGTCTTTTATGTAAATAATCATTTAAACGCTTAAGCCCCTCCTTTTCCCCTCCTTTAAAAGGGAGTGTTTTTTGATTATCGATTCGAAAGGAAGGCCATTTTTCATCGTTTTTAAACAAAAAAGCTTTTTCCTTTAAAGGCGAAAGCGTAGGGAGTGTTTTTCTTATCCTTAAATGCTTTTCAACTTTTTTTCTAAATTGGGTAAAGGTAGGGGGAAGTGCTTCAATTTTAAATGGCAAATCACTGGGATGAATTAACGTTTTTCCAAAATAGGAAAACTGGTTTTTAGGGCCGTATTTTCTTAAAAGTTCATAGCGCTTTGCTTCTTCGCTTCCGACTTCTTTATAATAATAAATCGCTTCAACTTCGTAGGTATCCATTAAATAAATTATTAAATCTTTAGGTGGCTTCTTTGAAACCATCAAAGGAACATTTAAAGTTTTTAAACTATCTTTTAAATCACATAAAGTGTCGTATAAAAATTTTCTTCTTGGATGGGCCATTTTTTCATACCCAAACGCACTGACTTGATCAAGTGTAGCAACATTACATACCGCAAAGACTTGGTCGTGATTTTTAAGCGCATGATATAAGGGCTCATGATCGTGGGTTCTTAAATCATTTCCTAACCAAACAATGGCACTCATAGTATCCCTTCTTTCTTGCTTTATTTTACCAAAAATATCTAATGAAAGGCGTAAAAACACAAAAAAGCATTCTAATTATGTAAAGAATGCTTTTAACTGATAAATAAACCGCCAAATCTTGCGAGAAGTCCTCCTAAAAAGATGGCACTAAACGTTGTAAATAAGAACACACCGACTGCAGTTTTAATATTAAATTCTTTTGCAAGGGTAGCAATCATGGCAATGCATGGTACATAAAATAATGCTACAATCGCACCAGTGAAAAATTGTAAAGTCGTTAAATTCATATCAATTAGTGGCAAAACAGTAAGTTCTCTTCGGACGACTCCAATGATTAAAGGGACAGCAGCTTCTTCTGGTAACCTTAACCAACCTGAGACAATCGGTGCCATTGCTTTACCTAAAACATTTAATACACCAAACTCGTATAAAAAGGCTGTGAAAAAGATTGCAACGATCATTGGAACCGCTCCATCTTTAATATAGTGTTTAACACGTATTAAAATTTTTTTAGAAAGAATGCTTGGTTTAGGAACAAGCAGCTGCGGCAGTTCCATCAAAGTGAAAGGGATTGCTTCTTTTTTGAATTTATCTAAGACAAATCCAACGATAACCATCGCGATTAAAGATGTTAAAAATACCAAAATTAGTGCTACAATACTTCGCTCTCCAAGCAGTGCAATGAAAGCCCCCGTTTGGGAAACACAAGGAATCGCAAAAGAAACCATCACCGCTACAGATAGACGGGCTTTTTTAGAAGGCAAGGACCTTGTCGACATAATTGCTGGTATGCCGCAGCCGTATCCAAGGAGTAATGGAATAATGCTTGACCCTGTAAGCCCAATCTTTTTAAAGATGCCATCAAGCAATACAGCAAGCCTTGGAAGATATCCACTGTCTTCTAAAAAACTCATCATTATATAAAAACTAATAACGTATGGTAATACTAATGCAAAGGGCCATTCAATTCCCTTAATTAAAAAACCGTAATCACCGATGAGAATATTTTGAATTAATTGAGAATCGAAGATATTCACAACGCCTGATTCAATAAAAGGGAATAAAAAGCCGTTAAAGACTGGCAGTAAGACATACTGTCTAAGCCCCATGCCTGCGCCTATAACAAACCCAAACATTGTCAATAAAACAACGACTGCAATCAATAACCCAGGCCATGGTCTAATTAAATACGCATGCTTATCATCTGAAAAGTTGGTTGCTTGTTTGGTTAAAGACCGCTTAACAATATGTTCAACAGCCTTCCACCTTGAGTCCTTTTGAATGGATAAAAGACTTGGTGGTTTGGGATTTTGAAGCATATTTGCTACCTTATAGCGCAAGATTTCTAAACTCTCCCCACCAAGTGCAACGGTTGGAACAACCGGAACCTTTAAGCGCTTTTGAATCTCTAAATGGTCAATTTTAATCCCTCTTGATTTTGATAAATCATTTCGATTTAAAGCAACAACGGTAGGGATTTGATATTCCAATACTTGCATTAATAAATGCAATGAAGATTCTAAATTTAAAGTATCTAAAACAAAAATAATCCCATCTGGATTATCATTTAACATGTTGATTGCAACTTGTTCAGCCTCATCAACACTTTTTTCAATATCATAAACGCCCGGAACATCTTTTAATAAGCAAGTTTGTTCATTAACTTGCATGCTTCCTTCTGTAAATTCTACCGTTGTTCCAGTATAGTTAGAAACCATCACATCTAATCCCGTAAAACGATTAAAAATGGCGCTTTTACCGACATTCGGAAGCCCCATTAATAAGAGTTTTGGTTGATGTTCATGTTTGGTTGTATGTGGGTGAGGAGACATAAAATTACCTTCTTACTATAATCTTTTCAGCAACCTTTTTATCAATCACAATACTTCTTCCATTTACCGCTAAAATCATTGGTCCACCAGCAAAACTTTTTGAAAGAACTTTGATTGACTTTCCAATACGTATTCCTAAAGAGGCAAGCAATCTAAAATCAGGAACATCATAAACCGTTCCGCCTTCATTTTTACGCATATCTTTAAGCGTAACAATTGCCATATCAAACGCCTGATAATGCATATTTTTTTGAATGTTTTGCATAAATTTCACCTCTTCAAACACGATATAGTATAACGCGCATTATATCAAAGTGTCAATGTTATCCATAGTTTTTATAATTTAGACTACAATCAAGCAATTATCATCATCTGTATTATAACTTTTCAACCCACATAGATGTCCCAAAATACTTCATGGGTTGATTGACTTGTTTGATAATCTTAAACGAATCATCAATGCAATCATATAGATGCTTATAGTGTTCAAAGGGCTGTCTAATAACGATTTTTGTATCCGGTTGCATTATATTAGACACAATAATTCTTAGAGGCGTTACTTGTAAAGCTAAAACAACAATACTATATGCATGGTTTTTAAGGGTTTGTCCATCTTGATGTTTAATAGTGATCAAATGGGATAGCCCATACTTCTTTACAACCTTTTTGGCAGTCTTTATTGCTTTATGATCGCTATCAATCGCTGTTACAGAGGCTTTGGTTTTTAAAGCCATCAAAATGGGGGTAAATGGAATTGCGCCTGAACCAATAAATAAAACATTATCTTCTTGAGTGATTCCCACTAAATTTATCTCATTTTCAATGATTTTGTCATATTTCTTAATATAATAATTGAGCAATAATTTGTTTTTAGACGCATACTTTTCAAACCATTGAATCATTTTTTTAATCATTTTATCACCACTGTTTAGAACATTAATTATAAATATTATAAAATAAATTGTATTAAAAAAAAGGGTACGGTATAATCATACACGCTTAGAGACTTTTTTCAAAATAAATATTAAGATATTGAGGTGTTGTATGTTAAACACACTAACCA
>CAYZOR010000041.1:0-11180 GCA_964479895.1 uncultured Candidatus Izemoplasmatales bacterium | reverse complement strand
CGAATATCATGAGTATTGATTCAATGAAACCAACGACGTTTGACCGTATTAACAACATCAATATTTCCGATGAGATGAAAACTTCGTTTTTATCGTATTCGATGAGTGTAATCGTATCAAGAGCCTTACCCGATGTAAGAGATGGGTTAAAACCGGTTCATAGACGTATTTTATATGGCATGGAAGAACTCGGTGTTACCCCAGGGTCTTCTTTTAAAAAGTCTGCCAGAATTGTTGGGGATGTTATGGGGAAATACCATCCCCACGGAGACAGTGCAATTTATGATGCGATGGTTCGTATGGCCCAAGAATTCTCATACCGCTATCCATTAGTCAATGGGCATGGGAACTTTGGGTCAATTGATGGCGATGGCGCCGCGGCGATGCGTTATACCGAAGCGAAAATGGGACGCATTAGTAGCGAGATGCTTAAGGACATCAAAAAAGACACCGTTGAATGGGTAGAAAACTACGATGGGACGGAAAAAGAACCCCAAGTTTTACCTGCGAAATTTCCCAATTTATTAGTCAATGGCGCAACTGGTATTGCGGTTGGTATGGCGACTAATATCCCCCCTCATAACTTAAATGAAGTCATTGATGGGACGCTTGCTTATATTGACAACAACGATATTGAACTTGATGAATTAATGGAACACATTAAAGGGCCAGATTTCCCTACAGGCGGGACCTTAATGGGGGTTTCTAATTTAAGAGAAGCTTACCGAAGTGGAAATGGCTCTATTAAAGTTCGCGCAAAATCAACTGTAGAAGAGCTTAAAAGCGGAAAAAAAATCATTACCGTAACAGAAATCCCTTATCAAGTGAATAAAACGCGTTTGATTGAAAAAATCGCTGAACTTGCCAAAGAAAAACGGGTAGAAGGGATCACTGATTTGCGCGATGAATCGAACCGTAATGGGATCAAAATTATCATTGAGTTAAGAAAAGATGCGTCCGCAGAAGTGACGCTGAATAACTTATATAAATTTACTCCCCTTCAAACCAGTTTCGGGATGAATATGCTGGCGCTTGTTGATCAAAGACCGCATGTTTTAAGCCTTAAAGAGATGTTAAAACATTATGTTGATCATCAAGTTGAGGTTTTAACGAGAAGAAGTGAATATGAATTAAAACGCGCGAAAGATCGCGCTCATATTTTAAAAGGCCTATTAACCGCACTTGACAACATCGATGACGTCATTGAAGTTATCCGTAAAGCATACGATGATGCGGAAGAACAATTGGTTGAAAAGTTTGACTTATCAAGTGTTCAAGCCAAAGCCATCTTAGAGATGCGCTTACGTCGCTTATCTGGCTTAGAACGCGAAAAAATAGAACAAGAACTTAGCGATTTAAAAGAAAAAATTGAGTATCTTGAAAGCATTTTAGCCTCAGAAACAATGAAACTAGAAGTGATTAAAGACGATTTAAAAACCATTAAAGAGACCTACGGCGATGAAAGACGTTCAGAGATTTCCCTAGCTTTAGACCTTGATTTAGAAGATGAAGATTTAATCCCTGAAGAAGACGTTATTATAACGATTACGCAAGGTGGGTATACAAAACGTATGTCCGCAGAGAGTTATAAAACTCAAAATCGTGGTGGAAAGGGTATGACTGGCATAAAAATGCATGATGATGATGCGGTTGAACACATTTTATTCACTTCAACCCATGATTACTTACTCTTCTTCACAAATAAAGGCCGCGTCTACAAGTTAAAAGGCTATAAAATCCCTGTTTTCTCAAGAACTTCAAAAGGCTTACCCCTTGTTAATGTCTTGCCATTTGATAAAGACGAAACCCTACAAGCGGTCACCACAATCGATGATTTTGAAAAAGATGAGTATTTGTTCTTTGTGACCATTGATGGAACCGTGAAAAGAACGCCTACTACGGATTATCAAAACATCCGAAGTTCAGGCATTCGAGCAATCACTTTAAGAGAAGGCAACGAACTCTTGGATGTCAAAAGAACCGATGGCACCAAAGCGATTATTTTAGGGGCTTCAAACGGGAAAGCCATTCGTTTTAATGAACAAGACGTTAGAACGATGGGAAGAACTGCCAGTGGTGTTCGTGGAATGCGTATTCCTGATGATACTAAAATCATTGGGGCTGCGCTTGTGGATGAACACAATACAGAAGTCTTAATTGTTACCCAACAAGGCTATGGAAAGCGAACACTTGTCGAAGAATACCGCACGCAAAATAGAGGCGGTAAAGGGGTTAAAACCTTAAATGTTACTGAAAAAAACGGTCCTCTTGTTAGACTCTCAAGTGTTGGAGGCGAAGAAGATTTAATTATTTTATCCAATAAAGGGACAATGATTAGAATTCCAATGGAACAAATTTCTCTTTCTTCCCGTGCGACACAAGGTGTACGGTTAATCCGTCTTAATAACGGGCACTACGTTGCCACAACCGCAGTCGTTCCTAAACATGAAGAAGCCCTTGAAGCGCATGATGAAATGGTAGAAGTTACCGAAAAAGAAGGATTAACGCCTGAAAGTGACACGCTCGCAGCGTCTGAAAAGTCTCTGAGTGAAGAAGCTTCTAAAAACGAACCAAATGAAGATCCAAGAAAAACCCAAAACAAAGCTTCTGAATCAAATGATGAAGAAAATGAGGAAGACGACAAAGAAAAAGCGCCCCAACTTTCACTATTCAATGAAGATTAATTGACAAATAGAAGGTGCTTTGCTACTATCAAACTATAATACGATGATAAGGACAAAGCCTTCAAATTGTGATTTTAAGAGAGTCGGTGGTTGGTGAAAACCGATACACAATGAAGCGTGATCTCCCTTTAAGTGGATACAAACTATCCCGGTTACTGACCGTTAAACAGTGAAAGTGAGCATCATAGATGCTAACTAGGGTGGCACCACGGGTTATAATAATCTCGTCCCTTCGCGGGACGGGATTTTTTTATTTTATTTTATACGAGGAGGAATAATATGTTAGATATTAAAGCATTAAGAGACAATGCAAAAAGCATTATCGAAAGGTTAAATACTAGAGGAGAAGATTTTTCTTATCTATATGATGTCGTAAAGCAAGATAAGGAAAGACGTGAACTTATACAATCCATTGAAAAAACGAAAGCCAACAAAAACGCCATTTCAAAGAAAATTGGTGCCTTTAAACGAGAAGGAAAAGACGTTAGTGAGATTTTAAACAGTATCGAAGAAGACAAACAATCGATTCAAACCATGCAAGAACGTTTGAATGATCTAGACCATGAAATTAAAGATACTTTATTAAAAACTCCAAATGTGCCCCATCAAAATATCCCACTAGGCAAAGATGAGGATGATAACTTAGAAATAAAAACGTATGGTGAAATCCCGCATTTTGATTTTGAGGTTAAACCACACTGGGAACTTGGTAAAATGTTGGATATTTTAGATTTTGAACGCGCTAGTAAGATTGCGGCGAGTCGCTTTGTTGTCTATAAAAAACAAGGGGCGCGTCTCGAACGTGCATTAATCAATTTTATGCTTGATTTTCACATCAGCAATCATGGGTATGAAGAAGTGATGTTGCCTTTTATTGTGAATGAAGCATCGATGACTGCATCGGGACAATTTCCAAAATTTAAAGCGGATGCGTTTGAATTAAATGATGATAGGAAACTTTATTTAAATCCAACGGCTGAAGTACCGAGTATTAATCTCCACCGTGATGAAATCTTAAAAGAAAGCGACCTCCCTATTCATTATGCCGCATTTACGACTGCGTTCCGTCAAGAAGCAGGAAGTGCAGGGCGCGACACAAGAGGGATTTTAAGACAACATCAGTTTAATAAAGTTGAGTTAATTAAATTTGTTAAGCCTGAGACATCTTACGATGAATTAGAATCAATGCTTTTAAATTCAGAAGCAATTTTAAAAGCGTTAGAAATCCCTTATAGAGTGGTGGAACTTTGTAGTGGGGATATTGGGTTTGGCATGGCTAAAACGTATGATATTGAAGTATATTTGCCGTCATATCAAACCTATCGTGAAATTGGATCCATCTCTAACGCTGAAGATTTCCAAGCAAGAAGAGGCAATATTCGCTTTAAACGTGACGCTTCAAAAGGGGCTGAGTATGTGCATACTTTAAACGGTTCAGGTTTAGCGGTCGGGAGAACCGTCATTGCGATTATGGAAAACTACCAACAAGAAGATGGAACAATTTTAGTGCCTAAGGTCTTGCAACCTTACATGAAAACCGATATTATCAAATAAGAGAGATAAAAAATTAAGGAGAGAATTATGTTTGAAAAACAAAGTACCGTTGATTTAAAAACAGAAACAAAGCCACTGATTTTAAGCAACAATCCACACAATGCCTTGGTAAAAGAAGTCATGGATGCACTTGAAATTGAAGATTCAATCATTAAGGATGCTCCATTTAAAAAACTCGAGACGCTTGGAAAGTTAAAAACGCCATTTGTGATTTTCTTAAATGAAGCAAACATTACTGACATCGAGAAAAAAGCGAAAGTCTTTAAAGCCTTTGATGGATTTGAAGAGGATGGGGTTTTATTACTTGAAAGTTTTAACAGTGATACGTTAGAGACTTTAGGAGAAATGATTTTAAAAGCGCTATACAGTTTTGATACGTATAAAACGAAAAAAGCGAAATTTGGTCATTTAGTGTATGTTGGAAAACAAACGGAAGTGTTTGAAAAAGGGCTCGTTATTGGCGAGGCTATTAACTTTACAAGAGACTTAGTAAATCGTCCTTATAACAAGTTAAATGCTGCTCAATTAGGGGAAATCGCCGCAACGTTTGATCGAATTGAAAATGTTGAAGCCAATATCTTAGACAAACCAGCCATTGAAAAATTGAATATGGGTGCGTTCTTAGGGGTTAATAAAGGAAGTACGGATGAACCGCGTTTAATTCATTTAACCTATAAAGGCGCCCCAAATTCTAGTGAAATGACAACTTTTGTAGGGAAAGGGATCATGTATGATACCGGCGGCTATTCTTTAAAAGGCGTTCAATCGATGCCCAATATGAAAATGGATATGGGGGGGGCCGCAACGACGCTTGGTGCGTTTAAAGCGATCGCTACGTTAGGGTTAAAAACCAACATTAGCGCAGTTATTCCCGCAACCGATAACCGCATTGGCGATGACGCGATTGTCCCAGATGATATTTTAACCGCTGCCAATGGGACTACCATTGAAATTATTTCTACGGACGCTGAGGGGCGTTTGGCTTTATGTGACGCCCTTTGGTATGCTCAAAAAGAAGGGGCCACAAGAATTATAGATATGGCGACGTTAACAGGCGCTGTTGTGGCGGCTTTAGGCGACAATATTGTCGGCGCTTTTTCAAACAATGATGCATTTTATCAAAGCTTTGAAAAAACGGTGAAGGCATCACAAGAAAAGGTATGGCGCTTACCGATTGATCCAATCCATCACAAAAATTTAGAAAGTCCTTTTGCAGATATTAAAAATTCAGGGGGACGTTTAGCAGGTTCTTCTATTGCGGCTGCGTTCTTAGAGAAATTCGTTGATAAAAATATTCCTTGGATTCACCTTGATATTGCCGGAACTGCTTTTGAAAAAGAAAAAGGCGGAACTGGTGTCATGGTCAAATCATTAACAAAACTGTTTGATTAACAAAATAACCCGATAAAGCATGATTCGCTTTATCGGGTTATTTATTTTATAGTTATAGTGCTTCTTTAATCGCATCGGCTATGGTTTGATACTTTAATTCATCGTAATGATCCATTTGGTTAGGGGTTAAAAGTTCTACGGAATCATTTTCATATCGTGGGACAATATGGACATGGAAATGAAAGACACTTTGAGTGGGTTTATCAACGTTATTGATGATGTTAAATCCTATAGGTTTAAAAGCCGCTTTTAACGCTTTTGTGATTTTGGGTACTTTTGAAAATATTTGAGTAGCCATAGTTGTGTTGAGTTCATAGATGTTTTTAATATGTTTTTTAGGAATGATTAAAGTGTGGCCTTTTGTGGTTTGAGTGATGTCTAAAAAAGCATAAATATGGTCATCTTCATAAACTTTGTAAGAAGGGATTTCACCCTCTAAAATTTTACAAAATATACAATCCATTATCGTTTCCCTCCAACTTCGTTATTTAAGATATCAAATAGTGAATCCATTGATTTTAACATATAATCAGGGTTGGCTTTTTTTAAGAATTCTTTGCCTTTGATGCTCCATTCAACGCCAGCGGTTAAAATATTGGCGTTTTTACCTGCTAATATATCAGAATCATTATCCCCAATCATGATTGCTTGATTCCAATCTTTAAATTGATTTAAAGCATGCAAGCACGCATCTTTGGCAGGTTTAGGATTTAAAACATCGTCTAAAGTCGTGATGACATCAAAATATTGTTCAAGGTTAAACATTTTTATACTTGGTTCTGCGCTGGAATAGAATTTTGAAGTAACGATCGCTAAATTATAGCCCTCGTTTTTAAGTTGTTTTAAACCTTCTATCACCCCATCATAAGCAAATAAATATTCTTTTTCATGCGCTGCGTAATAATTTAAATAACTTTCATATAAAGCGTTTATGGTCTTTGGGTCGTTGGTGTATTTTTTGAAAATAGCTTCTAAAGGTGGTCCGATATCTTTGATAATACTTTCTCTTGAAATCTCTAAATTGTTTAAATGTTTTCTGTACGCATGTTTATAGCTTCTTATGATAATTTCATTGCTATCAAGTAAGGTTCCATCTAAGTCAAAAAGTATGGTATCTATTGTCTTATTCATTTTCATCACCTAAGCGTATTTTACCATGTTTAGAAGGGAAAATCATTGTATAAATACGAAAAATCAACTATAATAAGCCATGATAGGAGTGATTTGAATGTCTGATATTATTACAACATTAAAAGAAAAAATTAAAGGAAGAAATTTACGCATTGTTTTCCCTGAATCCAATGATGCTAGAATCATTAAAGCGGCTCAAAAATTAGGAAATGAAGGATTGATTAAACCGGTTTTAATTGGAGATCCTAAGGACATAGTGGAAGATGTTTCTATGTGTGAGGTGATTAATCCTAGTGAGTCCCCTTTATATAATGAATTTGTTCAAGCGTTGGTTGAAAGACGCGCTGGAAAATGTAGTTATGAACAAGCTCAAGAAATGTTAAAAACCCCTAATTATTTTGGGACGATGCTCGTTTATTCGAATCAAGCACACGGATTAGTTAGTGGGGCTGTACATTCAACAGGCGATACGGTAAGACCAGCTTTACAAATTATTAAAACGAAACCTGGTGTTAGCCGTACGTTTGGATACTTTTTAATGGTGAGAGGCGATGAAAAATATATTATGGGCGATTGTGCCATCAACCCTAACCCTGATAGCGAAGCATTGGCTGAGTTTGCAATTGAAAGTGCGAAAGCGGCTAAGATTTTTGGAATTGATCCAAAAGTAGCCTTATTAAGCTTTTCAACGAATGGTAGCGCAGTCAGTGATGAGACGAAAAAAGTAAGTAAAGCGGTTGAAATCGCAAAAGAAAAAGCACCAGAATTAGCAATTGATGGGGAAATGCAGTTTGATGCGGCATTTGTTAAAAGTGTCGGAGAGAAAAAATTTCCTGATTCAAAAGTCGCTGGTCAAGCAAACACCTTTGTTTTCCCTGATTTGAACAGTGGAAATATTGGCTATAAGATGGCCCAACGACTCGGTGGCTTTGAAGCGATGGGACCTGTTTTAGCAGGTCTTAATAAGCCGGTCAATGATCTTTCTAGAGGATGTAGTGCCTCAGATGCTTATAACACTGCGATTATTACAGCGGCACAAAGTTTGATGGATTAAGTATAAGCCTGGCCTTACCAGGCTTTTTCATTTTAGGGATAAAAATTATTAATGGTCGGATGTGATGCGATGAAAAAAGCTGCTTTAATATTTAATCCAGTCAGCGGAAAGAAATCTTTTGAACCATATATTGATATTGTTAAAGATCGATTGGAACATAAAGGTTTCACGTGTAACGTATATAAAACTGAATATGAAAACCATGCGACTGAAATAACCAAAGAAATTTCTATTTTGCATGATTTGTTAATTGTTGCAGGTGGCGACGGTACGTTTCACGAAGTTTTAAATGGACTTATGGAGATTGACAATGCTCCACCAGTTGGCTATATTCCCTCAGGCACCACAAATGATATTGGCTTATCTCTTGGGTTAAGTAAAAATGCTTTAAAAACGTTAGATATTATTTTAAAACAAACGATTGTGAATATGGATGTTGTAAAAACGAATTTTGGTTATTTTACATATGTGAGTGGTATTGGTAAATATATTGATATTAGTTATAAAACCAGTCAAAAACTTAAGCACATCTTTGGGCATTTGGCTTATATTTTTACAGGCATTAAAGAGTTTTTCATATCGACAAAATTTAAAGGTGATATTACTTTTAATGGGTCTGTTTTATCAGATACTTACGTCTTATTGCTATTGATTAATTCAAAGAAAGTTGCGGGGTTTAATATGATAAAAAAACCAATATTAGATGATGGCTTGATTGATGTGATTATGTATCGTCATATTCCCTTTTTTAACAATATTAGGTTTTTATTCTCATTTGTTTTTGGGATAAAAAAATTGCCGGGGGTCAAACATTTAAGCGTCAAGGAGATGACGGTAAAAATTTCTAAAAAAAGACAATGGAATCAAGATGGTGAACTTGTTGGTTCAGGCGACCAAAAAATAGCGGTACTACCAAAAGCGTTAAAAATTATTATAAACCCTAAACATTTACACCTCTTTTTAAACCAATCAAAGGATCATTATGAAAAAATCATTTAACGAAGTAATTGTTGTTGAAGGCAATCACGATCGATCTAGAATTTTACAAGTGTTTCCTAACAGTGAGATAATCATTACCAACGGAAGTGAAATCCCACACGATACATTGCGTTTATTAAAAGCCTTAAATCAAACAAAGGGTTTGATTTTAATGCTTGATCCTGATGTACCAGGTGAAAAAATACGTAAGACCATCAATCATTTTGTAGGAAAAACCAAACATGTGTTTTTACCCAAAGCCCCTTGTGTGGATAAGACAAAAGGAAAAGTAGGCATTGAACATGCCTCTTTACCGTTAATAAGAGAAGCTTTAAATAATCATGTCTACGAATCCAACAATCATAACCCCATAATTACTAAAAAGGATTTAATGGCGCGCGGATTAATAGGCGCGAAAAACGCTACTGAGAAAAGAGCGTTAGTGTCTGATGCTTATCAGTTAGGGTTATCGAATGGTAAAACATTTCTAAAAAAATTAAATATGTTCAACATCGATTTATCGATGATTGATGCGGTGATAAAATGACAAACACTAAAGACTTAATAAAAAAACATAATGTTTTAATAAAAAAGAAATACGGCCAGAACTTTTTAACCGATCAAAATATTATCAAGCGTATAATAGATGTATCTATGGTTGATGACGATACGCATGTTGTAGAAATAGGCCCAGGGTTAGGGGCTTTGAGTGAACATTTGATTGATAAAGTAAAGAGTTTAGTTGCCTATGAAATCGATGGGGACTTAATTAATCCGCTGCAGCGCATCTTTTCGAAGTCTAATAACGTAGCGCTTTACCATAAAGATTTTTTGAAAACTGACTTTAAAGAAGATCTAAAAGCCCTTCCTTTTATCGATGGCAAGGTTACAGTTGTAGCGAATCTCCCGTATTACATTACAACACCCATTTTATTTAAATGTTTAGACTATACGTCTCTTATCGATAAAATGGTCTTTATGACGCAATATGAAGTCGCCAAACGTCTAACCGCTTCTACCAACACTAAAGACTATAATGCCTTAAGTGTGACGATGCATTATTTATGTCATGCATCATTTGCGTTTAAAGTTCCAAAAGATGTTTTTATTCCTACGCCTAATGTCGATAGCGCTGTGATTACTTTGGATGTTAAAAAAAATAGACCCAATATTGATGAAGCATTTTTCTTTGATTTTGTGAAAACATCTTTTAAACAAAAGCGTAAAACACTGGTCAATAACTTATCTAAAGGGTACCAAATTGACAAAGCAACCATTATTCAATTTTTAGATACATTTAAGCTTTCTTCAACGGTGCGAGCGGAGGCGATTAATGTGGATACATTTGTTAAGTTAAGCGAGCAATTTAAAGTGTTTCTTTAAGTTTCACGTGAAACAAGGAGGAATTGATATGAAGGAAAAAGCGTATGCAAAAGTAAATTTACATTTAGACATTGTAGGCAAACGCATTGATAATTACCATAATTTAGAAATGGTTATGGCCCCTTTAAAACTGCATGATGTACTAACTTTCGACATTCTAGATCACGATGAAATTGTTATAACGTCCGATCAAGAGATTACCAAAAATCCTGAAGACAATTTGGTTTATAAAGTCGTGAAACATCTTAAAGAAAGATTTGATATTAAAAAAGGGGTAAAGGTTTATATTGAAAAGTGTATTCCAATTGCCTCAGGCTTAGCTGGGGGGAGTGCAGATGCCGCCGCTGCCTTAAGGGCTATGAACAAACTTTTCAAACTTGATTTATCGCTCGATAAGCTCGCAGAAATAGGGGAAGGATTCGGTTCTGACATTCCTTTTTGTGTGCATAATAAGTTATGCATTGCACGAGGGAAAGGGGAACAATTATTCTTTTTAAAAGGGAAACTTAATTTACCCCTTTTATTGATCACCCCAAAGTTTGCAGTAAGTACAAAAGACGTTTTTTCAAAAGTAGATGTGAATAAAATCAAACCCGTAAAAATTACCACCATGACCAATGCCATCTATAATAAAAATATTGATTTAGTCATTAATAGTCTTTACAATGCATTGGAACCATTTGCGTTTGAAATGTACCCTGAAATTAAAGCGTTAAAAGATAAATTAATTGATATTGGTTACCGTGGTGTTTTAATGAGCGGGAGTGGTCCAACTGTTTATGCATTAGATAAAAAAATAAAATCATTAAAAGAAATATCTTCAAAATTCGAAAATGATTATACTCTCAACCTTACAAAAATACAGTAGTTAAGCGTTTATAGTTGTTAATTTTATTTGAAAACGTTTTATTTGTGTGGTATAATCCGAGTTGTAAATGATTGAGACATAAACAATGCGGGGTGGAATGATGGAAATAACAGATGTTCGAGTCAAAAAACTCAAT
>CAYZOR010000040.1:0-11501 GCA_964479895.1 uncultured Candidatus Izemoplasmatales bacterium | reverse complement strand
ATTTTATAAAAGTTATTCCCATGGTATAATAAATATATATTATTAGGTAGGAGGGTGTATGAAAAATAGAAGATCGAATCATCATTCGACAGAAAAGGATTATCATTACCATCGTAACCACATGTATAGGACGGCTTATAAATATCGAAAAGGAGCACCACCTGTCCCACTTTGGTTTTCAATCCTTTCTGTATTAGTGTTTGCTGGAATCGTGCTATTTATTGTGTATTTATTTGTAAGGTAAAAAAAGAGATAAAGCATTAAGGCCAATGCTTTATCCTTTTTAGAATGATTATGTTATTCATTTATTGTGTTCCTTCTTTTATATAAAATCTCATCGTAGATTGCTTTTTTTTCATGGGGTCTATGCGGTGGCAAAGAGTAATGGTTGAATGAAGCTCCAATAATGGTTGCGTAGGCAAAGAATAACGCCATATATCCAAAAAATTCTGCAGGCATTAAATATACGTTATTGAAGTTTCCTTGATATTCAATATTGATGATAAAGGCGACTGGCATCGCAAAAGAAGTCGCATTAAACCTAAAGTTAGAAACCGGATGTGAGAGTTTTTTACCAAAAACCATATAAAGATAATATATTAGATAAAGCGTTGTTCCTGCGATAGAGATATAAAATAAGCTAGAATCTGACATTAAAACGAACGCCCATTGTAAAAAAACAATGAGTGCGATGGGTAACGCCATTAATTGAAATGTTTTAAATGTCGGTTTATACGCCATAACCATCACAGTGGCGGTTGTTAAAATAATGGCTGCCATTGTGCCGTAATAAAGAAAAGTTCTGGCGTTAATTTGATGGTATCTATAAAGGACTAAAATATTTTGATAGGCTTGATAGATCATTGTCATTAAAAAAATAGTTGTAATGACATAGACAAATATTTTGATATTTTTTTCGTGAAACATGGTAAATCCCCCTTGGTAATCGATTGATGTATAACCGTTCTTCTTAACCATTATACATATAAACGTATAAACTTACAATCTTAATGAATTTTTGCCTAATTAGAAAAAAGGCCCTTATTCGCACTAACTAAAATGAAAAAATAATGCTATACTTTATATAAATAGTCTAGGATTTAAAGGAGAGTGCTATGCGTAAACGAAGTGTGTTTTTTAATTTGTTTATCATTATTGCTATTGTATTTTTGGTCATATTGATTGCTCAATTTTCTTCTCAAGAAATCCAAAACCGAGTCACTATTTTTTCTGCTGTATTTGGGTTTTTAGCAATTTTATATCAACTAAGAAGTGACCACAAAATAAAACGTGCAGAGTTTATTTACTCTTTGAATGATTCATTTCACAAGGATAATGAGATTAAAAAAAGTTATAAACTATTAAAAGAAGCAAGAGATACGAATATGGAAAAACGGATAAGTGAAACGGATTGCTTGGACATGGGAAATTACTTAATGTTTTTCATGATTTTAAATTATTTGGTAGACAAGAAACTTGTCTCAATGACATTAATTGATAAAATTTTTGCGAACAAGTTTTTTATGTTTGTAAATCATCCCGATGTTCAAACCCATCAAATTAGTGCTACATCGATTAATTATCCAATCTTAGAGCTTTTTGAGAAATGGTATAATTATAGGTTGGTTCATAAGTCAAGTTTGCTTTATGAACGATATTGTTTAAGTCATAATAAGTCCTTATTTGAAAGAAAAAAGAATGGTATGATTCGTTATAAAGATAAACGAAGCTTTTCTTTAAAAACCAGTGTTAATATTTTATTCAATCGACCGAATATTACCCCTGCTTCATTCAAAGACCATGACTAAGGAGTTCATCCATGATACAAAAAATTAAACAAATTAGGTATAAGATTAATACGTATAAAACGTCAAAAGACCTTTTACAAGCATTGCCGTTTGACTTTTTAGAAAAAACGGCATTTTTTCTTATTTTGTTGTTGGCTTTTGCGCCTATTTTAAGACTTTTAATGAGTCTTGTTTTTAATGATGTGTATGCCTTAAGATTTGAAGTGGATACGTTAATGCTTGGGGGGTATTGGTCGACGTATTTACTACAAATAGGGTATTTATCATTTATTCTAACGATTGTGATTTTTATGAAAAAAATGGTGGGAATAAATCGAAATTCATTGAATTGGAAAAGGGGACTTAAAACGTATTTACCTTTTTTATTCCTTATGGCTTTCTTTTTATGGATTATTATAGCGACGGTATTTTCTCAAAATATTAAATTATCTTTCTTTGGCACTTCATATAGACAAGAAGGGCTCATTATGTGGGGGGCTTATTTTGGATTTGTTGGCGCGGCGAGTCAAATTAAATCCATTAAATATTTTAAGGCTATAGTGAGTGTTTTTTTATTAGGCGCTCTTTTTTTAGCGATGTTTAGTCTTTTAAATAATGAAACGCTCAATCATTGGTTTACTTTAAGACAAAGAACGTCTATTTTTCATAACGCAAACCATTATGGGTATTACTTAACGATTGCTTTAATGAGTGCTTCAGCGTTTCTTTTATATCAAAAGCGACTAAATTGGCTGAGTGGAGTGGTTTTAATTGGATTTTTGCTCAATGCCTTAACCCTTATTATTAATCGTTCTTTGGGCCCTTATATTGGCGTTTTAGCTGGGTTAACAATTTTAAGTGTCTTTATAGTACTTAAGCACAGATATATGATTAAAAGACTTATTTTGATTGTGAGTGTGTTTATCATTGCTTCTTTATATCAAAGCTTTGAAACCAATTATTTATCTAATGAAGCATCAAGCGTGAGTGAAGATATTAGTAGTATCGTAAGTGGAGATGAGGATTCAGGCGGTGCAGGGAGTGGTAGATGGAGACTATGGACGTTGGGGATCACATATGGCAACAGGAATTTCATAACGGGTCAGGGTCCAGATAACTTAGGCATGCTTTATGCTCAAGATGCAATCAATAATGATAGAGCTCACAATGAGTTTATCCAGTATTATGCGACGCTTGGAATTGTGGGAGTCATGGTATATGTTGGTGTGCTTATTACATATGCGTGGAAATTTGTGATCGATAAAGGCTACCATGATTTAATGAATGTTTTATTGTTTTCTATAGTTGTAGGGTATAACGTATCCGCGCTTTTTGGCAACACGATGTATTATACGGCACCTTTTTATTTTGTGATACTTAGTATGGCGACCATAAGAACGTCTTATCAAACCGAAAGGGTAAGCGCTTAAAAAATTATATGGATTATTTTTTTGTGTGATATGATTAAATACGAGAAAACTATGATACTTTTGGAGGATAATTATGAGAATTGTGATTGCACTTGGTGGAAATGCGTTAGGAAATTCACCACTAGAACAAAGAAAATTGGTTAAAGATACCGTTTTGCCATTGGTAGAACTTATCAAAGAGGGACATGAAATTATTATTGCTCATGGTAATGGCCCGCAAGTTGGGATGATCAATAATGCGTTTGAGGCCGCTTCACTAAATAGTGGTTTACCAACCATGCCCTTTCCTGAATGTGGGGCGATGAGTCAAGGGTATATCGGATTTCACTTGCAAAACGCATTACAAGAAGGGCTTAATAAAGCAGGGATTTTAAAGGATGTTTCTACAGTTATCACACAAGTAGAAGTGGATGAATCAGATGAAGCATTTAATCATCCTACGAAACCAATTGGTCCTTTTTATAAGGAAGAAGAAAGTAAAGTTTTGGAAAAAGAAAAAGGCTATCAAATGGTCGAAGATTCAGGCCGTGGCTATAGAAGAGTTGTTGCGAGTCCTAAACCAATCGATGTTGTGGAGAAAAATGTTGTTAAAACCTTAGTTGATAACGGAAATGTTGTGATTACTGTAGGGGGCGGAGGCATTCCTGTGGTTAAAAAAGATTATGGTTATGAAGGGGTTGCAGCGGTTATTGATAAAGATTTTGCGTCGGCTAAAATTGCTGAACAATTAAACGCCGATTACTTATTCATATTAACAGCGGTTGATCGTGTGATGGTAAACTTTAATCAACCCAATCAAAAAGCCTTAGATGAAATGAGTGTCTCTGAGGCGAAAAAATATATTAAAGAAGGGCATTTCGCGCCAGGGAGCATGCTTCCTAAAGTAGAAGCTGCCATTCGTTTTGTTGAGAATAATCCAAATAAACGAAGTGTAATTGCTTCACTTGAGAAAGCAAAAGAAGCGATTAAGGGCACTTCAGGAACGAAAATCAAAGCATAGTATTGATTTAGAAGAAGCCTTAAAGGCTTCTTTTTGTTCCTTGTAATACAATGAAAAGTGCATTAACATAGTATTGAAAGAAGAAGGTGAAATAGTGTTTAAAAAAGCAAGTGTAAACCATATGGTTAGTCTTTGGCCTTTGTTTTCTGTTTTAGAATATGACCCAACTTTAGATGCACTCATACATGGGTATCATGGTGAAATATTATGTGATGATTTAAGTAACCCCAGCTTAGCTTATGGGTATGTCGGGTGGAATTATTATGTCGTTGGTGATGCTTCAAATGCGTCTGCTAAAGCGCTTATAAAAACGTTACCCAGTAATATAGAAATTCATTGTAACAATGCGTTTAAAACACTCATAAAAAAATATCACCCATCAAAAGTAAGTGAAAAAACAAGGTATGCAATGGATCATACAAATATTAATCGTGATGATTTGATAGATATTATAAATCAACCAAGAGATTTTGAGATTTTACCGATCGACGGGGAATTTTATGATCAATTACTCGCAAATCATTGGAGCGAAGACTTTGTGATAAATTTTAAAGACAAAGATGATTACTTGACACATGGTAAAGGCTTTGTTGCTTATAAGAATGGGCAAATCATTGGCGGGGTATCAAGCTTTTCAAGATTTAACGAAGGCTACGATATTGAAATTATTACGCACGAGAAGTTTAGAAGACAAGGGGTTGCTAAAGTGTTAGGCGCCTTTTTTGTGGAAGAATGCTTAAAAGAAAATAAAGTACCTTATTGGGATGCGGCACATATAGGAAGTGTCAAATTGGCAGAAAGTTTAGGATATACGCTTAATAAACCCTATCAAGTTTTAAAGATTGATTCTAAATGACAGATAAATTATTGAAAGGGTTTAAACACATGATCGTGAGCAATACATGTCGCTTCATTTTGTTTTTTATCGTGCCACTAGTGGTAATTATAATTTCAACAATATTGTTTATGAATCAATACGTTTATAGTAGTGTTTTAGCTTTATTGTTTATTCCTATCAGTCGTTTTATGATGATAGGATCACTGCGTCAAAGAATTAGAAATACGTTGCCTTTTTTAGCGTTTATAATTTATGTAATGATAGGTTTAGAGTTTGGTATTTGGGATAATGCACAGTTAATTTTTTTAAGTATACCTTTCATTTCTCTTATGCTAAACCCTAAACGTCATACCTTTCAATACGCGATTATGATTATTTCTTTTGTGGTTATCCTTATCAATATATATAGTAATGTAACGGTTTTTATTGGCTATAGAATCTTAGTCATTTTACTTATCTATATCGTGTTTTATCCCCCCGTCGTTTACCATGCATTTAAAAATCTATTTAACAAATAAAAACGCGCATAAAAAAACACTTGAGATTTTCAAGTGTTTTTAAAATGCTTAAATTTTTCGCTCAACTTCTGCATCTTCCATAGCAGTTTCAATTAGTGTTTGAATTTGTTCTTGTTGAGCTTCTTGTTGAATTTGATTGATGATTTGATCTTCAATATCTTCTAAGTCTTCAGGTTCTTCGTCTTCATCTTCAAATTGCTCAGCATATTGTTCATAATATTCGTTAATTTCTTCTTCACTGACTTCAACTTCATCTAAGTAATCATCTAAGTAAGCTTCGATGGTTAACTCATCATATAGAAAGTCTCTAAATGAATCCATTGTGTGATCATTTTGTTCTAATACACTTTCAAATTCACTTTCTCCCCCATGTTGGTCAATCATCGCGTCAATTTCTTCTTGAACCTCATCATCGCTGACTGAGATGCCTTGTTCAACTGCATATTGAACGACAGCGGTTTGTTGTATGAGTGAATCAAGCGCTTGTTCCTCAATCATTTCAAGCATTTGTTCGCCTTGCTCACTTTCAAAGTCCATACCCATTTGTGTATATTGCATGGTCATTTGATCAACGGTTTGTTGCCATTGATTTTCATAAATTTCTTCTCCATTTACGGTTGCTACGACTGTTTGTTCATCATCAGACCCACATGCAGCGAGTGTTCCTACTAATAAAAATGCAAGTGGAATCATTAAAATCCATTTTTTTGCCATAAATAAAACTCCTTTAAAAATTTTGATACTGCGTGCATATTAACATACAATTTCAAAAATTAAAACCGGTATAACTTATAAAAGACTAATTCATAATCATTTTAAATAATTAAAAAGATTAATTTAATTGACATATCAACTTTACAAATAACATTCAATACCCTATCATATAAATGTATGCGCTTTCTTAGATACGAAACCAACAAATAAATTAGGAGTGTGATCATGTTATCATCTAAAGAATGTATGCAATTAGAAGCACAGTATGGCGCAAAAAACTATAAGCCAATTCCTGTTGTAATTGAAAAAGCAAAAGGAGCATGGGTTTGGGATCCTGAGGGCAATAAATATTTAGATTGCCTATCCGCTTATAGTGCAGTAAATCACGGCCATTTACATCCCAAAATTGTAGATGCAGTTAAAAACCAACTCGACACATTAACATTAACCTCTCGTGCATTTTATAATGATCGATTAGGAAGATTTTTAAAGAAGCTTTGTGAAGTCAGTGGATTTGACATGGCACTTCCGATGAATACAGGGGCAGAAGCGGTTGAAACTGGCATTAAAATCGCTCGAAGATATAGTTATGCTAAGAAAAATATTGAAGCCAATAAAGCAGAAATTATAACCGCTTATAAAAATTTTCATGGTCGAACGACGACCATTGTGAGCTTTTCAAACGATGAAAACGCCACAAAAGGATATGGCCCTTACACACCGGGATTTAAACATGTTCCTTTCGATGATGTAGAAGCGTTAGAATCTACGATTACTAAAAACACCATTGCATTTTTAGTCGAACCAATTCAAGGAGAAGCCGGGGTTATTATTCCCAGTGAAGGGTACTTGAAAAAAGTCAGAGAAATCTGTGATAAACACGATATTTTACTCATTTTGGATGAAATTCAAACAGGGTTCGGAAGAACAGGTAAAACTTTTTGTTATGAACACGAAGGCATTAAGCCTGATATTTTACTCGTCGGAAAAGCTTTAAGCGGGGGTGTCATTCCTGTATCGGCCGCAATCACTACTAAAGAGATTATGGATGTTATCACTCCAGGGTCTCACGGATCTACGTTTGGTGGAAATCCACTTGCCTGTGTCGCTGGTGAAGCGGCTTTAGATGTATTGCTGGATGAAAAACTACCAGAACGCTCAAAAGAACTTGGTGAATATTTCTTAAATGCCATTAAAAAAATTAATTCTCCGCTTTTTAAAGAAGTGAGAGGAAAAGGCCTTTTCATCGCCATTGAACTAAAAGATGAAGCGGGTGGCGCAAGACAATTTACTGAAGCGATGAAAGCCAAAGGGATTTTAGCGAAGGAAACCCACGTTCACACCATTCGATTAGCCCCGCCTTTAGTCATCGATAAAGCTGACTTAGATTGGGCGGTAAATATTTTAAAAGACATTTTTACTCCCTGATTTTAAAGGTTTCAGTCAATGGCTGAAACCTTTTTTATGTATTTAACATTAAAGTGTTATGATACACTATATAGTAAGTACTAGTTTAGAACAGGAAGTGTAAACATGCCATTAAAAAAAGACCCACTATTAGAAGAATTATCTCAACTTAGAGATACGCTTAAACAAAGAGATAAAAAAGATGGAAGATTGCCTAAAATCTGTTCAGATGAAGCGTTAAAAGAAATTGCCAAAAGAAAACCGCTTAAGAAAAGTGCTTTTAAAGCGATTCAAGGGATTGGCGATGTTTTTGTAGCGCGTTATGCTGAAGATTTTTTACGTGTTATTTATAATCATAAAAATGCGACCATCAATCAAGTCTCTCTTTCCAAACAATCTAAAAGGGTCCTCTCAGATTACAAAGATCGTTTAACAAATATTTCAAGGAGAAATAGAAATTTATATAGTTCAAAACTTTCTAAAAAATACGGCCTTGACCTTTATGAATCGCGTTTAGACCAATCGTTAATTTCGTTTATGAAAAATCATTCAAAAAGTCCTTTGCGATTAACCAATAAAGAAAAAGGGGCCACCAACAAAGAAGACGATGGCTTTTATAGAAAGCTTACATTATTATATAGAGAAGTTAACCGCCAAGCAAAAGAAGATGGGGCATATCATTTACATATTGCCTATCCCTTCTTAAAAGGCAAACTACAAGGAGAAGGCTTTGAGGTCAAAGCGCCTTTAATGTTTTTCCCAGTTATATTAGAACGAAAAGGCTATGATTTTTATTTAACCTTTAACAAAGAAAAAGATGTGGTTATTAACCGCGATTTATTGCTTGCGAATAATAAATTTAATCACTTTGATACCATTAAAGATGAACCTGAAAGTGACACATTAAATTTCTTAGCGGTAGAAAAAGTATTATTGCCGTTTTATGAGAAAAATCATATAAAAATTTCGTATCAAAAATTTCATGGAAATTTTGAACCATACGAAAACACCGTTAAAGCCGATTTTAAATGGATGAGAAAAGGAAAACTAGAACTCAAACACCATATTGTTTTAGGGCGGTTTAAAATATACTCTTCTAAAGTTCAAGAAGATATTACCGCCATATTAAATAATAAAACGTATAATGATCTTTTAGAAGGCCTCCTTGATGATCCTTATAAACCCTATGACTATTCCAAACAGATTGACTTTGATATTTCTAAAGATATCTCCCCTAAAGAATCCTCCTTAACGTATATTAATGATTTAAACTATTCTCAAGAAAAAGTCTTAAATTTAGTAGATTCTCATGACAAACTAGCCATTTGGGGACCACCAGGAACAGGGAAAAGTCAAACCATTACTTCTTTGATCGCCAATCAAGTGAATAAGGGTGAAAATGTGTTGGTAGTTTCTGAGAAAAAAGTCGCCCTTGATGTCATCAAAACCCGCTTGAATTATGCATCAAGATTTGCTTTGTTTATGGATGATGCGCATGATAAAACGGCCTTTTACGGACAATTAAATGGATTAATTGATCCCCCAGCCCCCACGAGAAGTAAAAATAACGACCCAGAAACATTGAACGCTAAAATAGAAAATACGTTAGATAAACTTAGAGATTTATATCAAACGTTTTACAAGAGTGAAACCGTCGACGTTCCATTATATAAAATTTATGAGCGGTACTTACAATCTCGCCAAATCAATGAAACATTGATGCCGCTTACCATTTATGAAATCTTTAAAAATGCGTTTCAACCGCTTTCTTTTAAAATGCTTGGTGAACTTGAAGAAAAATTTAAGGAACGGAAAAAATTGCGTGCTATTTTAACATTTAAAGCGGCTTTAGAACATTATCCAATCATCCATCACATGAACATTTCCTTAACGAGAAGTGAAAAAATAAAACGCACCAAATTTTATAAAACACTCGATGAATTTAAAGAAACGTATAAAAGTAGCTTGCCGTTAAGAAGAAAAATGAAATTGAGACACTACATTAAAACCCACGCATCGATGATTCCTTTTTTCTTCAAAAAACAAAAACATATCAAAACGTTCATCAAACTTCTGGTTCAAGATGATACATTTTATCGTTTAATCAAAGATAAATATCATAGTTTTGAAAGAGCAAATTATCAACTAAGAAATTTGACAAGTGATGAATTAACGTATATTAATTTATTAATGTATGAAGCGCCTTTTACCCAGTTCAATGACATTGATGCTTATCATCACGACATTATTGCTTCTGTTTATACAGGGTACATTGAATCATTTGAAGCGAACAATCAAGATAAAGTCTATGATATTAATAACTATAAACGTCATATGGAAAAACTGCATCATTTAATCAGTGAAAAACAAACCCTGTCTCAAGAAAGCTTTTCAATGAAGCTTTATGAAGATGCGCTCAATTTTTCTAATTCTAAACGTATTATGGATATTAAACAACGCATCGAATCTAGCAGAAAACGAAGTGTTTCTAAGTTTATCTCAGAATTTCAACTTGAATTATTCTCAAACGTGAAAGTTTGGATGATGACTCCTGAAGTCATTTCAGAAATCATTCCTTTGAATTATGCAATGTTTGACCTGGTTATCTTTGATGAGGCTTCCCAGATGTTTGTAGAAAAGGCGATTCCTACGATTTTTAGAGCCAAAAAAGTCGTGATTGCAGGCGATACCAAACAGCTTAGACCTTCATCTTTAGGCCAAGGACGTTTAGCGGTGGATGATGAATTACTAGAAGACGATGATGAGATAGATGTAACACTTGATGCCCAAAGCTTACTCGATTTGGCGCGGTATAAATATCATGAAGCCGTCCTGAATTATCATTATCGGTCTAAGTATGAAGAGTTAATTAGTTTTTCAAACTATGCATTTTATGAAGGCAAACTGATAGTTTCACCAAACAAGATTACGCCTAAAAAACCACCAATAGAATATTTTATTTGTGACGATGGGGTTTGGGAAAATAGAAAAAATCTAGCCGAAGCTAAAAAAGTGATTGCGTTAATCAAACGCTCAATTAGAGATAAACAAGCATTTGATACCATCGGAGTCATCACATTTAATACAGCTCAAAGAAACTTAGTCGAAGATTTATTAGACGAAGAAATCTTTAAACAAAACAAAACTTCAAAAGCCATCCAAAAAGAGATGCAGCGCTTTGAAGATGGGGAAGATAAATCCTTATTCATTAAAAACATTGAAAATGTTCAAGGGGATGAGCGCGATATCATCATTTTCACAACCGCTTATGCTAAAAATCAAGATGGCCGCTTTTTACGTCAGTTTGGGTGGCTCAATAACGAGGGGGGTCAAAACCGCTTAAACGTTGCCATTTCAAGAGCCAAACAAAAAATTTATATTGTCACTTCATTCCATCCTGAAGCGTTTAGAGTTGAAGATTTAAAAGGAGAAGGCCCTAAAAAGTTAAAACAATACTTACAATATTGTTACTACATATCAAATAATGATACGGCCAATGCTTCAAAAGTATTAGAAACGCTCTCAGATTCAAAAATGATAGGCAGTGAAGGCTATAACGAAAGCCTCCAAAACGCGATCTTAAAGCGTTTAGAAAAAGAAACCATTGATGTGAAACAAAATATTGGCATTGGAAAATATAAAATTGATTTTGCGTTAAAAAATCAAGATGAATCAGATTATGCCCTAGCGATCATTTGTGATATTGATCAACCCAAGCATTTAGAAGATGCGCGAGATATTTTTTACCATCAAGAAAAATATTTAAAGGCCAGAGGCTTTAATGTGTATCGTATTTTCGGACCAAAT
>CAYZOR010000039.1:0-11549 GCA_964479895.1 uncultured Candidatus Izemoplasmatales bacterium | reverse complement strand
TGTCGGAGTCAAAGTCCGATGCCTTAACCACTTGGCTATAGCCCATTATTTGGGGCGACTGATGGGACTTGAACCCACGAATGCCGGAGCCACAATCCGGTGTGTTAACCGCTTCACCACAGCCGCCATATTTAAAAGACTATTAACATTTTATGCAATTAGCATATTAATGTCAAGCTAAAAATCCTGAATTGAGTGTTTTATTTTAAAAATACTGCATTTATTGTTAATATGTATTGGTATCAAAGGATGTTTATTATATAATTAAATAAACAAAAAAGATACTGGGTGGTATTATGTTTAAAGACAACTTAATCAAAACATTAATCGTTTTAGGAATATTAGGGACTTCGATCTTAATTATGGAGACCGTATTTCGTTATGGAACTTTAAACTTAAATTTATCACTGAACTATTTTAGAGTTGCTTCCTTCTCGTTTTTCTATGCCGCTTTCTTAGTTTTATTCATTAAATTTTTAAAACCAAGACATGCAAAAAATGCATTTTTTGTAATCTTAATTATATTGAGTATATTTTACTTTGCTCAAAATTTATTTTATAACGTTTCTGAAGGGTTCTTTACTGTAAGAATGATTAGAAATGCGCGTGCCGGTGCGGATTTCTTAACAATTATTGTAAGAAGTTTATCACTCGTGCATTTATTATATATAATGCCTGTTGTTGTATGTATAATGCTTCTTAAAGAATCGAAATGGTTTTCTAAGTTATTTGACTTTAGATACGAAAATTACCGAGTTCCTATTTATATGACTTTATTTACTTTGACATTAATGGTGCTAAGTATTCAGACTATTTCATCAGCGCCTCTTGTTGAAGATGATGATTTTTATTATTCTGAAAGAGATTTCTACCAAGAAAACTTCTCGCCTCACCATTCAGTAAATCGCTTTGGTTTATTAACTTACACAAGACGTGATATTCAAAATATTTTTAGAGATGTGGATAGAGAAGAACCTACTAAAGATGAGCAATTAGAAACCTTCTTTAACAATCGCGATGAACCTAGTTCTAATTATATGACAAATCGTTTTAAAGACAAAAACTTTATCTTTATTAAAGCGGAAAGTCTAGATACTTATAGTGTTGATCCTGATTTTATGCCAAATTATAGTGAAATGTTAGACGATAATTCAATGGTATTTGATAATTTCTACGCACCACTTTATTCAAGAAATACCTCTGATAGTGAATTTATGACGTTCACATCATTTTACCCAACACAAGTTGTGAACACTTCAATGGCATCTTATTACGATAATACATTCCCTAACACTATTCCACAAATGTTTAACGATAAAGGGTTCAATTCTATAGCGCATCATAATTATACCGATCACTACTACCCTAGAAACGATTTCCACCCTTCAATTGGGTTTGATGCGTACAATGATGCTTACGCAATGGGGATGTTAGAAGAAGGGGAATATGAAGACTCACAACCGCCATGGATGAGTGACCTTGAAATGTTTGAACATACCCTTGACGATGTAATAAGCGATGAACCTTTCTTCGCATATTACTTAACCGTTAGTGGACACCTTCCTTACGATGATACCCATGAAACAGCAAGTGAACATTACGATCGAATCATAGAAATTTATGAAGAAAATGACCGAGAAATTCCAGAAGATGAATCAATCATTTATCATCATGCTGCACATTATGATTTCGATTTGGCATTAGGTTATCTAATGGATACCTTAGAAGAAAAAGATTTACTTGATGATACGGTCATTTGGATTCAATCTGACCATTATGCTTATGGCATGAGTCGTGACACTATTGGTGAAATTGATGATTGGAAAAATATTAATGAAACACGTTTAAACATCCATAATGTTCCTTTAAGTATTCACCATCCTTCTTTAGATGGAAGAACCGTATCACATACATTTTCAAACATTGATGTTATGCCAACGATTGCCAACATGTTTGGCCTTGATTTCAACCATAAATATGCACTAGGCTACGATGTATTTGACAGAAAAACAGAAAACACAGTCTTCTTCTTGGACAGCAGTTTTATGACAGATACTTATTTCATGGCTGTCAATGAAGATATGAATATTGTTAAAAGAACTGGTTCAATTAGTGGAGAAGGCATCGACCAAAGATATAATCAACTGATTCATAAACGACAAATGAATCAATATTTCTTAGAAACCAATTATTATCAACGACTGATTGATGATGAAACTTTAGAAGATTAATTTAATATATTAACTAAAAAACCGGCCAAAATGAACTGCACCCTTTCTATTGGATTTAGTTATGTCCAATTTTTGGGGTTCAGTACAAAATGGCCGGTTTTTTCATGTAAAATTATTAATTTTTTAATTACTCACAATACCAAGTAACACCCAAACCTTTTTTACCAATATGGATTGAGAAAACAGGTCCGATATAGTTCGTTACCGTAATATCAATGTTATCAAACACTTCTTCTAATCTTCTTTTTAACTCTGCAACACTTTCATCGTTTAATTGATTAACAATCCTTACCTTTATAAACGATTTGTTTTCATAGTCTTTTTTTATGTTGTTCACTAAATAATTCATAAGTCTAGTTCTTGTCCGTTCTTTATGAACCAAACTTAACGTTCCATCTTCATGGAGTTTAATGATTGGACGTATTCTTAAAACGGTACCCAAAAGGGCTTGTTTCTTAGAAAGCCTTCCCCCTTTTTGAAGAGAAAATAAGTTTTCTACTGTAAAGTATAAACGCGCACTATCAATAATAGTATTCATTTTCTTTATAACTACGCTTGGATCATCTGATTCACCGATTAATCTTAAGGCTTCCATTGCCAAAAGTTCGTTTCCAAATCCAGCATTTAATGTATCAAACACATGAATTTTAGATGCGTCATTACACATGTCCTTACCAAGTAAGGCACTTTGATACGTTCCGCTTATCCCTTTTGATATGGTGATAACCAATATTTTTTCATAGCCTTTTTTAATCTTTTCATTAAATGCTTCTTTAAATAATTCTGGTGAAGGTTGTGAAGTGGTAAGTTTTTTTCCTGCGTCAAGTTCATCAAAAACAAACTGTTGTGTAATATCTGTTTCTTTATAAACGTTGTCGCCCTCTAAAACATTTAAAGATACAACGCCTACATCGTTTTGTTTAATCGTTGACTCATCGATATAAACCGTTGAATCAATAATCAGTCCAGTTTTTCTCATAATTATCGCCTCTTATATTAAATTTATAATTGAAAAGAAGTGCATTAATGACCCCGTTATAACAAACAAATGCCAAACAAAGTGCATGTAAGGAATATTTTTTAAAACAAAAAATATAAACCCAATCGTGTAAGCCAGTCCACCAATAATTAAAAACACCAAAGCATCACTGGGGATAACTTGGTAAACATCTGACCAAATCGCTAAGATTGACCAGCCCATTAAAAGATACATAACATAATGATACGGTTTAAATCGATGAAACATAACGATTTTCATTAAAATCCCTACAAAACTTACACCCATCAAAAATCCCATCAATAAATAACCCGTTTGATTAGGGATTAAAATCCAAATAAATGGTACATACGTCCCTGTGATCAATAAATATATAGCACTATGATCAAACCGTCTTAAAATTGAGCGTACCCTTCCCATTGATTGTGGAAAAGCATGATAAAGTGTTGATGCTAGATACATAAAAATCAATGTAATTCCAAATATTAAGACCCCGTAAAATGCATTGGTGGTATCGACTTGAATTAAAAGAAACGACAACGCAAAAATACCCATGAGCACACCAGCACCATGAGAAGCACTATTAAAAATTAATTCAACTGTAGATTCTTTTCGCATGTCAATTTCTCCTTTTCATTGAGTTATCTTTACTTTACTAAAGATTACTATGCGTGTCAAGGTAATAACATAAAAAAAGCACTTACATAGTGCTTTTTTAAAACAAATGCTTCACATTTGGCAAATGCGTCCGTTTAAACTGAAATTTGTTTTCTTTAAGTAACTCAGTAATTTGATTATAAAGACGCTTAAGCTTTTTAGAATTAAATAACGATGGATTTAAATCCATCATGGTTATAAACACTTGATAATATAAACGATAATCTTCAAACCTTGCAAAATTCTTAATCGAACGATGGCGCATTTTCCAAGGTTTTAACCCAGCATAATGAATTCCATTTAATATTTCTATATTGGGATAGCCATTAAACGAAGAATATTTAAGGTCTATATTATGCCATTTCCCACTTAATTTTTGAGTAATGTATTGCATCTCAGGCCAAGGGAATTTGGCAATAAGTGATTGCGTATTTTTGTCTAAAGTATCATTTAATATGTCTTTATATAAAGCGTAAGAGGGTTCAAATAGATATAAAGAAGCATTCATACCCATATTATCAAAATCTGTTTTTACTCTATCGGTAATTGTTTTAGGTATGCGGCTCCCCATGGGATAATCTTTGTAGATTGCATGCCAGTTCCATTCGCCTTTTTCTAAGGCACTATCTGGAATGATATATTTTCCATGTTCATACTCCATACAATATTCTTTTTTCTCATTAATAATGCCTGCAGGTGCATTTAAATTAAATAAATCGTCATAGTTTTTAAGTGGTAAAAGATCGGCATCACAAAGGATGATTTTTCCGTAATTAAAACCTAAATCTCCATCTTTGCCAAGTCTAAGTGCATGAAATCTACTGAATAAAAAGGGGCGGTCTTGTCGTTCATGTCTATTTTCATGCGCTACGTATATTTCATCAAGCTCAATCACATGGTCGTATAATTCACGCAGTGCATCTAGACTTTGAAAAGGCAATCCTTTAGAAACAATCACCACTAAATCATGAGTGGTTTTTTGCCTTTTTAGTGCATAAGCCAATGTTAAAGCGCCAGGCAAAAAAGAATCATTTCGAATGATGAAAGTAACAAATGCATTTTTCATGGGATTGCCTCCTAATATTTAAAGATGTTCGTTAACCATTTTTAATAATGCTTCTTTAACCACATGACCTTCTTGTTGCATGCTTTTAACCTTTGCAACCGTTTTTTCTTTATACGATTCATCGCTAATACCAGGAAGGTTAATCTTAACGTTTAAAATAGCGCCTTCTAAAGCACTGTGTAATAGAAGTGCACTTACGCCAATATCACTGATCGCATTTTTATTCGCATGCTTTAAGGTTTGTTGTAATTTCTTTAATGTCTCAAAACTTATCTCCGCGATTTCTAAAGGAACTTCCGTTGCTTTGTACGTCGCTTTCTCAATCGCTTTTTTACGTTCTTTTTTTTCTTCGTTGCTTTCTTTAGGCATTTTAAATGCTTTCATAATTTGATTAAAGGCTAGTGTATCTTCATCAACTAACTTTAATGCTTTCCTTTGATTATCTTTTAATTGTTCGTGAATGTCAATAAATGATTCTTGAGCATAATCATCCAACGCTTTAAATTTCTTTTTAGAGATGGTTAAATGGCCTACCATTCTTGATAAAGCCATGCCTAAAGCGGCCGCAACAGCGGATGCGCTTCCTCCTCCTGGAGCTGGTTTGGCGCTATCTAGTTCTTTTACAAAGTCTAAGACACTATAATCGATTAATTTCATAATAAAGCCTCCTATATTATTTGTTGGTTTTTCACAACGAGTTTTCCATTTTTAAATACATCGCTGGCATGATTAATCGCAAAATGATATAAAACATAAGGCCAATTCGGCGCATCATACAAGACAATATCTGCTTTATAATTCGGTGCTATCGCGCCGATTTCTAAACCGCGATTTAAGCTATGGGCAGGATTTAGTGTTGCGGCATTTAATATTTCATTGGGAGAAAGTTTTAAATGAATCGCCGCAATGTTTAATGTAAATAATAAATTTTCACTTGGGGAACTTCCTGGATTATAATCAGACGATATAGCAAGTGCAACCCCTTCATCTATCATTTTTCTGAGTGGAGCGTAGGGTTGATTTAAGTTAAAAGACGTTGATAATAAAACATTTCCAATGGTATTGCTATTTGCGAGTGCTTTAATCCCTTCATCCGTAATGACCATTAAATGATCGGCACTTGATGCGTTTAACTTAACCGCTAACTCAGTCCCTCCAATTGGCTTGATTTCATCTGAATGGATTTTAAGAGAAAACCCTTTTTCTTTGGCTGCACGTAAAATGAGTTCGCTTTCTTCGGCATCAAAAACACCGGTTTCACAAAACACATCAACAAACTCAGCCAATGCTTCTTTTTTGACGTCGTCTAATGTTTCGATTACATGGTCTACCAAAGCTTTTCGATTATTTTTGTAAGCTTTAGGCACAGCATGTGCCCCTAAAAAGGTAGGGACAATATCAATGGATAAATCTGAGTTGAGCTGTTTAGACACTCTTAACTGTTTTAACTCTGTTTCTTTAAAAATCCCATAACCACTTTTGCCTTCTACCGTTGTTGTACCGTGTTTTAACATCATATCTAAACTTTTTTTAGATTGATTATACAGTTGGTCATATGTAGCATCGGTTGTCATTTTAACGCTCGATAAAATGCCGCCACCTTCATTTAAAATATCTAAATAACTAGCCCCGCGTATTTTTTTTTCAAATTCATATTCTCTTGAACCATAATGCACCACATGGGTATGAGAATCAACTAATCCAGGCGTTGCTAGTTTGCCTTTAGCATCATAGATTTTAGTATTTTTTGATTTGAAATGCTTGCCTTCACCTTCACCAAAATCTAAGATCTTACCTGACTTAATGGCAATAAACGCATTTTGGTATTCAATCACTTCATCTAAAGCTTTTTTTCTCAGTGGAATGGGTGAAGGTTTCGGTGTTATTAAATGCCCAATATTTTGAATGATTAAATCTGCATAAGGTTTCATTCGATATTCGCCTCAATAATCTTGGTCACTTCAAAGTCTCTAAACCCTAAAATTTGTTGTGCTTCTTTGGCTAAATTTTCTAAATCCATCCCTTTATCTAGCGTTTTCCCATCGATATCATAATAATATTTCAACGACCTTTCAATGGTTTCAGAAGGGATCAATCCTACAATCTCACTCGATGGTACAGACACATTATAACGAAAAGCCTCCATCTTAACCGTTTCTAAAATTCTATAAATTGGATTTTGTTTATAGTTTAAAATATTCATAGTCACTTGAACATGGCCTCTTTCTTCTAACATAACAGGGCCGGCTTGAATATGTTTAAACCCACCACTACTTCCTCTAATGGCTTTAGCAATTTTCTTAGCAATTTCTAAATCTTGTGTATCTAAATCAATATTATAAGCAATCAATGGAAGTCTTGCGCCAACACCAATGACTCCTGCGGATGGATGAATCGTTGCGTCACCAAAATCAGGGTGCCATTTTTCTTCTTTTATTTTTGTTTTCATGCCTTCAAATTCGCCTTTTCTAATCGAAGGAAGCTTTTTTCTCCCTTTTTTTAAACTTGCTTCTCCGTACATAAAAACTGGATACCTCAGGGTTTTAGCAATGGTTTCTCCCATCTCAAGTGCAATGGCTATACATTGTTCCATATCGATGTTTTTAATTGGAATAAACGGCAATACATCCACCGCTCCCATTCTAGGATGTTCCCCTTGATGCTCGTTCATATCAATCAAATTGATCGCTTTTTCAATGAATTTTAACAAAGGGTCTTTCATCGCATGCGGATCACCAATCAAAGTGATAACGGTTCGATGATAATCTTTATCGGGTTCATAACTGACTAATTTAAACCCCTTTTGATTTTTAAGTGGTTCAACGATTTTTTCAATTTTCTCTAAATCTTTCCCCTCAGAAATATTAGGGACACACTGTACAATTGGTTGCATATTAATAGCCTCCTTGTTTGTATTTAGATTGTATAATTTTTTTTAGTTTTTCTTCTTCACTGTCAAAGGGAATCGTAATATACCCTTCCTTTGTAGCGTTGAATTCAATTGATGTTGATTTAGCATTTTCTAAATTGGCCCAGTTCCTTCTTGCGACCCCTGCCATCACATCAAACAACACAGCCTTTTTAATAATTTCATCGGTTGCTTTCGATCCATCTAAAACCAATCCATAGCCACCATTTACAGATTTAGACGTTCCAACACCCCCACCATTATGAAGTGCAATAAGACTCATCCCTCTAGCCGCATTTCCAGCAAACACATGGGTAGCCATCTCACTCATAATATTAGAGCCATCTTTAATATTCGATGTTTCTCTAAACGGAGAGTCCGTTCCCCCTGTATCATGGTGATCGCGCCCTATCATTATCGGTCCAACGTCTTTTTCTCTAACCATTTTATTGAACGCTAAAGCAATATCTCTTCTCCCAAATGCATCTTGATACAATATTCTGGCTTTAGATCCAACGACTAACTGATTCTTTTTTGCATTTTTAATCCATTCATAATTATCGTTGTCTTGAAATCTTCGGTTGGGATCTATCACTTCCATTGCTTTTTGATCAGTAAGATCTAAGTCTTTCTCTTCTCCTGATAAACAAACCCATCTAAAGGGTCCATATCCATAATCAAACAACACAGGGCCCATAATATCTTCAACGTATGATGGATATTTAAACCCATCTAAATCATTGAGCCCATTTTTACAAATACTTTGTTCGCCTGCATCATAAATGGCTTTCATAAAACTATTGCCATAATCGAAAAAATACGTCCCTTTTTTAAAGAGTTTCTCTATTAGCGCATAATGTTTAATCAACCCTTTATTCACATGCTCAACGAATGTAACTTTATCTTTTTTCAAAAGTTCACTGCGTGCTTCAAATGTTAAACTTTGAGGCGTATATCCACCATCATAGACATTATGACAACTTGTTTGATCACTTAAGAGATCAATATGAATATCTTTCTTTAGCGCATATTCCAATAAATCAACCACATTCCCTAAATATGCTATAGAAACGCCTTGCTTCGCTTTTTTATATTTCAACGCCAAATCATAGGCTTCTTTTAAAGAATCTGTCTTATAATCAATCCAACCTTGGGCGTATCGTGTTTCTATGCGAGATGCGTCCACTTCAGCGATTAACCCCACACCCCCCGCAATCATTGCGGCTTTTCCTTGTGCGCCACTCATGCCACCAAGTCCACTACTCACAAATAAAACGCCAGCTAGATTGCTTGATTCATCAATTCCTAGTTTAATTCTTCCAGCATTTAAAAGCGTAGAATATGTCCCATGAACGATTCCTTGAGGTCCAATATACATCCATCCTCCAGCAGTCATTTGTCCATAGTTTGCAACACCTAATGATTGCGCTCTTGAAAAATGAGCTTGCGTATCAAACATGCCAACCATTAACCCGTTTGTAAGCATCACTCTTGGAGAATGTTTAAACGTTTTAAAAATACCCATTGGATGTCCACTATAAATCACAAGCGTCTCATCTTCTTTTAAGATTTCTAAATACCGCATAACAAGTTGATATTGCATCCAGTTTTGAAACACTTGACCACTCTCGCCATACGTCACCAATTCATAAGGATATAAAGCAATATCAAAATCTAAATTGTTTTGAATCATTAATTGAAAAGCTTTTCCTTGAACTGTATTGCCTTTATATTGATTGATTGGTTTTGCTTTAATATTGCCTTTGGGTCTAAAACGATATCCATAGATTCTACCGTAAGTCATTAGTTCATCCATGAACTCTTCCATTAATACATCATGCCACTTATTTGGTACATAGCGTAAAGCATTTTTTAACGCCTTAAGGGTTTCATCTTCACTCAAAGCAAAGTCACGTTTAGGCGCTCTCCTAATCGTTTCTTTAAACGGTTCTTTATTAGGCAATGCATCAAAAATTTCATCTAACGTTACTTTTATTTCCATAACAATGCCTCCAAATCAGGATGCGAAAGGGCTTCGGTTTTTAATAAATCTTCCACAAAATCCATATATGGTTTCATGATGGTATCTTCTTCTATAAACGGTACTTTATTTCTGATTTTAGAGTACGCATCTTGACAAATTCTTGATAACCCATTCGCCCCATCAAAATCTAAAGCTTGCGCTGCGCTAAACATCTCTAAAGCAATCACTTTTCGTGTGTGATTTAATATTTTATCGGCTTTTCTAGCCGCAATCGTTCCCATTGATACATGGTCTTCTTGATTGGCACTTGAAGGAATTGAATCAACACTAGCAGGATGCGCTAAGGTTTTATTTTCACTGACTAAAGACGCCGCCGCGTATTGTACAATCATAAAGCCTGAGTTTCTTCCTTTTTCTTTAGCTAAGAACGGAGGAAATTTTTTGTTTAAATCGCTATTTACTAACCGCTCTAAACGTCTTTCAGAAATATTAGCCAGTTCACTGATTGCAATGCTTAAAAAGTCAAACGCAATGGCTAAAGGTTGACCGTGAAAATTCCCTGCAGATAAGGCTTCATTTGTATCTGTAAATATTAAGGGATTATCCGTAGCTGAGTTAAACTCAGTTTCTAAGACCTCTTTAACATACATCAATGCATCATACGACGCCCCATGCACTTGAGGAATGGTTCTTAAACTATACGCATCTTGAACATGATCATCCCCTTGATGGGTAACGTTCTTACTCCCCTTTAGAATAAAACGCATCATTTTAGCGGTAATGCACTGTCCTTTGTGGGGTCTGGCTTCATGAATTCTTTGATCAAAAACATCACTAATACCATTGAGTGCTTCAAAAGAAAGTGATGCACTTATTCCACTATACATAAATGTTTGCATCGCATCATAAAGCGTTAAAGCACCAATAGATGCCATGGCTTGAGTCCCATTAATGAATGCAAGGCCTTCCTTCGCTTCTAAACGTTCTAATTTATGGATGCCTTTAGCTTTTAATCCTGCATTCGCTTCAACAATATCACCATCTAAAAACACTTCGCCTTCACCAATGATAGGTAAAGCCATGTGCGCCAAAGGCACCAAATCACCACTAGCGCCAAGTGATCCTTGGGAATACACAACAGGAATCAAATCTTTATTAAGAAACTCTAATAATTTTTCAATCGTTATCCTTCTAATTCCACTATACCCTTTTATAAGCGCATTAATTCTTAATAACATCATACCTCTAATTGCCTCTAAATATAGCGGTTCCCCACTTCCACACGCATGACTTCTCAGTAAATTTTTTTGTAAAGCAGATAGATCGGTTTCAGCAATTCTTGTATCGCTTAACTTCCCAAACCCTGTGTTGATTCCGTATACAACATCTTTATTGTTTACACGCTTTTCAACCACTTTACGAGAAGCTTCTACATTCTTCCAAGCTTCTTGAGTCACTTCTACTTTTACTTTATCTCTAGACACTTGGATAAAATCTTCAAGTGTTAATTGATTTCCATCAATATATATCATGGCTACACATCCTTTCAACACTGATATTATATTAGCATATAAATTACCAAATATAAAGCGTTTACATTCCGCACAAAATAAAAAAAACAGTAGACAAAATCCACTGTTTAAACCGTTATATTGGCAGGGGTGACAGGATTCGAACCCGTACTAACGGTTTTGGAGACCGCTGTG
>CAYZOR010000038.1:0-12436 GCA_964479895.1 uncultured Candidatus Izemoplasmatales bacterium | reverse complement strand
AAAAGGAGGAACATTCTATGGACGAATATAAAATTTATCGTGATATTATTTGTATTGATTTAAAAAGTTTTTATGCGTCTGTTGAGTGTGCAGAGCGCGGGTTAGATCCATTTAAAACCCCGCTTATTGTTGCGGATGAATCTAGAGGCGGCGGCAGTGTTGTGCTTGCTGTGAGTCCTTATTTGAAAAAGACACATGGGCTTAAAAACGTGATGCGTTTATTTGAAGTGCCTAAGATCAACAACTTAATTATTGCGAAACCACGTATGCGTAAATATTTAGAGTATTCGAGAGACATCATCAAAATCTATTTAAAATATATCGCAAAAGAAGACCTTCATATTTATAGTATTGATGAAGCCTTTTTAGATTTAACCCCTTATCTAAACTACTATGAAAAAACCCCTTTAGAAATATCCAAAATGATCATGCGTGAAATATATTATACGCTTCAAATTCCTTCTACGTGTGGGATTGGTGATAATCTACTTTTGAGTAAATTGGCTCTAGATCTATTATCGAAAAAAAGCAAAACCCATATTGCTGAGATGCGTTATGAAGATATAAAAGACTCACTTTGGCCGTTAAAACCTTTGAGTAAGATGTGGGGCATTGGCCCGCGAATGGAAAAACGGCTGAATGCATTAGGTATTTATTCTGTTAAAGATTTGGCCTGCAGTGACGTCAAAACGTTGAAAAAGCTTTTTGGGGTGATGGGTGAAGAGCTTTTTTATCATGCGCATGGAATTGACCAAAGCATCATCAGTGAAAAAGGGCAAACCCTTAAAATTAAAAACAAAAGTTTAGGGCAAGGGCAAACACTCTTTAAAGATCATGATGGCAAAAGTATTTTACCCGTCATATTAGAAATGGTCGATGAAGTCGGGGAAAAATTACGGTTTACGCGCAATGAAGCGCGTACCATTCATCTTTCCATTGGATATTCTAAAGCCTTTGGCGGAGGGTTTTCTAGACAGTTTAGTTTAACGCATCCCACCGATAGTGTTGAAGTTTTATTGCAGGCGGTTTTAACACTTTTTAAAACCCATTATGAAGACCTACCAATTCGAAGGATTACCATTAGAGTCACCAAATTAACCCCTAGAAACATGTTTGAACAATTAAGTTTCTTTGAAAATCAGCATAAAAAAAATCAAAGCAGACAGTTGCATACTGCAATGGATGGGATTAAAGCAAAATATGGCAAAGATAGTGCGATGCGCTTAACTTCATATCTTGAAGGAACCAAAAAAGAGCGTTTAGGGTTAATAGGGGGTCACAATGCCTAATATTTATCACGATCGTAAAATGTTAAAATGGCTACCATTTGAAGCCTTAGAAGCGCAAAGTGATTATTTAAAAGCCCTTTATCATGATTTAGAGAAAGTCGATAAACCCACGCTGAGCCCTGATCAATATGCATCAATGCAATATACGTTAGAAACGGCTTTAAGGGAGCGAGCCATCGTTGAAGTAAAAGTTTTTATGAAGGATTCCATTAATAAGTTTGTAGGCGAAATAGTAGGTCTTGATGCCACACAAGGGGTTATATATCTAAAGAATCAAGCGCTATTGGCTAAAGATATTATAGGTTTAAAAATGCTTTAAAAAAGGGATAATCAAATTCGATTATCCCTTTTCATTAATCCAGTTTCACATCATCATAATCGTTATATCGTTCAAATGCTTTGACAACATATGAACAAAGGGGACGAATTTTCAAGCCTTCTTGGCGGGCAAATATCGTGAGTCTGTCTAAAAGTTTTTTGGCAACGCCCCCGCCACGTAAAGATGGGTCAACGAATGTTGAATTGGCAACAATTACTTCATCATTTTCGTATTGATAGGATATATAGGCAATCATTTCTTGGTTATCATTTTCGATATAAAAACGATCATTTCCTTTTAAAATTTCCATTCTACAACTCCTCATTAAATTTAAGCTGCTTTCATTATATCGTGTTCTTCATTATCCTACAAATAAATAGCCTTCATAATTGACATATTAGTGTTTTCGAATTACAATAAAATTGTACTCATTCCAAATTTAGACGAATTCCATTTATAGGTGGTGATAATGATGCAACAATATAGTGAAATATTAAGAAGTTACGATATAAAACCTTCATATACTCGATTAATGATTTATCAATACTTAAAAGAAGAACAAAATCATCCGACTGCGGATGAAATCTATCAAGCCCTTTATGAAGATATACCGACATTATCAAAAACAACCGTTTATAATACCCTTCATCTTTTCATAAAGAATCATTTAGCAACCATGATTATCATGGATCAAACCGAAACCAGATACGATTTAGTCCGTGAGCCGCATGCGCATTTCAAATGTATGAATTGTTCTAAGATCTTTGATATCGATGTCACGCCACCAAAGATAGATGCTAAAAAGTTAAAAGATTATGTCGTTCAAGACTCGCAATTGCTTTATCGTGGGATGTGTCCTGCGTGTCAAAACTTGTTAAATCAAGAATCGTAAACCCTTTTATAAGGCAAGCCCTTAAAAAAGGGTTTTTTCATGAAATATCGCCTTTTAATAACTATTTTTTTAAAGGCTTATATGATACAATTAAACTGATTTTAAACAAAGGGTGATTGGATGAAACAGACATTTCAAAAAGGATTAAAAACCTTTAAAGACCTATTGCATATGCAAAATTTTAAAAAAAGCGAGCAAATAATTAAAAGCTTACTTTTAATGGTTTTCTTACCGCTCCATGTCATTTTATTTATTAGTGTCAGTGTTTTTTACTTAATAGAACGTCTATTCGCTTTTGGATTCCGTTATTTTATCACACTGCAGGCTAAAATGTTTCAAAACAAGGCAGTTACAAAAGTGAATTACCGAAAATTTTACACAATTTTCTCTGTCTTAATATTCATCGTATTTTTACCAATTATTTTAGTATATTATTTAAGCATGTTATTTAAATTTATCCTCAAGCAACTCATTAAAAAGATCATTCGTTTCTTAGATTTTTCAAATAAAATTCCAGATTTAAACTATTTAATATTTGACGATATGAATACCCAAGCAGGCAGCATGCAGATGAGTGGCATGATGAAAGACTTATCCAATACTAGTGCGATCGGGAGTGCTTTTGAACAAATGATGAATGCCCAAAATAATGCGCTTAATGATCAAGACATTGACAAGCAATAAGAAATGACTGGAGTGAAGTTTGATGTATGATGCTTATAAAAATTTTCTTTTAAGTGATGATTTATTCAATTGGTTAGAATGGGCTAGCGCTTTAAAAAGCGATGATGTTCAAGCGTTCGAAAAAGTGTATAATCCATTTGATGAATCGAATATGTTAGATCCAATTGAATTAGCCATTGCTTATGATAGTGAAAATATATTCAAATATCTTATCGCTACGTATGATTATTCTGATTTCTTTAATCAAATGGATTTACCTTTGTTGGTGTTACTGTTGATTTTTGAAAGAGAGCACTTTTTATTTATGACCTTAGATGCATTTGAGTTTTCCAATGATCATTTGCTCGATATGTATGAATACATCATCCTTTATAAGGATTTAGAGTATTTTGAGCAAGTCTACCAAAATTATAATCCCCACCCAAGTGCGCATAAGGACTTATTACGCATTGCTTTAAACAATCACGAGGTATTTAATTATTTAGCACGTGATCCAAACATGAGAGGCCTTTTAACCGATGAATCTATCATGTTTGATATGATAGCTTATCATCCTGAACTTTTAACACATATTGAAGATGTGAAAGATTTATCTATGTTTCAAGATACGGATTTATTTATGCATGTAAGTCAACAAGATACCATCGAACAATTTGAAAAAAGTTTACACTTTTTATTAAAACGGGGGTTTGATATTAATACCTATAATAGTTTTGGATTAAATTTATTTCATCAAACCTTAAGGTATGCAAAGGATTCAAACTTTGTAAAAGCGATGGTCAATGAAGGGGCTATCAAAGATAAAGCAACACAACTAGGCTACCCACCGTCTCATCAACTCATTTTAAAAGATGCACAATTTACCATTGATCTCAGTGAATATATTGATTTTAATGCTAAAGATGAAAACGGCTTAACCCTTCAATCTTATGATACGATGATGCGAAGTGAGACACTTAACTATTTTGATATATTAAGTATGGTAAAAGCTGTTTTAAATATGGATGAAAGTTATTTTTATGAACTCAGTGAAGAAGAATTTTATCAGCTTGCATCCCTTCAAGGAGTCGAAGTATTCATGCCTTATGCGACCATTTTATCATTTGAAAGTCCGCGTGCTAAAGAAGCATTTGTACAATCATGTAGTAACGAAGACTTTGAAATGCATGATATCATTCCTTTAAAAGATATGTTCCCCAAGCAAATCACGCATGATGTGAATAAAAGCCTTCAGTTTAGTGTGGAATTTTGGAATATCGATGAAACGCTTTTAAATACTTTTAAATCATTTTGTAAAGCACATAATACAACGGTGAAAATAGAAAGTGAAGGCGTAGAACTGAATCAAAAAGCGCATATTGAGTTTGTGATTGATGATAGTGGAAAATTAAATAAACGCGCCACCGTATATACTCATTTATTAGATGTCTATTATTTCCATTATTATTTCGGGATTCCTTTAGAAAATATAGAGTACTTGCCAACAGCTAAAAAACCTGAACGATTTTTAAATTAATGAATCTGAATAAGAAAGAGGCTATTTATGGATATTGAAAACCGAAGCATAGCATTGTTGATTGATGCGGAGAACATCTCCGCAAAATATATCGAAATTATCATTGATGAAGCCAATAAATACGGCAATATTACGTATCGTAGAGTGTATGGAGATTGGACGACGGATTATGTAAAACCGTGGAAACAAATCATTCATGATTTTGCATTAACGCCTGTTCAGCAAAATACTTACTCTAGCAATAAAAGTAAAAATGTCAGTGATTTTACGTTGATCATTGATGCGATGGATATTTTATATAGCCATAAAGTAGAAGGCTTTTGTATTGTTTCTTCAGATAGCGATTTTACAAAATTGGTTACCCGTCTTAGAGAAGATAATATGTTTGTAATGGGCATGGGCGAAAGTAAAACGCCACTCTCTTTAGTGAACGCTTGTGCGACATTTTCTTATCTAGATAAAATGTTTTCAGACAGTGAAGACGATAAAGAACCAAAAGAAAATGAAGTGAAAAAACCAAGTGAAAAATCGTCATCTAAGAAAAAGAAAAACGGCAAAAACGAATCATCAATTACCCCTTTAAAGCGTATTGAAGAAGAAATTAAACATATCATTAAATCCAATATCGAAGATGATGGGTGGGCTTATTGGAGCGTTGTGGCTGGATTGCTTCAAAAGAAATTTCCTGGTTTTCACCCTAGAAACTATGGTCAAAATGTAAGACCGTTAACCTTTTTTAAGCGTCATAAAGCATTTGAAGTAAAAATTGAAGAAAAAGTTGCCTATATTAAAACAAAATAAATCATTAGATTAGAGGGGTTTGATGAAACCATTCAATTCAGAAACATTAGATCTTAAATCGCGTATTATATTGGTTGGGATAAGTAGTGCCTTTATAGCCATCTTTTTGTTTGTTTTGGCAAATGCCTTTTTTAGTGAAAACGATGAATGGATGTTTTTTGGAGATATATGGATTTTAAATATTTTAGGAATTATCTTAGTGTCGATCATTATATCAATATGGTATTTTTATAGAGATTGGATACAATATAGAAATTTAAGTGTAGAACTTAAAGAAAAAACAATGACTTTTAGTAGTGAATATACCAAAACTGAAACCTTTAATTATCATGAGTTAATGAGCTATCGCATCATTAAAACATTATATGGCTTTAGACGCTATAGAAAACTCATCCTTTTCTTTCGTTCAAAAAAGACCCAGCAAAAAGTTAAAAAAACGCTTCTTTTAAAAGATTACCAAACCGAAGATTTAATTAAAGCCATTAAATCCCAAAACAAACAAGTGATTAAAACATAATAATAAGAACTTTTAAATGAAAAGATTATCAAATGAGTGATAATCTTTTTTAATTACTAAGGATGAAATGGTTTAAATAGATTTTTTTTAATTAATATTATTTATCTTAATAGCGTGGTTTTTGGACGCAATTATAGAATGTATTATTTTTATAAACAAAAATGTATTGTCTTTTGTTCAATCCTTAATATAATAAAAACTATAGAAAGATTTTTATGATGGGAGGGATTCATACATTTATTGAGTTTTGTTTCAGTTTTATGCGTTTTTATAAAAGCTTTATAAGGAGGAAAAAATGGAGTTAAAAGAAGTGCTTCAAAAATACCCCAAGAGCGATGATTATCTGATTGAAATATTGATGGATTATCAACAGTACAAAACGCATCATGAGTTAACAGAAGATGAATTAAAGACGATCGCGAATTATTTAAGTATCAAAGAAAGTAAAGTTTCGAGTGTTGTGACCTTTTATAGTCTGTTTTCTTTAAAACCAAAAGGTCAATATGTGATTCAAGTGTGCCATGATGTGCCTTGTCACATCAACAATCAACCAAGCATTCTCTCAACCTTAGAAAAACTATTAGGCATTGGCATTGGTGAAACCACTGATGACAAAATGTTTACTCTCGAATACACGAGTTGTTTAGGGGCATGTGATAAAGCACCAGCAATGCGTATTGGAGAGAAGACATTTACCCATTTAACGCCTGATAAAACAAAAGCGATCATTGCAGAACATAGGGTGAAGCGATATGCCTGAGAAAAAAATGTTAACGAAGCGTATTGGGCAGATCAATCCCTTATCGATTGAGAATGCGATAGAACTGGGGGCTTATGAGTTTTTTAAAAAAGCGATACAAATGGATCGCTTTGAGTTGATTGAAGCCATTAAGACTGCGAACTTACGTGGACGTGGGGGCGCAGGCTTTCCTATGCACACTAAATTAATGAGTTTAATAAAGGAAACCGCTAAAGAGAAATATTTGGTTTGTAATGCCGATGAAGGTGAACCAGGGAATTTTAAAGACCGATATCTAATGGAAAATGATCCTCATTTAGTCATTGAGGGAATTTTAATCGCGGCTTATATTTCGGGTGCGTCTCATGGGTATTTTTATATTCGGGGTGAATATGATAAACCCATCAGCGTTATGAAATGGGCCATTGAAGCAGCGAAAAATCGTGGTTTATTAGGAAAAAATATTTTAGACAGTGGCCTTGATTTTGACCTTGAAGTGCGTGTTGGTGCTGGTTCATATGTCGTTGGTGAAGAGTTTGCGATGATTGAGTCAATTGAAGGAAAAGCGGGAAGAACCCGTGTAAAACCCCCATTTCCTACTGATCAAGGGGTCTTTAATAAACCTACCCTTTTAAACAATGTAGAAACATTTTCTAATCTTCCATTCATTATAGAAATGGGGGGCAAAAACTATAGTCAGCTTGGAACTGAGACTTCTAATGGAACCAAACTCATCTCTTTATCGGGCAACATTAATGAACCTGGAGTCTATGAAGTAGAATTTGGCACAACCATACGAGATGTTATTTTTAAACTTGGTCAGGGCATTAAAAATAACCGTAAAGTAAAAATGGTTCAACTTGGCGGCGCCTGTGGTCCGATTATCCCTGAATATATGTTGGATATGCAAATTGATTATGATCGATTTGAAGAATTTGAATCAAAAACAGGGGCAGGGGCAATCATTGTGATGGATGATCGCCAAGACTTATTCGAAGTATTGAAAAGAACCGTTAAGTTCTTTGCCCATGAATCTTGTGGGAAATGCACTCCCTGTCGAGAAGGGCATGTACACTTAGATCAGCTGATACAAAAGTTTATTGAATCAGATGGTTCAACCAAAGATCTTTATTCCCTTGAGTCCTTAGCCCGTGTGATGCATCAAAGTTCACTATGTGGACTCGGACAATCCTCACCAATATCTATTATTTCATCCCTTGGCTATTTCCGTGATGAATATCATGAACGTCTAAAGTTTGATGAGGAGGTCACAAAATGATTAATTTAACCATTAATAATATCGATATAAAAGCCAAAGAAGGCATGACTATTTTGGAGGCCGCAAAGGAAAACGGCATCAATATTCCAACACTATGTTACTACCCAGATTTAAAAATCAATTCTGATTGTCGTGTGTGTTCCGTTGAAATCAATGGGAGTAAGAACCTACTAACCGCATGTTCTACGCCTGTAAAAGAAGGCATGGAAGTCAAAACCAATTCTAAAAAGGTTCATACTGCAAGAAAAACAATCACTGAACTGTTACTCGCAAACCATGATACAAACTGTACCACGTGCTCAAGAAACTTAAACTGTGAACTTCAAAATTTAGCAAACACACTTGGTATCGATGAAAATCGTTTTGAAAAAGTGTTAAAACACGAACCCGTTGATGATCATAACCCTTCAATCTATAGAAACCCAAATCGATGCATTAAATGTGGCCGTTGTGTTGAAGTGTGTAAAGAAGTTGAAGGGACGTATGTATTAGAAAACATGGGGCGTTCTAACGACATGAGAGTGTCTCCAAAATACGGAAAATATTTATCGGATGAAGATTGTACATTCTGCGGGCAATGCGCAAGTGTTTGTCCCGTTGCGGCGATTACTGAAAAAGATGATTCACAGCGTGTTTTTGATGCGATCAACGATCCAGATAAACATGTTATCGTTCAAGTTGCGCCCTCTATTCGTGTGTCAATTGGGGAAGAGTTTGGTAATAAAGCGGGCGGTCAGTGGACAGGTCAACTGGTTTCAGCATTAAGACGTTTAGGATTCGACCGTGTTTATGATACTGATTTTACGGCGGATTTAACCATTATTGAAGAAGGCCATGAGTTGCTTGACCGTGTGAAAAACGGGGGCACACTTCCTATGATGACTTCGTGTTGTCCGGGGTGGGTGAGTTATACAGAACAAAATCATCCTGATATGTTAAACCATTTATCGACATGTAAATCACCCCAACAAATGTTTGGTGCACTTGCTAAAACGTATTATGCTGATTCAATAAATATTGACCCAAAAGATTTATATGTGGTATCTATCATGCCTTGTACGGCGAAAAAGTATGAATCTGCGCGCGAAGAAATGAAAGCCCATGAAAACATCCAAGATGTTGACGCGGTATTAACCACCCGAGAACTAGGAAAAATGATCCGTTCACAAGGCGTTGATTTTAATGCGTTAAAAGAAGAAAAGTTTGATGATGCGTTCGGAATTACAACTGGTGCAGGCGCAATTTTTGGCGCAACGGGTGGCGTCATGGAAGCAGCACTTAGAACAGTGAGTGAAGTTGTTAATGAAAAGCCATTAGAAAAAATCGAGTTTGAAGCTGTCCGTGGGTTTGAAGGCATTAAAGAAGCAACCGTTAACTTAGGTGGAAACGATGTGAAAGTTGCGGTTGCACATACATTAAAGCACGCTGAAACATTGATGCAATCTGTAAAAGCTGGGAAATCAGAATATGCCTTTATTGAAGTGATGACTTGTCCTGGTGGTTGTATTGGTGGTGGCGGTATGCCTTATGGTACGACTAACAAAAAGCGCATAGATAGAATTGAATCAACCTACCGTGTTGATGAGAATATGCCTATGAGAAAATCTCATGAAAATCCAACCATTCAAGCATTGTATGATAATTTCTTAGAAAAACCGCTTGGTGAAAAATCACACACTTTATTGCATACGCATTATAAAGCAAGAAACAAAGTGTAACCCTATAGTACTATATAAAAAGTCCCCAATTTTGGGGACTTTTTTACATCATGGGCATATTATTGTCGTTTTGTGAATTTGAGTCATCATCGATAACGCTAACCGCTGCCTCAGTTGTAATGAACATTCCTGCAATGCTAGCAGCATTCATTACTGCATTCTTAGTTACTTTCGTTGGATCAATTATACCATTTTTAATCATATCAACCCATTGGCCAGTTTTAGCGTCAAATCCCATATTTTCTTTTTCATTTTGTTGGCGATTAAGAATTTCTTCACCATCAAATCCTGCATTTTCAGAAATTTGATAAATTGGTTGAAGTAAGGCGTTTAATACAATATTCATGCCTTTTTGAATATCGGTTGTTGGATCTTTTAAGTTGTTTTTCAAATCATTATAAATATTAACAAGTACCGCGCCCCCACCAACTACAATGCCTTCTTCAACAGCCGCTTTAGTGGCGTTAAGGGCATCTTCAATACGAAGTTTCTTTTCTTTCATTTCAGTTTCAGTTGTCGCCCCAACTTTAACAATCGCAACGCCATCAGTTAATTTTCCTAAACGTTTTTGAAGGTGCTCTATATCATGCGTATTATCAGTGTTTTCTATTTGTTTTTCAATTTCTTCAATCCGTTCTTTAAGCATTTGTTTATTGCCGCTGCCTTCTAAAATAGTGGTACTATCTTTAGAGATAATTACCTTTTTAGCGATCCCGAGATTTTCAATTTTGGCATCCTTTAATTGCATATCCAAATCTTTTGCATAAAAGGTTGCACCGGTTAAATAGGCAATGTCTTTAAGCATCTCTTTTTGGTTATCTCCAAAGCCTGGCGCCTTAGTTGCTACAACATTAAATGTTCCTCTAAGTTTATTAACAACCAATGTACTAACCACTTCATTTTCTATATCATCAGCAACAATAAATAACGGTTTATTGTTTTCAACAACTTGTTCTAATACAGGTAGAATATCTTTGATGGTAGAAATTTTTTGATCGGTAATTAAAACATGGGCATCTTCTAAAGTAATCTCCATTTTCTCACGATCTGAAACCATGTATGGCGAAATATACCCTTTATCGTATTGCATCCCTTCAACGAGTTCTAATTCCGTATCAAATCCTTTTGATTCATCGACAGTGATGACCCCGTTTTTTCCAACTTTATCCATGGCTTTTGCAATAATGTCGCCAATATCTGAACTGCCGCTAGATACAGAAGCTACTGAAGCTATATCTTGTGATGTTTCAATTTTACGGCTTCTTTTCAAGATTTGTTCAGAGATTTTTTTGGAAGCTTTATCCATTCCCTCTCTTAACAATACAGGGTTTGATCCTTTATCAACGGCTTTTAGTCCATCATGAATCATACTTTGAGCCAGTAGTGTTGCGGTAGTGGTCCCATCTCCAGCTGTGTCGTTCGTTTTTGATGCAACTTCTTGAACGAGTTGTGCACCCATGTTCTCATAATGATCTTTAAATGAAATTTCTTTAGCAATTGTCACCCCATCATTTGTGATTAGCGGTGATCCATAAGACTTATCTAAAATAACATTCCGTCCTTTAGGGCCTAGTGTTACATTAACGGTGTTTGCTAATTTATCAACCCCTTTTAACATCTTATCTCGTGCTTTTTTAGAAAATAATATCTCTTTACTCATTAATATCATCCTCCATAATTGCTAAAATATCGCTTTCTTTAATGATTAAAAATTTTTGTCCATCAATTTCAATATCAGTTGGTGCGTAATTTTTATAAACCACTATATCACCAACATTTACACTCATCTTATGATCACTCGTCCCTGATCCAACCCTTATTACTTCAGCTGTCGTAGGCTTTTGAGTATCATCAGAGGTTAAGATGATGCCACTTTTCGTGGTTTTTTCTGGTTTTTTTTCTTTTAAAACAACATTATCATGCAAGGGTTTCAACATATAAATACCTCCTATAAAATTATGTTTTAGCACTCAATAATATTGTCTGCTAATAAAAATATACAAAATATTTATTATCTTGTCAAGACCTGATAATAAATTTTTAAAAGTCTTTATAAAGGCGTTTAAAAGGTTTTTGTATTAAATAAAATAACAGTCTTATAGACTTTTGACCCTTAAAACTGTTAATATAAGAGTGGACAAAATTCAATGAATAAAAGGCAAAGGAGATTGGGTCTATTATGGGAAAATACATCATGGCTATTGACCAAGGTACTACAAGTACCAGAGCGATCATTTTTGACAAAGATAATAACATTGTTTCATCTGCGAGTAAGGAATTAGAACAAATATATCCAAAACCAGGCTGGGTAGAGCATAATCCAAATGAAATTTGGCTATCTACCTTATCAGTGATTGCAAAAGCTTTAGTAGAAAGAGACATTAAAGCAAGTGAAATTGATTCTATAGGAATAACCAATCAACGAGAAACAACGGTGGTTTGGAATAAAAAAACCGGACAACCGGTTCACAATGCTTTAGTATGGCAATCAAGACAATCCCAACCTATATGTGATGAACTTAAAACCAAAGGGTATGAGCCATTCATTAAATCAAAAACAGGTTTATTATTAGACCCTTATTTTTCAGCATCAAAAATCAAATGGATTTTAGATAATGTAAATGGATGCAAAGAAAAAGCAAACAATGGGGATTTGATGTTTGGAACGATTGATACATGGTT
>CAYZOR010000037.1:0-12866 GCA_964479895.1 uncultured Candidatus Izemoplasmatales bacterium | reverse complement strand
AGCCCTTTATTTACAATTTATCTTTAGATAAAAAAATGCTATAATGAACTATCAATGTGTAGATAAAACGATATAAGGAGTATTTAATAATGAAAAGAGCTTTATTTTCAAGAGATGAAATGCTAAAAATGAATGTCGATACGTTAAAAGAACGCGGGGTATCTGTTGAACAAATTGCAGACATCGCGTTCAAACAACAATCAAAATGGACCGATGATATATCCTTAAGAGACTGTATTGATTCCGTAGAAAAAATCTTATCACTGCGCGATACATTCCATATTCTTCAACTCGGTGCAGAAATTGATCGTTTAACAGAAGAAAATAAAATTCGTGAACCTTTACGCGAAATCCTTAATAGTGATTTAGGCATGTTTGGGATTGATGAATTGTTTGGTTTGGAATTGGCAGGGATTTATGGAACCATCGGAAAAACCAACTTTGGCGATATAGATGTCAATAAACCATCGATTGTTGCGGATTTAAATTATGGTGGAAAAAAAGACAAACAAAAATGTCATACCTTTTTAGATGACATTGTAGGGGCAATCGGTGCCGCAGCATCGACGCGCGTTGCGCAAATTACCAACGAACTAGAAGCAAGAAAAGATCCTAAATATAAAGAAATCAAATTGGATTTTGATTTATAAATAACCGGCATCACTAAGGATGTGAGACCATGGCGAAAAGGGAAAAAGACCTTGATGATTTTTTTAAAAAGGCTGATGAAGATCCCCAAGAACTTAAAGAATATGTAGACTCTATCAATAAAGGGGAAGACCCAAATAAAACTACCAAACTTGATAAAATTGCCATGTTCTTTAGAAATACGGCCGAACGTATTAAATCATACTCAACCTCAAGAGAAGATAAAAGAAATCCGAATAAACCCTCTAAAATTAGAAGAAGAGCGCGTGTATTTTATAAACTATTAATGAAACGCGCCAGTGAAAAATTCAACTTTGAAGCTGGCGTAGACATCTTAGATGATGTCAGTGTTTTATACAGAAGAAACCGCGTTATTAAAAACATTTTGATTGTAACGAACATGGTGTTTTTAGTCTTTACAGTCATCGGAAACAGAAACCCTAATTACATTGTTATTTTTGGGTTTGGGGTAATCATGTTTGCGACCAACACCACCTTAAAAAGGATTATTCGTGAACGGCCAAGAACACTTTTAAAACAACAAATGGCAATGTATATTGCGAGTGTCTATATTTTACTCGCATCTTTTGGTGTGTATATAAAATTACGCTTAGGCGTTGACGATTATGGCGATGTATTTGGCTTTTCAATCACACAAGCTGGATACGTTTTAATTTACTTTGCGTTGGTCGTAATTGCGCTTTATCAAAACGCAACCCTACTTAGAATTTTATTTAAATGGGTCCTTGTCTTAATGACAGTAATCCACGTCACCATCATGCATCCGTTATATGAACATGCTTCATCCATTCAAAGTTTATACGATTATTTATTCATCGAAGAAATTCAAGTCACCATCGATATCTTGCTTAGAACTTTAATATTAATTATATTTAATATCGCACTTTATTCATCGGTCGCAATCGGTCAGATGATGAACAATAAAAGAAAAGAAGAACTGATTAAAAGACGTGATATGGAAAGTGATTTCAAAGCAGTGGTTGGAGATGTCTTTGATGTGATCAGTGTGTTTAATGCCAATGCACGCACAGAAGAGAGACAAGCTGCCTATCGAGTCGCAGAAATTGCTTCTCGATTAGGAAATATTTTAGGCCTTTCGCCCAACGTTTGTAGTGAGATATATGATTATTCTAAAATCCATGTTGATCGGACAAAAGATTTATCCATCGTAGAATACGATAATAAAGATGTTTTAAATGAAAAAGACTATCAAGTCATAAGAGAAAAAACCATCTTAGGAAGCGTCATCATCAAACGTTTACAACTTAAACAAAAAAGTGAAGACATTATCCGCGCGCATTTTGAGAAAAATGTTGATAAAAGTTTCAAAGAGCGTATGAAGAAAATTCAAAGGTCACAAGAAGGTCAGATTATTTTACTCTCAGAGATTTATGAAATCTTAAGACAAACTAGAAACTATAAAACAGCATTGACTCACAAACGTGCAATGGAACTCTTAGAACTAGAATTTAAAAACTATTTTGAATCATACATTTTAGATAGATTTTTAAAATACAGCTCAGAGTTTGAAGATTATTATCAACGTTTTAAACAAAAAACGGCATAAACCTCCCTATTGGAGGTTTATTTTTTTTATCTTTTGTACACAAATAAGCGTAGATTACTATGAATACTTATTAAAAACTTTTTCGATATAAAATATTCATAAAATTTTACCATTTGATTCAAATAGAAAAGGAAATGATTCCTTGCATACCATAATTAATCTCAACGACTGCCTTTTTAATCCCACCACCATCTTTGAATTTTTTAAGTATAAAATCTTTACATAATATGCGTTATTTTGCATACGAAACAACAGTTTATAAAAAGCTCTTGATTTATACCAATAACCCTTTATAATTAAATTGTAGAAAGCGTTTACAAAAAAATGAAACTTTGAGGGTGCAACCATGGCAATGAGAAATTTCGAGGCCGAAATCGTTGGAAATGTGAATGAGTTCCAGCAATTGTTTTTTGATTTTTTAGTATACGCTTTATCCCCTAAGAAAGGATGATTTTTAGTCATCCTTTTTATTGTGAGAAGAAGGTGAGAATATGAATACAGTAGTGATAGGCGTCATTGGAGCAGATGTTCATGCTGTTGGAAATAAAATTATTGATCATGTATTAAAAGAACACGGATTTGAAGTCGTCAATATCGGTGTACTTTCTTCGCAAGAAGATTTTATTAATGCTGCAATTGAAACGGATGCAAAAGCGATTTTGGTTTCCTCGCTTTATGGGCACGGTGAGCTGGACTGTAAATTTATGAAAGATAATATGATTGAAGCTGGATTAAACCATGTCAAACTTTATGTTGGCGGTAATATCGTTGTAGGGAAACAAGATTTTAAAGAGGTTGAATCACGATTCAAAAAAATGGGCTTTGATCGTGTGTACCCCCCGGGGACCGATATTGAAAACGCGATTGAAGAGATTAAAAAAGATCTGAATATCTCGTGAGCATTCACCTGCTTGTAGACTTTGGTTCAACCTATACGAAATTAACGGCCGTCGATATAAAAAAAGAAATCATCGTTGGAACGTCTCGCGCAATGACTACGGTAAAAAGTGATGTCTTAGAAGGATTTAATTTGGCCTTAGAGAAGCTTCGAAATGCCCATGAAGATATGGGGAATATCGAAGCTATTTCAGCGTGTTCATCTGCAGCGGGTGGATTAAAGATGGCCGCAATTGGTTTGGTAGAAGAGTTAACTGCTGAAGCAGCTAAAAGAGCTTGTTTAGGAGCAGGTGCATTGGTTGAATACGTTTTTTCTCATCAGTTGTCCAAAAAAGAGGTCAAACAATTAAAAAACGCTAATATTGATATTGTTTTACTTGCTGGGGGCACTGATGGGGGCAATAAAGAAACCATTATTCATAATGCAAAAAAATTAGCAGAAGCCAAGCTTGACGTTCCAATCATTGTCGCTGGAAACAAAGCCGCCAGCGATACGATTGACGATATTTTAAGTGAAGCAGGATGCGAATACTATATCGTTGATAATGTTATGCCTAAACTTAAAAAATTAAATGTTGAGGATGCGAAAAATATCATCCGCAAAATATTTATCACTAAAATTATTGAAGCCAAAGGGATTAAAAAAGCAGAAGAACAAACGGGAGAAATCATCATGCCTACGCCTGAAAGTGTTTTAAAGGCATCCACGCTTTTAGCTAAAGGCCATGAAGAGATAGAAGGCTTTGGCGAATTAATGGTGATTGATATTGGCGGGGCTACCACGGATGTGCATACGATTGGGGAAGGTGTTCCTAAAAGGACAGAGGTCATTTTAAAAGGATTAGAAGAACCCTTCGCAAAAAGAACCGTTGAAGGTGACTTAGGCATGCGCTACAGTGCCAATGCACTTGTAAGTTTGGTGTCACCGTATGAATTTAAAAAATACTATGATTATCAAGACACCGATCCTTCGAAAGAAGATTATATCGAAGATTCAGTTAAAAAGCGGTTAGAAAATGTTGATTATCTTCCTGACAATGATCAAGAAAGGGCGTTTGATAAAGCGCTCGCAAGAATATGTTGTGATTATTCAATGAGCAGGCATGTAGGAAGTGTTGAAGTGGTTTATACCCCACTAGGAAACATGTATTATCAAACAGGGAAAGACTTAACTGAAATTAAATACGTTATAGGAACCGGCGGGGTATTAATTAATAGTCCTGATGCCAAACAAATCTTAAAAGAAGTCAATAAAAAATCCAATAAAAAACTCGAATTAAGACCAGATGATCCTACGGTTTTGATTGATGAAAAATATATCTTAGCAGCGATGGGGTTATTGTCTCAAAAACATCCTAAACTTGCTTTAAAATTAATGAAACGTCATTTGATATAGGAGCGCATAAAATGTTAAAAAATAAAAAACTAAGTAAAGAAGAATTTTTTAAAATTCGTGAAAAAATTAGAAATCATTGGCCTACAGGACTAGATGAAGCCCTTGATTTTGATAAAGCAGTCGAAACCTTAAAAGCAGTGCCTGATCATAAAAATTTCGCAAAAAAACTAAGGTTCGCAAAAACCCACGGGCTTACGATGATTCAACCAAGAGCTGGGGTTGCTTTAGTGGATGATCATATTACGTTGATGCAGTTTTTGCAAAACGAAGGAAAAGCGGATTTTTTACCCGCTACCATTGATTCATACACAAGACAAAACCGCTACTCTAACGCTGAAGACGCTATCAAACAATCGCTAAAACAAAAACGTTCGATGCTTAATGGATTTCCAGCAGTGAACCATGGGGTAGAAGGGTGTAAAAAAGTGTATAATAATGTCAACGTTCCGCTTCAAGCAAGACATGGAACGCCAGATGCACGCTTGCTAAGTGAGATTATTCATGCCTCAGGTTGGACCTCCAACGAAGGAGGGGGCATTTCTTACAACATTCCATATGCAAAAAACATTTCGTTAGAAGATACCCTGCGCTACTGGCAATATTGTGATCGTTTAGTGGGATTATATGCCGAAGAAGGCATTGAAATTAACCGTGAACCGTTTGGCCCGCTAACAGGAACACTTGTTCCCCCATCAATAAGTCATACTGTGGCTATCATAGAGGCTATTTTGGCGGCGGAACAAGGCGTTAAAAATATCACAGTTGGGTATGGACAGTGCGGCAATCTTACTCAAGATGTAGCCGCGCTTCAAACATTGGAAAGTTTAACCAATTATTATTTAAAATTATTTGGATATGACGATGTGTTTGTGACGACGGTTTTACACCAATGGATGGGGGGATTCCCTTCAGACGAAGCCGAAGCGATGGCCCTAATTTCACTAGGGGCCAGCGTCGCAACATTAGGAGGCGCAACTAAAATTATTACAAAAAGCCCTCATGAATCTCAAGGGGTTCCAACGAAAGAAGCAAATGCTGAGGGCTTAAGAGCCTCAAAATTAATGACAAACCTATTAAAGACGCAAAGATATCCTAAAGATAAAGTATTAAAAATGGAAAAATTGATGATTGAAAAAGAAGTTAAAACATTACTCTATGCGACTTTAAACATCGGAAAAGGAGATTTTTTACAGGGGGCTATTAAAGCATTTGAACAAGGAATTATCGATATTCCTTTTGCGCCAAGCGAAATGAATCAAGGAAAAATACTGCCTGCAAGAGATATGTTTGGAAACATTAGAATCTTAGAGTTTGGAAACCTTCCATTTGATGAAGAAATCAAAGCTTTCCATAAAGATGCCTTAAATGCACGTGCGCATAATGAAAATAGAGACGTGAGTTTTCAAATGACCATCGATGATATTTATGCAGTATCACAAGGGAAACTTGTTGGAAACAAATTCGCAAAGGAGCCTACTCTATGAAAATCGTCGATGTTATTGTTTCAAAAGGGTATACAGGATTTTATAATGACGATCAAGCCGCCATTAAAAAAGGCGCAGAGATGGACCGCTTCACTTACACGGGGACTCCACTGACGAAAAATTTTAAAGCCATCCGTCAAGCGGGTGAATCACTAAGTATTATGCTTAAACTAGAAAATGGCATGATTGCTTATGGAGATGCGACGGCTGTTCAATACAGTGGGGCAGGGGGTAGAGATTCTTTGTTCGAAGCGCATAACGCGGCCAATTTCTTTTTAGAAAATATTAAACCTTTATTACTTGGGCTTGATGTCAGTGAGTTTAGAACCAATGCACGTCGCTTTGATACACTCAATATCGCAGGCGAAGCCATTCATACTGCCTTAAGATATGGCATCACCCAAGCATTATTAGATGCGACGGCGAAAGCCAATCAACGAACCATCGCAGAAGTAATCAGAAAAGAATATAACATTGAATCAACCGAATATAAAAATATCCCGCTGTTTGCTCAAACCGGTGATGATCGATATAGTGGGGTCGATAAAATGATTATGAAAAATGTAGACGTTTTACCCCATGCTTTGATCAACAGTGTTAAAACGAAATTAGGCATTAATGGAGAAAAATTGCTCGATTATGTAAAATGGCTCAAAACGCGCATATTGGAAAAAAGGATGGAAGATACGTATCATCCCATATTGCACATCGATGTTTATGGCACCATAGGCATGATTTTTGATGATAATATTGATAAATGTTTTGAGTATTTAAAAACCCTCTCAAATACTGCGCACCCTTTTAGCTTGCGCATTGAAGGACCAATTGACAAAGGCAATCGCGAAGATACGTTAGAAGCGTTAAAAGCCTTAAAACAAAAAATTGATGAAGACGATGAAGTCATGGTAGAAATCGTCGCCGACGAATGGTGTAATACGTTAGAAGACGTTAAAGTGTTTGCGGATGAGAATGCAGCGCATATGCTGCAAGTTAAAACCCCGGATTTAGGCGGTGTGAACAACACCATTGAAGCGTTAAGGTATTGCTTAAATAAAGGCATTGGCGCCTATAGTGGTGGCTCATGTAATGAAACCAACATTAGCGCAGAAATTACAACATCCATCGCGATCGCAACCCAAGCCAAACAATGTTTGGCAAAACCAGGTATGGGAACCGATGAAGGCATCATGATTGTGAAAAATCATATGATGCGAGAAATTGCGTTAATAGAAAGTAGGCTTAAAGATGAAACATCTTAGCGTAGGGACCCTTGAATCGTCTGATTGTTTAATTACCCTAAAAGAAAATAATGGATTGAAAATAACGATTGATACCCCTTTAGAAGAGGCTTTTTTAAACGCTATTTATGACGTGATTGAAACTGGGTTAAAGCATCATAATATTTCTAATATTCATGTGATTTTACAAGATAAAGGGGCTTTGGATTTCACGATTAAAGCGCGATTAGAAACTGCCATAAAAAGGTGGATGAATGATGAGTAGAAGCTATTTATTTATCCCAGGGAATGTCCCTAGAATGCTTCAAAATATGGATATTTATGATGCGGATGCGTTGATTATTGATTGGGAAGATTCTATAAGTGTCAGTGAAAAAGATGAAGCCAGAGCGTTAACCAAAGCGTACTTAAATAAATATAATCCTACCCAAGATCTCTACATTAGAATCAATAACGAACCAGCGTTATTTGAAATAGAGCTTTCCCTTATTAAAACCCTTAATATTCAAGGAGTCGTTCTCCCTAAAAGTGATCTTTCAAATGTTAAAAAATTGGTCAATGCGCTTAAAGACACGCCCTTAAAAGTGATTGCGTTAATAGAAAGTCCTCATGCTTTTTTTGAACTTGATTCGATAGCTAAGATTCAAACCGTAGAAGCCTTATTTTTAGGCGGCGAAGATTTATCAAGTGCCCTCGGCGCTAAAAGAGACGCAAGCGGTGAAGCGTTAATGTATGCACGCTCAAACCTTATCATGGCCGCTAAAGCGTTCAATAAAAAATGTATTGATACCCCATGGCCTTCAACCCATGAAGCTGATTTTAATACGGATTTATCATTGGCTTCTAAATTAGGGTTTGATGCAAAAGCATGCATTCATCCCAATCAAGTCATCCCTATTAATGAAGCGTTTTCTCCTTCACTCAATCAATTAAAAGAAGCAAAAAAAATTATTGCCATGTATAAAAAGACTGGAAAAATGCGCTTTTCTTTAGATGGCAAAATGATTGATAAACCGATAATTTCTCGCGCCCAATCGTTACTCAAAAAAGCAATGCAATATGCCATCATCAAAGGAGAAGACGATGATTTATAAATCGGTTGAAGCATTATTTAAAGCGTATGATATAAAAGATGGGTTAACGTTTTCTTTTCATCATCACTTGAGAAATGGTGATCAGACGATGAATCAAATCCTAAAAACATGCCTAGATTTAGACTTTAAAAATATAAGTTTAGCTCCTAGTGGTATTTTTCCGGTGCATACAACCTTAGCGCAAATGATTGAAGAAAAAAGAGTGTTCGATTTAACGTGCAATTACTTAAACGGTCCTGCTTATGAGCCCATTAACAAAGCTTTACTAAAAGGGACATTTACGATGCGTTCTCATGGCGGTAGAGCACGCGCCATTAAAGACAATGATCTCAATATTGATGTTGCCTTTATAGCGGTTAGTGCGTGTGATGAGGCTGGGAATTCAACAGGGTTAGAAGGCAAAAACATTATGGGCTCTTTAGGGTACGCCATAGAAGATAGCCTACATGCAAACACGGTAATTGTGGTAAGTGATACATTAAAAAATACCATAGAAAATCCTCAAATAAAAAGGGATGATGTGGATGGCGTTTTATTGCTCGATTCGATTGGCGATTCTAAAGGCATTGTGAGTGGCACTTTGCAAATCACTAACGATCCACTGGGATTAAAAATTGCACGAGATACGATGAAACTTTTAAGTGAAACCAATTTGATTAAAAACGGCGTCTCTTTTCAAAGTGGTGCAGGTGGCATTTCTCTAGCGATTACGAAAATGTTTAATGAATACTTAAAAACCAATCATATTCAAGCTTCGTTTTACACAGGAGGCATCACCACGCATCATGTCAACGCCCTAAAAGAAGGATTGGTTCAAACGCTTTACGATGTTCAATGTTTTGATTTGGATGCGATCAACAGTTTAAAATCTAGTAAAAATCATTGGTTTATGAGCGCACACGAATACGCCAATCCGAATAATGAAAAAAGAAAGATCAAAGATTTAGATATTGTCATTTTAGGCGCGACAGAAGTTGATCTAGCCTTTAATGTCAATGTGACGACGGACGCATTAAACCGTGTGATAGGCGGCTCAGGTGGCCATAGTGATACCTCTGAAGATGCGCGCTTAAGTGTCATTGTTTCTCCATTATTAAAAGGGAGAATGCCTTTGATTAAAGATAAAGTGACAACCATCACAACTGAAGGGAAATTTGTCGATGTGATTGTGACGGAAAGAGGCATCGCAATCAATCCTAGAAGAAGCGATTTATTGGAATTATTAAAAACCAGTGATTTAAACATCATGAGTATAAAAACCCTGCAAAAACTTGCGCATGATTTAAGCGGAAAGCCTCACCCAATAATGCGTTCAAACAAAGTGATTGGTCGCATTGAAAATCGTCATGGTGAAGTCATTGATCATCTATATAAAAAGGAGTGATTGAATGCGGTTAAAAGAAGCGGTGCTTAAAGAAGAAATTGAAAAAATTTCTATATTTTTAAAACAGTTTAACTTGGTGTATGAAGATGACATTGATCACACATTTTATATAGAAGAAGATGACACACTACTCGCAACGATATCAATCAGTGGTCAAATCATTAAATGTGTCGCAATCCATGCGGCGTATCAAGGGATGAATCTATTAAATCAATTGATGAGTCACCTAATCAAAACCGTCCCTTCAAGCGATCATTTATTTGTCTACACACAACCAGAACACGTTGATATTTTTAAGTCACTTGGATTTAAAGAGATTGTTCAATCGATGCATCTTTCATTTATGGAGCGAAGCGGCGATATTGAAGTGACGTTAAAACGACTCAAAAAGAAATATCAGGTTGATTCAACCCCTAAAGGGAGCGTTGTTGTAAACGCTAACCCATTCACAAAAGGCCACAAACATTTAATCGAAGAAGCGGCTAAACACCATCAAACTTTGATTGTTTTTGTGGTGAGTGAAGACCGAAGTTTTTTCCCGTTTAAAGATCGCTTTACCATTATAAAAGAAAGCTTTAAACATCATCAAAATATCTATGTTGTCCCGACCAAAGATTACTTAGTATCTTACGCGACTTTTCCCAAATACTTTCAAAAAAACGAAACCCTCATCAAAAAAGATCACGCCTTAATCGATGTCTTAACGTTTAAAAAACATTATATGAAAGTCTTTAATATTTCAAAGCGGTATGTCGGTGAAGAACCGTATTCGCCAATGACCGATATTTATAATCAAACCATGAAAGAATACTTAGGCAAAGACTTAATCATCATCGCGCGAAAATCGTTAGAAGATGTGCCTATAAGTGCATCGACCGTTCGTAAATTATTGAAAAAAAACGGCATTGATTCAGTTAGAAAATACGTTCCTAAAGAGACGTTTGATTATTTACTCAGTGAAAAAGGTCAATCCGTGATAAGGAGAATTAAACATTATGACAAAAGGCACTGATATATTAATTGCACGCTCAAAGCGGGCCAAAACCATTCAAAAAATCTCACGAGATGCGCCTATTTTATCAATGCATGTCAATATGCCTGGGGACACTAAAAACACCCCTTTTACTACGATTATTTTAAATGTCTTTAAACGCTTGGTACAATCGCTTTATGAAACGGATGTTACTTCGTTTGAATCGAAAGATGGCGATTATGCATTAATGCGACTGAGCGTGGATCCTTACCGCGTTAAAAAAACAATGATTTATTTAGAAGACAATCACCCCATCGGTCGGTTCATTGATTTAGATGTGTATACACACAAACAAGCAATCTCTAGGCAAGATTTAAATTTAAACAAACGACCATGTTTTATCTGCGGCGAAAACGTCAACAAATGCAGACGCAATCAAAGCCATGATTTTGAAGCATTAAAAACCACCATTGAAAACAGTGTGAAAAAATTTTTAATCACAGCCTTAAAAAAAGAAGCGTCGCTTGCTTTACGGAAAGAAGTCTATACCTATCCTTGTTTTGGTTTGGTGTCACACAAAAATAGTGGCATTCATAAAGACATGAATATTTCCCATTTTTTAAGTGCCATTGATATTTTAGAAGAAGCGTTTGAAACGTATTTAAACTTTGGAGTCCATCAAGATTTTTCCTTAGAAATCTTAAGGGAACAAGGAAAACTTTATGAACTATTGCTGTTAAAAAGCATCAACGTCAATACCTATAAAGGCGCGCATTATCTTTTTGGACTTTTCTTACCGTTATTCATTCAATCGATTGTAAATAGCGAGGATTTTGATACTTTTTTAAACAACTTAAAAGCGCACGCCAAGCAGCTAGAAACCAGTGATTTAAAATCCATCAATGAAGCAAAAACAATCGGAGAAAGCGCCTATAAAACCCATAAAATTAGAGGCATAAGAGGCGAGTTAAGCGAAGGCCTTCCAGCCATCTTTAATTGGTATGATTCAACCAAAAGTTATTCTTCAAAACGCATGCTTTATGAAATTATGGCGCGTTTAGACGACACAACCCTTATGAAAAAAGATATCAACACATTAAAAAACGTTCAAAAATGTATCCAAGCAGTGCTTAAGAATGATACATTTGACGAACAGGCAACGCATTGTCTTAATGAAAAAATATCCCCAGGCGGCGCTGCGGATATGTTAAGTTTAGTCTATTTTTTAAAACAAACCGATTATTTAATGGCTAAAAGGTCTCCTTGATAGAGGCCTTTTTTACGCATTAATTTATCAATTTCATTCATGACCACAAACTTTTTAAGCGTCCACATCGGTGCAATTAAATCGTCTTTAGACGCATCGCCTGTGACTCTTTGAATGACTATATTTTTATGCAGTCGTCTGATTTGTTCGACAACAACATCAACATAAGCATGCAGGTCTAATAGTTCAAAAGGCTTTTGAAGATATTCATGGGCTAAGGCCGTATTTTTTGTGATATGAAGCATATGGATTTTAACCCCTTGAATATCTAAAGCATTAATATGTTCAATCGTTTTAATCATTTGTTTTTTATCTTCCCAAGGGAAGCCATTAATGATATGTACAACGACATTAATTCCGCGGCTTCTAAGCCTATTTACCGCATCATCAAATTGTTTTAAATCATGGCCGCGATTGATTGTTTTAGCGGTATCTTCGTCGATGCTTTGTAAACCAAGTTCGACTTGCAAGTAAGTTTTTTGGTGGTAGGTTTCTAATAAATCGATGGTTGCTTCACTCAGTGCATCGGCTCTTGTTGCGATGGATAAGCCCACAATATTAGGGTCAGCCCTTAATGCTTCATCATAGAGATTTTTTAACGTATCAACCGAACCATAGGTGTTGGTATTGGCTTGAAAGTACGCAATATATTGACTGTTTGGCCATTTTGTCCGCATTTTTTCTTTTATGGTGTGGAATTGCTCGGTGATGCTTTGTTCGATGTCCCCCGCAAAATCCCCAGATCCTGAAGGTGAACAAAACGTACAGCCCCCAACGCCACTCGTCCCATCTTTATTCGGACACGTAAAGCCACCATTTAGTGAGACTTTAAAAACTTTTGAATGAAACGTAGATTTTAAAAAATTATTCATAGTATAGTAATGTTTTTCCATAGTT
>CAYZOR010000036.1:0-13370 GCA_964479895.1 uncultured Candidatus Izemoplasmatales bacterium | reverse complement strand
ATTTCATGGCTTCTTTTTTGTAATTTGATATGTACTAGAGTGAAAGAATATATGTTGTGATATAATACCTATATAAAACTAATGGGTGATAATATGAATGAGTCTATATATGAGTTTTTAGCAAATGCAACAGCATTTGTCCATTTATTATATGTTTTATTTGTTGTATTGGGTCAAATTTTTATAATAATTGGCGCGTTTTTCTTCTGGCCAATTGTTAGAAATGCATGGTTTAGAATTATTCACTTCATTATGATTGCGATTGTTGCGGTTCAAGAAATGCTTGGTGAACCTTGCCCCTTAACAACGCTTGAATATTATTTTAGAAGACTTGCAGGCCAAAGATGGGATACCGACTTAACGTTTTTAATGAGAATTGTAAGAACAACAACGTTTATAGAAATTCCAGATTGGGGTTATACATTAATGTATATAGGCTTTGCGGTAATTGTACTTGGGACTTTAATCTTCATTCCCCCAAAATTCAAAAAACCCCCATTTGGTAAAAAAATATCTATGCCATAAATAAGCCTGTTTATGGCTTTTTTATTAGGTGGCGTAAATAAAATATATAAAGAGAGTGATAAATTTGATTGATTTTAGAAGTGATACAGTTACCAAACCGACTCAAAAAATGCGCCAAGCGATGTATGATGCTCCGGTTGGAGACGATGTCTATCAAGATGACCCTACGGTCAATGAACTAGAAAAAGAAATGGCAAGCATTATGGGTAAAGAAGCTGCCTTATTTGTGCCTTCTGGGACCATGGGGAATCAAATAGCGATCATGACACATACAACCCCTTCAGATGAAATCATCTTAGGGAACCATTGTCACATTAAAAACTACGAAGTTGGAGCCGCTGCGCTTTTAGCCAGCGTCAATTTTCATCTGGTTGATGATGAAGCGGGGTATTTAAAGGTAGAAGAAGTTAAAAAAGGCATTAGAGGAGATAATATACATTTCCCGAAAACCTCTTTAATTTTAAGTGAAACGGCCCATAGTAATGGGGAAGTCGCCCCCCTTTCAAAATTAAAAGAAATAGCACAATTAGCGTCAAAAAATGATATCAAGCACCATATAGATGGGGCTAGAATATTTAATGCTGCCAGTGCTTTAAAGGTAGATGTTAAAGAAATTGCTCAATATGCTGATTCACTAATGTGTTGTTTGTCAAAAGGCTTAGGCGCCCCTATAGGGAGTATGCTTGTGGGGAATCATGCATTCATTCATCAAGCAAGAACGTATAGAAAACTTTTAGGGGGTGGCATGAGACAAGTTGGCGTTATTGCCTCAGCGGGTCTTATTGCCTTAAAAGAGATGAGAAAAAGGTTAAACCAAGATCATGATAATGCAACTTACTTAAGAGAATGTCTCATCAATAGTGGGCATTTTAGTGTTAAAGCAAGCGGAGATAAAATAAATATGGTCTTTGTAAAAAGCGATACCCTAGATTTAGAAGATTTAAGAGAGTTTTTAGAGACAAAAGATATTTTACTCGGTGGGTATAAAGCTGAATATATGCGTCTTATGACACATAATGATATATCAAAAGAAGATATAGAGACTTTAATGATGCATATAAAAGAATACTTGAATCATAACTAACATAGGATGCATTATATTTTATTTAAAAAGCATGCTATAATGACGTTAATGTGAAGAAATATAGGGGGATGGGTATGGCAGATATTTATTATGAATCTATTGTTTCAAAGTTACCAATAGGATATGCCTTATTAGAAGCCATTCAGGAAAATGAAGAAATTATTGATTTTAAATTCTTAGAGGTTAATGAACTATATAAAGATAATTTTAACCCTACAATGCGCCACGAACTTCATACAATGACAATTAATGACTTAATACAAAAATTGAATTTGAATACGTTAAAAATGATGGAAACATTGAAACAAACATTGAAACAAGGCGAAAAATTCATTGAAAACGTTTATTTTAAAACGCCCAATAAACATTACAATATAAAACTAAACAAAATAAACGAAACCACGATTATTGTATTCTTTATAGATATCACAGAGAAAAATCAGCTAAAAGAATACCAAAAAGAATTTAAAGCACAACATCAAATTTTAAGAACTGCATTGGACGCAACCCCTGATATGGTAGCGGTTAAAGATTTAAATGGACGCTACTTGATTGTTAATCAAGCAGTAAAAGATCACTTTAAACAAATCACTGATCAAGTAGAAGGGAAATTAATAGAAGATTTATACCCCGCGTGGGAAATCCCAAAAGTAATAGGGTTAGATCGAGAGGCCATTGAAAAAAAGGAAAGTTTCAGACGCAAAGTGACCATCCCTTCAAGTGAGACCGATTTTGTATTAAGCGATATTACGCGTGCCCCCATAAAAGATGAACACGGCCAAGTTAAAGGTGTCATCGCAATCGGCAGAGATGTAAGTGAAGAAGAAAAAGCAAGAAAAGCTTTAGAAACAAAGCATAAAGAAATAAAAGACCTCGCAGAGAAATACCGTAAACTATCTTATAAAGATGACTTAACAACTCTTTTTAACCGCCGTAAATTCTATGAAGACATAAAAGCAATCAACAATAGTGAATATCATCTATATATTTGTGATTTAAACAATTTCAAGTTAGTGAATGATACGTTAGGTCATCATGCAGGCGATCAAGTACTATATAAGTTTTCAACGTATTTAAGACGAGTCTTAAAACCATGTAATGGTTATGCTTACCGCATTGGTGGCGATGAGTTTGCGATCATTGTTCCTCAAAATACGATATTCAACTTTAAAGATAAAATACTAGAAATCAATGAAAAACTAAAATCATATCACAAAGATTTATCTTTAGCTTATGGTGAAATAGATTTATCCATTAAAGAAAGTTTGGACAATAAAGCACTTGATTCAATTTTACAACAGGCAGATAAAAATTTATATACCCACAAAAAGCTTAATAAGTCTAATAGAAACAATAAAGAATGACGCTTCGCTGAAGCGTCTTTTTTATGAAACGATTAAAAATTTATAAGGTTTAAATTCATAAACCATTATTTATGCTAAAATATAAATAGAATACTAAATAGGAGGTCATTCAATGGCTGGATTTTTAAAAAGACTTTTTTCTAAAAAAACCACCCCTCAACATGAGAATTCACATCAATCAACCCAAAAAGATGAAGGAGAAAATCGTAAATATCATGTCTCCTTAAACAAGGATCAATCAAGTGACCATTTTAATCTCTGGCGCGTTAGGAAAGCATCATCTAACAAAACGATTAAGTATTTTAAAACACAACAAGAAGCCATCGATTATGCGGAAAAATTAGCGACTGCGAACAATACTTCAATTGTTATTCATAAAAAAGACGGTTCGATTCGCAAACAAAATTATTAAAGGAAGTGAAGCTATGCGTGTTATTTTTGAAACATTAACCGTTAAAACAAAAGACCGAGAAGTCATGATAGACATTACGCAAACCATTAAAAAACTTTTGAAAAAGCATGAGGCTAATGATGGTCAAATCACTTTGTTTGTTCCACATACCACGGCGGCGGTTACTATCAATGAAAATGCTGACCCGGATGTTCAATCAGATATAATTTATGGTCTGGGCAAAGTGTTTCCTGATTTGGTCGAGTTCGAACATGGTGAAGGGAATTCTGATGCGCATTTAAAATCGTCTGCAATCGGTGTTGATCAAACCATATTAATCAAAAATGGTGAACCAACCTTTGGCACATGGCAAGGGATATATTTTTGTGAGTTTGATGGGCCAAGAACGAGAAAGTGTCACGTCCAAATTTTAACGGATTAACTGTAAGGAGAGAACTACATGGAAGCGTACCAAAACTTATCAGCGTTGGTTTATGATATTGATAAACCAATTGGAAAATCATTTGGAGATTTAGAATTTTATCAATCTGTTTTAAGTAAGGTCAATGGAAAAATACTTGAACCCGCGTGTGGAAATGGTCGTTTGTTGATTCCGCTTTTTAAAGCAGGGTATAAGATAGAAGGATTTGATCAAAGTGATTCTATGCTTAAACATTTAAAAAAACATTGTGAATATTATAATATTTCCCCGATTGTTTGGCGAGATTCAATGGAATCATTTCGGTATAAATCACTTTATGATGCGGTGATTTTACCTGCTGGTAGCTTTATGTTATTAAAAGAAGAATCAAGCGCTGAAAAAACAATAAATAGGTTTCACAGTGCGATGAATCGAGGCGCGAAACTTTTTATTGATTATTACTTAGACGATGTGATTGAGGTTGGTGATGAAGAAAGACGCACCTTTGCTTTTCAAGACGCTACCATTTATTTAACCATGCAAGTTAATGCATTTGATGCGTTAGAAAATACTTATACGTCGCATCATTTTTATGAATATGTTAAAGATGGCAAAACCTTATCAAAAGAAACCGAGATTTTTCCACTTAAATTTTACACCCACAAGGCCATTCAAACATTGCTTGAGTCCAATGGATTTAAAATTCAAACCATGTATTATGATTATCAAGAAATTCCTAACAAAAACGCTTCGATGTACACCATCGAAGCGATAAAATTGTAAAAGAGGGATAAAATGTTAAAAAATAGATTTAAAACCAAAATTGCGTTAATCATCATTGCTTTACTTATTAGTATTTATACAATTTTGGCCTTACAACCAAAAACGCATTATAACGAAGGACAAAATATTTTTATGGCGGAAGAAGATTCACCGCCTCATATCATTGCGCATAGAGGCGGACAATTTGAGTTTCCTGAAAGCACATTAGAAGCCATGTATAACGCTTATAGTGTTGATCCGAATGTCATTTTAGAATTTGATGTAGCGATGACTAAAGACAATGTCATTATATTAACGCATGATTTAACCCTTGATCGACAAACCCCTTTACAAAATGCGTATGTTCATGAGACCAACTATAGTGACTTAATTGAAGAGAAAGTTGACTTTGCTTATGATAACCCAATACCCTATGATAGTTTTAATGAAGACCATGAGTTAAGACAATTTACAAATGAAGAAGGTCAAACCGTAACACCGCTTGATGTTGATTATCCTGATGGCGTGGAACCTAGAGATGACGAAATCTTTTTAGTCACAACATTCGAAGAAGTTATTAAAGCCTTCCCAAATCAAAGAATGGTCGTTGAACTTAAACAATCAGGGGATTTAGGCATGGAAGCTTTGGATGTAATGATAGATATCATGAATCGTTTGGATGATGAATATCAAACGTTTGAAAGGATCGCTTTGGCAACATTTCATCGCGACATTTTTGATGCGTATATGGACCTAAGAGAAAATGACTACCCACAATTACTGTTTTCCCCACAAGAAGATAGTGTAAGAAAATTTTATATTATGCACCGCTTAAGAGTCACAGGGCTTTACCGAGACCCTGTTGCAGCCTTTCAAATCCCTATGGGCGAAGGGGGTATCGATTTAACAACAGAACGTTTTATTAAGGATGCTCAAAGTCATAATATTGCACTACATTATTGGACCATTAACGATGAAGACGATATGCGTACGTTAATTGAACTTGGCGTTGATGGGATTTTAACCGATCGTCCAAGCTTTTTAAGAACGCTAATTGAAGAATATTACCCAAATCATTATGACAATGAGTCATAAATTATGGTATAGTAGATAGTAACTAGAAAGTAGAAAGGATGTTTTGATGCCAAATCAAAAATTATTACAAAAATTCGCATCACTCGCTGTCAATATTGGAGCCAATGTCCAAAAAGACCAGATGGTCGTTGTTCGCGCTTCAACAGAAACAAAAGATTTTGCACGCATGGTTGCTTTAGAAGCGTATAAAGCCGGCGCTAAAAAAGTTCAAGTCCAATGGGGTGATGATTATGTATCGAAATATGGTTTAGAACACCAATCAGACGACACATTAAAAGAAGTCCCTCAGTGGCAAATTGATCAAACCCAATACTTCATAGATGAAGGGGCCTGTTTTATCAGCATCACTTCACCAATTCCTGGGCTTAATAAAGGGGTAGATCCTCATAAAATGCAAACCGCTTCAAAAGCGCGTATGCAAAAACTATCATTCTTCCAACAACATATGATGGGAAACCGTGCACAATGGACGATTGTGGGTGCGCCGAATAAAGAGTGGGCCAATAAAGTTTTTCCAGAAGAAAAAAATGATGATGTTGCGGTAGAAAAACTATGGGACGCAATATTTAAAGCCTCACGTGTCACTAAAGATAACGACCCTGTGGAAGCATGGAATAAACATAATGAAACCCTAACAAAACACAATAAGATATTAAATGATTATCAATTTGACTACCTGCATTTTAAAAACGAATTAGGGACTGATATAAAAATCAAACTCGTTGAGAATCATGTATGGGCAGGTGGAAACGAACACTCTACTAAAGGGGTAGAATTCAATCCAAATATTCCAACAGAAGAAACCTTCACAATGCCTTATAAATGGGGCGTCGATGGTAAAGTCGTCGCGACTAAACCGCTTAACTACCAAGGCAACCTTATAGAAGACTTTTGGATCGAGTTCAAGGATGGAAAAGTCATTAACTACGAAGCCAAAAAAGAACAAGAAACGCTCAAAAACCTTATTGAATACGATGAAGGTAGCGCCTATTTAGGAGAAATTGCGCTTATTAGTGATGATTCACCTATTTCAAATGCTGGGATATTATTTTTCAACACTTTATTTGATGAAAACGCCAGTTGCCATATGGCACTCGGTAGAGCCTATCCGATGAATGTAGAAGGTGGCACTGAGATGGATCAAGAGACTTTAAATAAACTTGGATCTAATCATTCCATGGTCCATAGTGATTTTATGTTTGGAAGTCCTGATATGGAAATAGTTGGGGTTACAAAAGACGGTAAAAAAGTTCAAATCTTTGAAAAAGGCAATTTTGTTATATAATACAAAAAAGCATATCCGAGCGGATATGCTTTTTAAATGGTTAATTCAACACTTGAGTTTTTTTAATATTTTGTGTTTTTATTTTGTGGAGTGAGAATCCTAATTGATACGTAAATAAAAGAATCGCAACCATATTTGTGAACATATAGTCGATATATATAATTGCTCGTATAATGACAACGACACTTAAAGCTGCATTGAATAGATAAAGCCATTTCACATCTCTATCCTTAATAAGGATGATATATCCAACGATATATAAAGCATACAGACCACTTAGTAGTATATTGAGATTTGCCCAAAATAATTGTTGGTCCAATAAATAGGGTTCTGGAACATCAATTAAATGATAGGTTAACCTAAAATATACCGTATACATTATTAATCCAATAAGACTTAAACCGTGTGCATAAATACTTAGACGTTTAAAAATATTCATAATTCCCCACCTTATATCTATTGGTAAATTTATACAATAATTATAAACAATAATAAAAAAAAGAAAGTTTACTTTATAAACTGTTGGTTATATTCAAATATTAGGATGTATGCTACAATGGAATGCTAGGATGTGTATAAAATGAAAAGAATAATGATGATGCTTTTAATAAGTATTTTCATCGTACTAAATTTTGCTTGTGAAAACGAAGTATCCCCTTCCAATGGAATTGAAAACCACCCCCAATATAGTGCGCCAAAGACTTATACACATGAAGGATTAAGTGTGACTGAAGGCGAATATTATTTTACGGCGCCAAAAGTATCGCTTTATTTGCATGCGTTTGAATCGTTGCCAAGCAATTACATGACAAAAGATGAAGCAGAAGACATAGGATGGGTATCTCATGAATTAAATTTAAGACAAGTCACTGATAAAGGCATGATTGGTGGCGATCGATTTTTCAATCGTGAAGGGCGTTTACCGAGTGAAGCTGAGAGAATCTACTTTGAAGCCGATGTTGACTATGATTTTGAGGATGGGTATGGCAATAGAGGGCCTAACCGTTTAGTTTATAGCAACGATGGATTAATTTATCATACCATCGATCATTATGATTCGTTTGAATTGCTGTTTGGTGAAGAGTAGTGAACGCAACATTTGATGCCAAAAATATTCATGATAAAACAACCTTCCACCGTCGGTTTAAACACGCGTTAAGGTTTCAAAATTATTATGGCCATAATTTAGACGCGTTATATGATTTATTCATGGAAATACAAAGTGATTTAACGCTTGTTATTGTGAATACGGAATCACTTTCAAACAACTTGGGAGCCTACGGAGAATCTATTGTAGACCTTTTAAAAACAGTAAACTTACAAAAAGCAAATATAACGATCAAATTTAATTAAGTATTTCATTGAAATACTTTTTTATTTTACGGCTTTTCAGCTATAATAAGAATGAATCATAATTGTGGGGGAAACCATGGATTACAAAGAAAAATCACTGACGAATATGAAAACAGTTTTACTTGGGAGTCATCTTTTATTTGCAGGGTTTATACTATATGCATTGCTTAGGTATTTAGGGGTTGAAAATTCCTTAGTATATGGCTTTTTTATTGTTGTGATGGCATTTGGTGGCCTTTTTTCATTGGGCGGAATGTCTTTTGATGTGCTGTTTAAACATACGATAATCGTTAAAATAGTGTATGCATTTTTTTTGAAAGCCATCGCCTTATTTGTTTTTATAAACATTTATGCATTAAATATATTGGATGAATTATTTATAATTATGATTGTGTTTCTATACGTTTTAGTGCTGGTGTTAGAATATAAAGCAAAATCGATCATCCGTTCTATGAAATCTACCACTTTATATAAACGCATCGATGAAAAAGCAAAGTATTTAAATGAAGAATCGTTTTTGACTATTAGATTGACGTTAAGAAGTTTGTCGCGAATGTTATTTTTAGGGGTTTTGTATTTTTTTATCGTTGAGGGTCGCTCAATGGGGTATCATGGTGTATTTTTAGGCATTATTTTGGGGGTTTTCTTACTTGAGTATAAAAGACAATTGTCGTTTCATACGTTTAAACATATTTATATTTATACCCATGGAGGAATAGTGAGCATTTTATTTAGTACTCAATTTATACTAATTCACTTGATCGACGCCTATAATGCTTTAATACACTGGAGCATTATGGTGATTATTTTTACGCCTTTAATGGTGGGGCATATCGTGTATCATACACGGTTTAAAAATCATGTTTATAAAGCCAATTTACCATCCATTTTTTAAGGTAGAAGTTTTGACTTAAGCAACCGAAGGTGGTAATATGCAAATAAATCAAACGCTTTATAAAAGCGGTCGCAAAGGTTATGAGTAAATGCTGAAAGGAGCCTTTGTTGAAGCACACGCTGATGGTGCATAAAATATATGCATCATTGTTTTTCTTTTTTAAAAAGAAAAAAAGCTTTTATAAAGTGCTAGCGTGTGTCCTGTGAGGTGAACTCATGGGATTTTTAATTGAAGGAATGATTATATGGAACGTTTATTTGAAACGGTTAAAAAATACAGAAGAGATTTACATCAAATGCCTGAACTAAGTTATGATTTATTTAAGACGCATGATTATGTAAAACAGGTTTTAAATGGGTTTGGGTATGTGACAATGAGCATTGCGAAAACAGGTGTCATCGCGATTAAAGAAGGCGATCAAGATGAAGGCATTGCCTTTCGTGCCGATATGGATGGGTTAAATATTAAAGAAGATACCAATGTATCATATGCGTCTAAACATGATGGTTTAATGCATGGGTGTGGCCACGATGGGCATATGGCAATGCTTTTAGGATTTGCGGAGAGTTTAAAAGATGAGAAGACATCTAAACGTGTCATGTTTGTGTTTGAACCCGCTGAAGAAACGTTTGGTGGGGCCAAAGACATTGTTGAATCGGGTATTTTCGATCAATACAATATAAAAAATATATATGCCCTTCATTTATACCCAGAACTAGAAGAAGGAAAACTCGGCATTAAAAGTGGGATTTTAACCGCTCAAGATGGCGATTTTGATATGCATATCAAAGGCAGAAATGCCCACGGTACACAGCCCCATCTAGGCAGTGATGTCGCATTAGCCGCTAGTGCGCTTACAATGCAATATCATACGATCATTGGAAGGTCGATTAATCCATTAAAACCAAGCAGTATCAATGTGGGGACGATGAAACTTGGAGAGGGGCGAAATATTTTAGCGCATCAAGCGTATTTAAATGGCTCCATTAGAGCCTTTGATCATAGCAGTTATACCTTGCTTAAAAAAAGAATGCGTCAAATCGATAAAGGCATAGAAGAAGCGTATAACGTGGTGATTAATAATGATATTACCGACCTTCATCCCCCTGTATATAACGATTCAGAGTTAACCAATCATTTGATTGATAGCTTGCATCCTTTTGCTTATGAAATGTTAGAACCTCAAATGCTTGCTGAAGATTTCTCTTACTATCAACAAGTCATTCCTGGTGTATTTATCATGCTTGGAAGTAAAAATATTCCTAAAGGATTTACCTATCCTCTTCATTCTAATAAATTCAACTTTGATGAAATGGTTTTATTGAAAGGCATAGATACTTTTCATCATATTGCCAAACTCCATAAAGTATTATAGCGGGGGATTATTATTTTCTTAAAAATCATTGCATTTTTAATAGGACTTTTTATCATGCCACTTTTTTGGCTTGGCTTTCACATGATATTCGCAGGGGCTTTAGTGGGCGTATTTATTATGTATTTTGGTTTCTTTTTGGCCTTGTGTTATCTTATGGTTACGTTAATCATGACCTATAAATATAAAGAGACTAAAAGCTTTTATAAACGGTATTGGGTTGGCTTTTTATTCATGGCTTTTGGAATTTTACTTTCTTTAGGGCTTATTCAATTGTTTTAAATTCAAAACACTGTTTACGAAAAAATAGGTTTATTGTATGATTATAATATACGCTTAAATGATTATGGGGGCCGACATTATGCAATTCTTACCAATATATATCATCTTTACACCTGTACTCACTGCTTTAATTATATATTTGTTTAAAAATCCATGGGGCAATCGCTTAGTTTTTGTGGCTCAAACAATTATGAGTGTGCTAGCGGTTATCTATTTCACATATTACTATAATAATTTTGATGCGACGTATTTTGTCTTAGGCAATTGGGATGATCGCATTGGTATTTCGCTTTTTAATGATGAAATTAGTATGATCTTTATCTTTTTAACCCTTTTTGCATGGTGGGTTGTTTTACTTTATGTTTACGACAAAAAAGTTAATTATAATTTTTTGTTTTTTTTAATGTTTTTACAAGGGGTCTTCTTAGGATTACTTCAAACCAACGATTTATTTAACATGTTTGTGTTTGTTGAGTTAACGACGATTATTGTGACCATTTTGATTGCGTTTAAAAAAACGGGTTACACATTTCGCTCAGCGATATATTATCTAATGTTAAATACGAGTGGTGTGCTTTTATTCTTAATCGGGATTAGTTTAATTTATTTTACGTTTGGAACCATTAATATACAGCATGTGTCTTCAAATATGGCTTTATTTGAAGATTCTATAATTATCCGTTTAGCATTTGTGTTAATGATGGCAGGGATTTCCGTTAAGTCGGCGTTATTTCCTGTATTCACGTGGCTTCCTAAAGCCCATGGCGCTGCTAAAAGTGGCGTTAGTGCACTGTTAAGTGGATTGATTGTTAAGGGTGGGCTTTATCTATTCATCCGAATTACCGATATGTTTAGTGGGGCTTCTATCAATTATCAACCAATCTTCTTTATTTTAGGGGCCTTAACTGGATTTGTAGGCATCACATTCGCAATTGCGCAAAAAGATATTAAACAAATGCTTGCTTATTCAACGGTATCTCAAATAGGACTTATCGTCATGGGACTATCATTTGGTGAAGGGCAGGTTTTTGCTGGGGGTATTTTACATATTGTCAATCACGCAATCTTTAAGATGATGCTCTTTATGATTGCGGGGATTATTATCAAAGTGTATCTGTCAAAAGAAGTCTCCCAGATTCGCGGAATGTTTAAAAGTATGCCTTTTATTTCGATTATGATGATTATTGCTATGTTAGCAATTACTGGATTCCCCTTTTTAAATGGATATGTTTCTAAGTCAGTAATTATGTATGGATTTGATGGCAGTTATCATTATTGGGTTGTGTTTTTCATGAATATCGGAACGGCAACCTTATTTGTGAAAATGAGTCAAATGTTGTTAGGGCCTAGTGTATTATCATTTCCAATTTCGCATTATCGACAATCGATTACTTTGTTTATATTAATGCTTGCATTAATCGGGGTTGGAAATTATTTTGTTTTCTTTGAAGGCCAATTTCTAGATGTAGATTTTTCTACTGTTAATCCAGCAAGCCTCTCAGCATTTGTTGATTTCTTTATGACCATTGGATTCGCGTTTATTCTTTATTATTATGTTATAAGAAAAGATTTCAAACCCATTCAATACATAAGAGGTTTTACATTGACGTTTGAACATGCGAATTATATATTTGTTGCGTACACCGTTGTGCTTATTACCGTGTTTTTAATCGTTGGGGTTATGATTTAAAAAAATGCAAAGGATGTTTTAGAATGGTCCAAACATCCTTTGCATTTTTTATAGTTTTTTGGCTCTAAAAGAAGAAACCATCAATAGTGATAAAAGCACCAAGATGCTAAATACAATCCATTGAGAAACTACCATAGTGCTTATATATATGAAGTTAACAACAATAATCAGCAGTATGCCGCTTAATGTTGTTGGTAGCCCTTGGATGGTATCATTTTGATCATCCACAGCAAATCGTGCCAATCTAAAGATACCAGCAATAATGTAAATGACAGTACCAAGCATACATACAACCAAAGATTGCATCATATTGAGCTGGTAAATCAATATTACCGGCGCAAGAATGAAACTTATTAAATCATTAAATCCATCCATTACTTTGCCAAATTCGTTCGCTATATTATACGTTCTCGCTAACTTTCCATCATAACGATCAATGATCGCACTCATAACTAACAAAAGCGATCCCACCACAAATAGTTCAAGTAGTATAAAAAGTGCGATGGCAATGAAGCCCAAAACAATCCCAATCATTGTAAAGGTATTTAATAATTTAGCATTTTTACTCAGTGGCATAAAAATTCCACCTTTTTACAATGTGCTTACTTAGTAAAAACAGTCCACTAAAAATAAGTTGAAACCAAAACGTTGCTGCTCGCAAGGTAAGGACAATGACCAAAGCCGCGCCACCAACAATCCCAAATTGTGGCAACATAGCCACAAACGTTGTTTCAAACGTTCCAAGGCCACCTGGTGTAATTGGCACCATACTGACTAAATACGCACAAAATGTCGTTAAAGCAGCGAAAAGATAAGATAATTCATAGCCTAAACTGTGAATGACATAGAAG
>CAYZOR010000035.1:0-14001 GCA_964479895.1 uncultured Candidatus Izemoplasmatales bacterium | reverse complement strand
CACTGCGATTATCGCAGTGTTTTTTTTATCTAATCATCCGATTGAATCACTAGTAACTTGCCTTTTTCAAACGATACAACACCTTGGCCTTGATTTGAAATACAAAGTGGGTCATCCACGTTTAAGTCATACGCATTAAGTTCAAAAGAAAAGCCCTTTAAGGTTAACCCTTTTACATCCTCAACCGCAAAGAATGAAATGTAATCATGAGAATGGGTAATGCCATACGTTCCACTATTTAAAACAAACATTTTAACAACGTCGTTGACCATCGTTATATTGCCTCTTTTTAAAAACATGATGTTGCCATATGTGTGGTCCATTCTTGAGCCAATACCACCATATAAAATAATACGGCTAGGGTTTAAAGCCAATGCTTCGCTAATCGCTAGATCTGAATCGGTTTTATCTTTTCTGATTGCGTGTGCTTTAAATTTTTTGGCATGCGTTTTAATATAGGACTTTTCTTCTTTCGTTACACTATCAAAGTCCCCAAGGGCTAAGTCAAGTTTTAACCCGTTTTTCAATGCATAAACCGCCCCTTTTTCAACCCCTATTAAATATTCGTTTTTTGCTTTTTTATATAAGGTATTTAAAGAATAATCGGTAGGAGACGCAAAGATTTTAACAATCATTTTAAACACCTTATGGCTTTTAGCCTATCATTCGCTTTAAAGATATATGACCCTGCGACCAACACATCAACCCCAGCGTCTTTACATTGTTTTGCGGTCTTTGCGTTGATGCCACCATCAACGACAATTTTATAATGATAGTCATTTTCTTTTCTTAAACGCGATAACTTTTTCATTTTTTCAACCATCGGTTCTATAAATGATTGTCCCCCAAAACCAGGTTCAACACTCATCACTAAGATAATATCGAGTTTATGAAGATAAGGTTGAATTGTTTGAATACTCGTATTTGGTTTAATAGATAGCCCTGCTTTGACATCTTTTTCATGTAAATAATCTATTAACGCATCGTGATCCGTATCCGTTTCTATATGGAAGGTTATATGATCACTGCCTGCTTCAATGAAGGGGTCGACATATTTTTCAGGCTCATCTATCATTAAATGGGTGTCAAAAACTTGTTTGCTATGTTTTCTAATTGATTTAACCACGTCTGGGCCAATGGTTAAATTGGGCACAAAGTGTCCATCCATAATATCTATATGAATCCACTCTGCTTCTTGAATGGTTTTGATTTCTTCTTTTAAAATAGAAAAATCAGCGGATAAGATTGATGGGGCTATAATCATATAAATCACTCCTAATAAATGGGTTTTTGTTGCTTGATTTCTTCATATATTTTTTGATAATTATTATAACGATTGGTTGGTATTTCATTATTTTCAACTGCTTTTTTAATGGCACATTTCGGTTCGTTGATGTGATGACATCCTCTAAACTTGCACGCTGATTCCTTTTCAAAAAAATCAGGATATAAATGGGGTAAGTCATCGGTTGTAAGATTATAAAAATCTAGTTTTGAAAATCCAGGGGTATCTGCGATGAGCCCCCCTTTTATTTCTAAAAGTTCGGTGTGTCTCGTCGTGTGCCTACCTCTGCCTAACGCTTTTGACGTTTCCCCGGTTTTCAAATCAAGCGTATTGTCCAACGTGTTGAGTAAAGAACTTTTTCCACTCCCTGTTTGGCCTGCTAGGACACTCACTTTATCTTTAAACAAGGTTTCAAAGGATTGTAGGGTTTCAGGAGATTTTGCACTTAAAAAATATACATCATAAAATTGTTCGTAATAGCGCAGGGTTTTTTTCAGTTTGTCTAAAGCAACTTCCCCTAAAAGATCAATTTTATTAATCACAATGACGGGCTCAATCGAAGCTTGGTGGGCTAAGATTAAAAACCGGTCTAACAAAAAGGTAGAAAAGTTCGGGGATTTGGTAGCGTTGATCAATATCGCTTGATCAACATTGACAATAGGGGGTCTAATGAGTTCATTTACCCTTGGGTATACTTTCGTGATTAAAGTCCCTTCAAACTCGACCATATCTCCGACTTTAGGACTTTCATTTTTATGCCTAAACACCCCTCTTGGTTTCAAACTATGATGGGTATTATCGTCTCCTTTGACGGTATAAATACCACCTATTAATTTTATGATTCGTCCTTTTTTCATACGGTCTCCTTTGATTAGTGCTGATAGATTTTTAACGCAGCTTGCAGTGATGTAGACTTTATTTTTTGTTTGGCTTTATAGGATGCGGCTATATAAATCATACCATATAAAAGCCCCACGATGATAATGTAGTACCATTTTAAATGAAATGGTAAAACCATGTTATATTCCATTGCGATAAACGCTGTTAGAGCGTGGTAGATAAGCAAAGTAGCAGGAATTGCTAATAAAAATAGAATAAAGGTGATTTTATCATACCCACCCAGTAACATTTTATTAATTTCTTTATCATGATATCCAAGTACTTTAAGCAGCGCAATATTATAATAATGATCTTCAACCGTTAAAACACTGAGTAAATAAACAATAATTACGCCCATCATTAATCCTGATGCCATGACGACATATAATATATTGGTCATGATGTCATTGATTTCGTTTAAAGAACGCTGAATCGTTTGTACGTTAAAAACATTACTAAATTGGTCTGAGTCTAAAGGTTCACGACTATAAACAGCGTTATAAAACGATGCATCGTCGGTAACTTTTAAAGCGAGTAAACTTCTTTCAATAAACACGTGTTCTCCAGGATAAATATCAGCGATGGCTTTGACTTCGATTGAAAACATTTCGCCCCCAACCCTAACATTGACTTCATCGCCTTTACTTACCCCACTAAGCAAGGCAAAACTCTCAGTAATAATCAGTCCCTCTTTTAAATCATCGTTAATTAACTGTTTGTTGCTGTCTTTTAAGGGATGAAGGTTACTGCTTGGCTCTAAGCCTACTAAAAATGCCGAATGGTCGTCTATTTGGCCTGGCATTTCAATGACTTTTTCTTCTGAATCAGGATTATTTAAATCACCAATCGCTTCAAGGTAGCCAATATACCTAACTTCTATAGAATCATAATATCCATCAATCGTTCCTTCAAAGATGCCTTCCATTCCCAGGGCAATAAACAGCATAATTAATGCGAAGAAACTTCCAATGATAAACATTAAAGTTTTCATGAAATTTCTTGATAAAAACGCAACTTGCATTTTTCCCATGTAAGAGAGTTTACTCCCGATTTTTTTAAACACGTTGAATCCGTATGGTTTTAAGCGATTCGGTTTAAGAAAAATTAAGTCTAAGGGATTTTTTTTAATTAAAATATTTAAAATCACAAAAGCCATCAAAATAATCGTTATTAAAGGCACCATTGTTGCGACAAAAAAGGTCATGATATCCATACGTATTGCTTGACTTGGAAGCAGGTAAAAATCTAAAAATAAAGATTGTATATAAGGCGCTAAATACACCCCTGTTAAATACCCAATAAATAAAAAGAGTAAACTATAAAGACTTATTATCAAGATAAAGGGGCGCATTAGTTCATGGTTTTTAATGCCTAAAGCTCTTAATATACCAAAAGGTCTTCTTGATTGTTCAATCATTTTTTTCAGAATTAACCCAACGATTACAATCCCCATAAAAGCAATCAACACACTTAAAAATACCGCTGTTCCTCTTGTGCCTTCAATTTCTGTATAAATTAGGCCGCTTCTCATATTGTTCTCAGTTAAAATACTGTTCATGAAAAACGGTTCGTCTTGTGCTTCTAAAGCGTGATTAATATCAAATGCACCGTCTATAAAAATCCCTGCAATATCAACATTTGGCGCGACACTTAACCGTTCAAACCCTTCTTCATGCATCAAGGCTAAGGATTGAAAGTCGGTGGTAAATAATAAGGGATGGTGGATTGCAGGGAGTGTATAATCAGGAAACAAAATCGTTCCGGTAATCTCAAATGACTGATCATTAATCACTACCGTGTCCCCTACCGCTAAAGAATTATTGTTTAAATAATTTTCTAATAAGGCGACTTCATTATCATTTTGCGGGAGTTCCCCACTATTCAAATACGTAAGATTAATGGTTTCACTATCATAAAACACTCTTAAATCGTGAGTTTCATCGTTCGCATTAAGGGTCACATCTTTATGCAATCTTGTTTCTAGGTGAATGCCTTTTACTCCCTCTAACGCTTCTTTTCTAGCGTTTAATACCTCGTAGTAACACGCTAAATCGTCTTGATATACACTTTGCAAGGTGAAGGCACTCACGTTACAATCTTGAAGCGTGGGGTGGTCAAACGTGGTAATAAGGGGACTGGTTTGAATTGAGAAATCTTCTTGAATATACGTATCTAAATAATCGTTCGTACTATCTTCGATGCTCCCTACGCCTAAGCTCACCGCCGTATAGACCATACTTGATAAAGCGATGATAAAGCCAAGCAACATTAAACTCAACCATTTATCTTTAGCGGACTTTATAATATGTCTAACGATCATTAAAAGTGAATGTCCTCAACTTTTGAAGGCGTATTGGCTTGATCGTCAACAATTTCTCCGCTATTAAGACGAATGATTCGATTTGCGATGGTTGAGAGGGATTGGTTATGCGTTATTAAAATAATCGTCATTTTATAGGTTTTATTCAGCCTTGATAAAACCTTTAACACATCTTTGGCCGTGGTTTCATCTAAAGACCCTGTAGGTTCATCACAAAATAAAACTTTAGGGGTTTTCACTAACGCTCTTGCGATAGAAAGTCTTTGTTGTTCCCCACCTGAGAGTTCGTGAGGATATTTATTCATGTGATTTTTTAAGCCCACTTTATCAAACACATCGTTAATGTCCATAGCGTTTTTACTGAGCCTCGCGGTTAACATCACATTTTCTTTGGCTGTTAGACTTTGTAGTAAGTTATAATCTTGAAACACAAAGCCTAGTTTTTCCCTTCTAAAGACAGTTCGCTTTTTTTCACTATAAGCACTTATTTCTTCTGAATCAACATGAACACTACCCTCCGTTGGGGTATCTAGGGCGCCCATTAAATTAAGCATGGTTGATTTCCCACTGCCTGAAGGGCCTAAAACCATTAAAAACTCCCCTTCTAAAATCTTTAAATCAACTTTTTTTAACGCATGGGTTTTAACATCGCCTACCCCATATACTTTGCTAATATTGTTTAACGTAATCATCATTTACTCCTTTTCGACCGTTTTAAAGGTTTGGTCTAAAATAGAATATAAATACCCTTCAACTTTTTGATTGGTCATTTTCCTTAACGTATCCACATAGCCTTTAACTTGAGAAATGTATTCCGGCTTATCAATGGCTTTTAGCTTATAATCAATGACTAAGTAGGCATCGTTTGTTTTGATGAGCAAATCAATAAAGCCAGTATGAACCGTTTGGGCTTCTTCGAAATAAAACGGATATTCTTTATAAACTTGTTCAATGGTTAGAGACTTCATAAAAGAAGAATCAAAGAAGCCTTTGATGATGGCTTTATCGTTTTCATCAAGCATTAGCGCATCGAGTTGGGGGTCAATCTCAGAGAAGAAATCAATCATTTCTAAGGTATCATGGAGTAAATTTCCTTTGTCGATCATAGTTAAGGTATGCTCATCCATCAACTCACTAATCCCTTTTGAAAACGATTTTTCATCGCGAACTGGGGAATGCTCACGTGATTCAATATACGATTTTTTGATGGAATGTTCTTTAGGAATTTCACCCCTTTTTATATGGTGTTTATAGTTTTCATGGGCTTTATATTTTGCAATATCTAACGTGTTTTTGTGTTTAACAAAGTGCCCAAGCACACTGTTTAATACATCTTTAAAACTTGAAAAGTTTCTGCGGATGATTGAATCAACCATACCGTTTGGGGTAAATGTCTTTTCACTTTCGTCTTCCATAATGAGAAAGACCCCTTCTTCCGCTCGCGTTAAAGCAACATATAAAAGCCTTAACTTTTCAGAGACATTTAACGCTTTTTCAGTGTTTCTAAACAAAGCATATAAAAAATGTTTGTCTTCGCCTTCCCTTTCATGCGGCATCAAAATGCCTAACGCTTCATCAATTTCAAGAACTTTCATGCTCCCTTGAAATTTGTTAAAAAGGTGAGGGATATAAACGTAGGGAAATTCTAATCCTTTTGATTGATGCATCGTCATTAAGTTGACCTTATCTGAAGAAAACTCGGTGTTATAGCTAAGTTCTATATCTTTATCATGCGCTTTAATTTGATCTAAATACGTGAGAAAGTCTTCGATTAAAACGCCCTCTTTTGCTTTTCTTTTAGAAAGCATTTCTAAATGATTTAAACGATTAATCACAAGGTCTGTGTGACTTAAAGTGGTCGCTTGTTCATAAAGATTAAACGCTTCAAAAAGCGCGTTTAATATGTGGTCAACCGACTGCGTATGCATCGATTCACTGATTTGATATAACGTTTCAAAGTAAGACACAAAAGGCGGGCTTAACGTATTCATTAAGTCGTCTTGGTTTGTAAATTTTTTAGGCAACTTTACATATTGTTGCACGATTAAATCGTCGTTGTTTACGCCAATGTAAGAACGCATAACGCTCATAAATGCGTGATGAAAATGCGCGTTAAACGCTTGGGGGTCATTTAAACATTGAACCAAACGTAATAATGATTGTGCGGTCATTATTTCGTGATGGTCTAAAAACGTTAAATTTCTATGCACCATTAAAGGGACACCGAAGGAATCAAAAATGGCTTTTGCGGTTTGAAATTGTGTGCTTTTATCAATCAAGATCGCAAAGTCCCCATATTCAACATTTCTTAAAGTGTTTCCATCTTTGGTTTTTAATGTTTGATGGGCAACTTTATGTTTGATGTCTGAAGCAATATGTATTAACTCTACTTCGCTTTTGTTAAGGGACGCAAACGTTTCGTTGAAACGTTCTTTATCATATACTGTGATATTTAAGCCATAGCTTGATGTTTTTGAGTAGGCTTCATCAAAGGTTTTGTTCCCAAATTTGAGCGCTTGATTATCATCATAATCAAGGCCCCCAATTTCATGGTCCATTAAATGTTCAAATAAATGGTTAATCGATGTTAAGACTTCACTGCGACTTCTAAAGTTTTTGTTTAAATCAATGGCTTCGCCTAAAGAAGATTGTTTAAAAAGCGCATACTTTTCCGCAAATATTGAAGGTTCCGCATTTCTAAAACGGTAGATGGATTGTTTAATGTCCCCTACCATATATAAGTTATCGCGTTTGATCAACTGTAAGAACGCTTCTTGTAAGGCGTTGGTATCTTGGTACTCATCAACCATAATTTCTTGGATGCCTATAGAAATTTCTTGTAAGACATCGGGGTTTTCTTTTATGATATCAAGCACGGTTTTCGCAACGGTTGCGTAATCTAAACGCTCTAAGTCATATTGTTTTTGTATATAGTCCTTTTCAAATGCGTTTAAAATCTCTATAACGACGCCGATATGCTCTTTAATCGATTGAAACGCATGATAATGCGTTGCTTTGGAATCTTCTGCGTCGCCTTTTGTGCTCGAAGTGCCCTTGAGCCGTTCTAAAGCCGGAGTTAACCGTCTTTCTCTAAAGGTTTTAATGTACGCTTTTTCTTCTTCTAAACGCTCATCTTTCCCTCTTGGTAGGGCAGGATTTTTAGGGTTTGATATTACAAACTGATGGATTTCATCATAGGATGTGGCGTTTAGAAGCGGCGCGTACGTTGTTTCTAATTTAGTGATATATTCTTTGATTTTTTCGTGCTCAAAGGGGGTTGATGTTAAGGTTTTTAAAGCGTTTTTAAAGCGCGCAATTTGAGCCAATACTTCTTGTTCATATAGCTTGAAAAGGGATTCAAAGTGCGCGGGATCAAAATAATCGTTTTTTATATGGGTTACAAAGGCTTCTTTATCTTTAAAATATTGCATTTGCTCATAAAAATAAACCATATAGCCTTTTAATAAATCATCGTTTTTCGTGGTATAGCGATCTAAAAACGCTTTAAATCCTGGATGATCATCATTAAAAAATGTTAAAAATATTTTTTCAATCAATGCGGTTTTAATCGCTAAGGCATCATTGGATTCTAAAATAGTGACTTCGCTCGATAAATTTTTTAAATAGCCATAGCGTTTTAATAAATATAGGGCGTAAGCATCAAACGTTGTAATATGCGCCGTATCGATTTTTTCTAACGCATGGCTTACATTTGGATGCGCTTTTATTTTTTTACGGATACGTTCTTTCATCTCTGAGGCTGCTTTATTGGTAAATGTTAAAATAACCAACTGATCAAGCGAAACCCCAGAAGTGAGTTTTCTCATCACGCGCTCTGATAATACTGCGGTTTTTCCACTCCCCGCCGCAGCGCTCACTAAGATGTCTTCATGGTCGTGATTGATCGCTTTTAATTGTTGTAAAGTATATTTAACGCTCATGATAGACACCTTCTTTTATGCGGCTAAATAAGTCACTAATCGTTTTTGGGGTATGATGATTTTGATAGTCTTTTTCTTGTTTGAAACAAATATCTTCATACGGACAATACTCACAACTTACATCATGATTATCAATACGCTTGGGATTGATTGGAAATTGACCGTTTATAATCGATTGCGTCGCGGTTTTTAATAGGGTCTCTAAGTGATTGATCAATGCGTTTAGATCATCGCGTTCATAGAGTTTGGAATGCTTGGTAAACGCCCCATCCGCTTTAAATTTAACATCGTTTAATATTTCACTTTCTTTTTCCATTTTTGGGTCAATGTTTGTGATCGTTGATTCGTCTTTTAGGGTGTAGCCTTTCCACTGATAATATTGGCTGAGCAAATCATTATAGGATTTATTTTTCTTTGCTTTAATTTTAGAAGGCAAGATGGTTTGTTCATACACCCCATCCACATGGTCGCTTGGATAATTATACTGATAAAGTAAGGCATAAAATATAAGTTGACTATGTAACCCAAACGGGGCGTGAAATAAGTTCAATGTATTAGACCCGGTTTTATAATCTATTAAAAGCGTACTACCATCAAGGCTTAAAACCTTATCAATTTTTCCTTTAAATTGAAGGGTAATTCCTTTGAATGTATAAGGTTTTTGGATGCTTAATTCTCTGGATGTTACATCATAAAGGGTTGATTTTTCTTGTGCTTTAATAATTTCGTGGGCTTTTAAAATGAATGGAAAAGATTTTTCAAAAAAGAATAAATCTTTTTGTGTGTAGTGATCCATGTCATCTTTTAAAACAGAGGCTAAAATTGCTTTTAGGTTTGATTCATCTAACGTATCTTTAGTGATATGATTTTCTAAGACTTCATGGAAAAACGTTCCTAAGTGTCTATAAAACGGAGAATCAGATGGGGTGATTTTTAAGAAATGTTTAAGTAAAAACGTTAAGCCGCACGCAAAATAATCCTCAATTTGAGTCACACTAAATGAAGGTTTTTTCTTTAGCAGTTGATCCATTGTTGGCGCACTTAAATTATCAAACGTATTATCGTACGTGTTAAAGGTTTCTTGATATTTATAACTAAAAGCTTTATAAAAGGGGCGCTCATCACGGTATAGATCATAGTAGTCTTTTTCTATTTTACTTTGGACCTTATCAAACGTGGGGCTATAGGGTTGATGCACATCTACCTTTCCTTTTTTGATTGGTTCAGTGTTTAAACATTCTTTGATGAATGTCGATAAGCTATACGATTCACTGAAAGACGATTCACTGAATGAAGCGTAGACTTTTTTTGTGTAAAACAAGGCATCTTCGTACTGTTTTTTTAATAAGTGATTAATTTCACTGGCGATAGGATAATCAATCACTTGTTTTTCTTCGGCACTTAAAAAATCATCATCAAGCCTATATTTTGGAGCGTTGCCTTCTTTTAAGGCCATTAAAAATACAATTTCATCGTCGCTTGAGCCTTTAATATCGCTTATGACATTCACCGCATTTAAGTAAGCCTCACGCTTTATAAACGTATGGGCTAAGGTATAGTGAATATATTCAAAGTGCGCATTTTTATTCTTGATATAGCGTACCATTGGGTTTAAGACCCGTATAATGTTTTGATAAACTTGAGCACTTTCTTTTGAATCAATCAACGGTTTAATGGTTTTCAAAGCCTCTTTTAAGGCGTTTTCAAATGACGTTTCTTCACTATTTTTAAATGCATTTAAAAATCGTTTTGTTAAACTCAATCCAATAATCGGGGTTTGTTCTCTTAGGTTTAAAGGAATATCAAACCAATTAAAAATCCGTTTCATTAGGGGAATATATGATTCATCAATATTCATGATGGACATGGAATCATAGGCATAATTTTGTTGGCGGTAGTGTTTAATTTGAATCGCAACGTCAGTAATTTCTTCTTCTAAAGTAAGGTATTGTTTAAAGGTTATATTACCGTATTTTTCTTTTCGTGAGTCAACGTATGCCACATCATTATGGATGGTTTCAATCTTTTTGATTGCTCTTAATAAAAGCGCATCATAGTGCGGGGTATAAACAATGACCTTTTTATCTTGAAGCCAAACATCTGAAAAGATATTTTTTTGAATCTTACCTGTATCAAGCAAATGCTTTTTAAGTGTTTTTAACTGTTTTAACCTAGGGTGCGTATACTCAGTATTTTCATCGATAAAGTATAAATACTCCAACCATGATTGTGTGATTGCTAAAGAAAGTTTTAAATATCTAGCAGCTTCATAAAGGGCATCGATACTATATTTGAAAAAGACCTTTTCAAAAAGGTCTTGTTTATTCATAAAAGAAACAGGCTGAATCACTCCAGCTTGATGCATCGTTTTAAGAATGGTGTGTTTTTGTTCGTTGCTTGTGATTACAATGACGTCTTTTTCAGATGATTCAATGATGTCTAATAGTTTCATAGCGTCGCCTCACTTTTCTTTATTAATTCTAAGTTGACCACACGCCGCATCAATATCTGCGCCTTTTTCTTCTCTTAAAGTTGCGTTAATTCCTCGGTTTATCAAGCGTTTATAAAACGCATTTCGTTTTTCTTTCGTGCTTTGTTTGTAATCAAATTCACTTACAGGGTTATAAGGAATTAAATTGACGTAGGCATTTATTCCTCTTAATAGGTTGGATAATGCATCCGCATCATTCAATGAATCATTCACTCCGCCTAAAAGTAAATATTCAAATGTGACACGACGGTTGGTTGTTTTTATATAATATTTAACCGCTTCAATTAAATCTTTGATGGGATACTGTTTATTGATTGGCATCAAACGCGTTCTCGTCACATCATCGTGCGCGTGCAGTGATATGGCTAAATTCACTTGTTTTTCTCGTTTCGCAAACGCATAGATTTTAGGCACAATCCCACTTGTTGAAACCGTGATATGTCTTGCGCCGATTTCTAAACCATAAGGATCGTTGATCACATCTATAAAATCCATTGCATTCTCATAATTATCAAACGGTTCGCCTGTTCCCATTAATACCACATGTGAAATACGAATATCTTCAAGCGCTTCAACTTCCATCACTTGGGCAACCATTTCACTGACTAAAAGATCGCGATCTTTCTTTTTTAATCCTGAAGCACAAAAAGAACACCCAATATTACATCCTACTTGGGTCGTCACGCATAAGCTTTTCCCATACGCGTGACGCATTAAAACCGCTTCGATTAAATAATCATCTTCTAAGGCAAATAAGTACTTTACTGTCCCATCACTTGCTTTTTGTTTCGTAAAGCGTTTTAAAGACTTTATTTCCATATTGGAAACTAAGTAACTTCTTAATGGTTTACTTAAATTGCTCATCGCTTCAAACTCTAATGTTTTTTTCTTATAAACCCATTCATATATTTGTCGAGCGTTAAATGCTTTAAATCCTTGCTTTTTTAAATGTTCACTTAATTTTTCTCTTGTATAATCGTATAAATTTTTCATTCTATCACCATAAACATTATAACATAGACCCCTTTTTGTGACACGGATTAAAGGGATTATTTAATGCAGTAGATACAACTCACTGTTTGTCGTTATCAGCTTTTAAAGCATCACAAACACTTTGTCTTTTTTCAATAAAAAAAGTGTATCCCTTAAACAAATAAAGGAACACACTCTTATGATTACTAAGTACCAACCACTTGTTTATCTCGCCATGAGCCTTTGATCCACCGGATAAATACAAGGGTTCCTCTAATGATTTCATCAGTTGCCAAAGCAATAAAGATCCCTACCAATCCTAATTCCCATCTAACACCTAATAAATAAGATAAGCCTACCATTAAAGAAAGCATACTAAACATTGCGATAACGACTGGGAAGATCACATCACCAGCAGCTCTTAAGGCGTGGATGACAACAATGTTTGACATTCTACCAACTTCTAAGAAGATTCCTATGAATAAAGCGCGTCTACCTAAAGCAATGACTTCAGGATTATCGGTGAAAAATCCTAAAATGTAATTTGAGTTTATAAATATTGCGGTAGAAACAATCAACACAAAGGTAATGGCGACTCTCAGTGTTTTAAGCGTTTGGGTATGCGCATCATCAAAATTCCTTGCGCCCACGTTCCATCCGATAATCACTTGGTTCCCTTGCGCCACCGCAAGGGAAAATATAACCACAGGCATCATCATATTTTGAACATATATATGCGCAGTAAGTGCTGAGGTTCCAATTGTATTTAAAAACCCTAAAATAACAACCAATGAAAATCGATGGACAAAGTGTTCTCCCGCTGAAGGCAGTCCAATTTTTAATATTTTTACGTAATATTTTTTAAGCGGTTTAAAGCGTAAAAAGAATGGCACAATCTTTAGATAACGCCACAAGAATATTAGCGTTAATATAAAAGCGAACCCTTTAGAAGCAAACGTTGCATAAGCGGCGCCTTCAACGCCAAGTTCTGGAAATGGGCCAGCACCAAAAATAAATAAATAATTTAATATAACATTTAAGACATTCATCCCTGCGACTATATACATAACAACTTTGGGATGTCCAAACGCTTTAAAGCCAAACCCTGCCGCTTGTGTGACTGCTAAAAACAAAAAGCCAAAAGAAATAATACGCAAATATAAAAGCGAGTCCGCAAATATCTCAGGGCTGGTATTAAGCATTCTAAAAATACTTACCCCGAAAAACTGAATAATCGCAATTAATATAAAGGCAATTAAGACATTGCCAAATATGCCTGTTTTCATTGCTTTTTTAGCTTGTGTTAAATCATTGCTCCCTAAGTATTGACTAACAACAACACCAACACCAACGGACGCGACATTCAACACCACAATAAAGAGTCTAGAAACTTCTTTACCATTTCCAACTGCCGCCACTGACAAATCAGAATATTGACTTAGCATCAGTGTATCCGCAACCCCTAAAAACATAATAAATAGTAGTTCGATATAAATCGGCCAACTTAATGAAAATAATGAAGATTTCTTTTTTGTCATGGTGTCACCTGCTTTCAAACCTTTTGCATTATATCATATAACAATTATGTTTTGGGAACATTTCTGAACATTGTAAAAAAAATTTAGGGGTTTATAGCAATATGTTTAATGATCTGTTTTAGTGATTTATTTCGCAAAAGGAAATAGATTCATAGCGCACCTGCACGCTTCTTAGCAAACGATGTATCTTTATTTGTAAATGGGACAGTAATTCTTAGGAGTGGTGGGTAAACAGCAGGATAAATTGCATTAAAAAAACATGGAATCATTTTAGCATTTGATTCCATGTTTTTTATTGAACAATTAAGCGTCTTCTAACACCAAATCTACATCATGGTATTCATGATCAAACGCTTCGGCAACTGCTTTATACACAACCTTACCGTTTAATACATTGATTCCTTTTTTAAGGCTTGAATCTTCCATACATGCTTGTTTATACCCTTTATTGGCTATATCTAAGGCATAAGGGATGGTTGCGTTGGTTAAGGCAAAGGTAGAAGTTCTAGGAACAGCACCCGGCATATTGGCAACACTATAGTGAACAACACCATGTTTTGTGTATACAGGATTAT
>CAYZOR010000034.1:0-14036 GCA_964479895.1 uncultured Candidatus Izemoplasmatales bacterium | reverse complement strand
TTTGGGAGTGTAGAGTAATGAGTAAAATTAATTATTATCCAGGCCATATGGCCAAGACAAAGCGTCAAATAAAAGAACGTTTAAAAGTGATTGATATTGTGATAGAACTGGTAGATGCAAGAAGTCCTAAAGCATCAATGAACCCAGAGTTAGATGGGATTATTGGGAATAAGCCTAAGCTCGTTTTATTTAATAAATCAGATTTAGCCGATCAAAAAGGCATTGAAGCGTGGAGTGAATATTTTAATAATCAAGATATTCATACCTTAAAGATTAATGCTTTAAGTGGAAGAAATATTAATAAAATTGTGCCCTTAAGTCGTGAAATTTTGTATGAACAATTTGAAAAAGAAAAGAAAAAAGGCCGTAAAAAACGTCCGATTAGAGCACTTATTGTAGGGATTCCTAATGTTGGAAAATCAACGCTTATCAATCGTTTGGTTGAGAAAAAGGCCGTTAAAGTCGGTGATACTCCAGGCATTACCAGACACTTGCAAGTCATAAGGATTCATGATGATATGGAACTTTTAGATACCCCTGGCATTTTATGGCCTGATTTAGATGACCAAAGTGTTGCGTTTCGATTGGCCTTAATTGGAACCATTAAAGACCATTTGGTTCCTAAAGATGACATTGTTATTTTTGGGTTTGATATTTTAAGAAAATACTATAAAAAAGCGTTTGAATCCCGCTATGATATGACCATTGAATCGGGGGACGAAGCGCTTGATATTTTCGAGAAGATCGCACAAAGACGCGGTGCCTTAACCAAAGGCGGTATTGTAGATTATGAGCGCGTGATAGATTTATTTTTATACGATCTAAGACACCAGCAATTTGGCCCAATTATGCTAGAATGGCCTGAAAACTAATGCTTACGTTTGAAAAAAAAGCCCTTAAAAACGGGTATCACTACATTGCAGGATGCGATGAAGCCGGTAGAGGGCCTTTGGCGGGTCCATTAGTCGTCGCGTGTGTTAGACTAAATTTAAACCATATCATTGAAGGGTTAAACGATTCAAAAAAGTTAAGTGAAAAAAAGCGTGAAGCGTTATATGATTTAATCATTGACTATGCAGAAGAATATTCGATTAAAATCTATGATGCAAAAACGGTCGATCAGTTAAATGTGTATCAAGCGTCAAAACAAGGAATGATTGACGCGGCGTCTGCTTTAAAAAATCTTGATTATTTATTGACTGATGCGATGCCTATTCGTCATGCTAAATGGAAGGTAGAGTCCATCATTAAAGGGGATCAAAAAAGTGTTTCCATCGCGGCCGCTTCGATTTTAGCGAAAGTTACGAGAGACCGTATAATGATAGATTTAGGCCGTAAGTATCAGGGGTATGGATTTGAAACCCATAAGGGATATCCTACCAAAAAGCATTTAGAAGCGATTAAGCAAAAAGGGGTATTAAAAGTTCACAGAAAAACCTTTAAACCGATTAAAGGGTTATTAGAAGTACAACAATCATTAGATTTTTAAGGCTTCGTTGTGAATTTAAAATATTATTGTTTTTTAGGTGTTCTTTGTTATAATGAAAAGGTAGAATTTAAGGAGTGTTATATATGAAAATAATTGTTGGTTCGGATCACGGTGGATTTGAACTTAAAGAAAAGATTGTGAAGTTTTTAGAAGAACAAGGCTATGATTTTCATGATGTTGGCACGTATTCACAAGAAGCTTGTGATTATAATGATTCTGCGACTAAAGTTGCGAAAGCAGTTGTAAGCGGCGAATATGACCGCGGTATAACATTTTGTGGAACAGGCATTGGAAGTTCAATTCAAGTGAATAAATTTAAAGGCATTCGTGGTGCATTGGTGCATGACTTATTTACAGCCAAAGCGACTCGAGAACATAATGACTCTAATATTTTAACGCTTGGTGGTAGAATTATTGGCGATGAACTTGCAAAAGCAATTGTTGATGTATGGCTAACCACTGAATTTTCTAATGAGGAACGCCACAAAAGACGTATATCAAAAATTGAAGAGTAGAGGCTTTTATCATGGATAAAAAGTTTTTGTTTCAAATCTTAGCGATAAGTACAACGTTCGTTTGGGAAGTTTTAGTGGTGGTTTTGATAGGACTTTTTTTAGGGCGTTTTATTGATGATTTACTAGGGTTTGATAGACCTTTTGTTATGGTGACATTGATGGTGCTTGGCGTCGCTGGGGTTTTGAGAAACTTTATTGTCCGTGTGATGAGACTAGGAGAGAAATATGATGAATGAACACCACCCGTCGATATTGATTAAAGCATTTGCGGTTGTATGGGCTTATATTATTGTAGCGTCGCTTATTGCTTTTATAGTGTTTGATTGGGTTTTAACATTTGATGCGCACATCGCTTTAAGTTTCTTCTTAGGAGCGGTAGTGAGTGTGATGCTTTGGTCGATGACGTATAAATCGGCGTTTAAAGCAAGTCAATTAAACCCAGAAAAACTTAAAACATTGTCGGTGAGAAATTATATTATTCGCTTTTTGTTTTATGCGTTAATATTAGTTATTGCTCATTACTCACCGAATTTAGAGCCTATCGCAACATTTGTAGGATTCACCGCATTTAAAATCGCTTTGATTATTTCGGCTTTTATGAATAGAAAGGAAGATGTGCATGATTAGTCCTAATATGTTTACTTCATTACTTGTTATTTTAGTGCTTATCATTGTGTTAAGTTTGATCGGGACTAAAGTGAGCAAGTTAGACCCTAAAAAACCGCTTAAGGGTCCTCTTTTTATTGTTGTAATGGGGATTGGCAAGCTTAATGAAATGATTGAAACGTATTATGGAAAGCACTGGAAACTTTTTGCGCCTATTTTAACGGCGATATTTATTTACTTAATATTTGCGAATACTTCAAGTTTATTAGGGTTAAATACGCCGCTTTCTAATATTAATATTGCGCTTTCTTTTTCATTGCTTGCGTTTTTAATCATTCAAATGTATGGAATGATTATAAGAACCCCAAAGAAAAGAATGAAAGATTTAATGAGTCCCTCGATTTTGTTGTTCCCAATCAATTTGATTGGAGAACTATCAACACCACTGGCGATGGGCCTTCGTTTATTTGGGAACTTATTGAGTGGGGCAGTGATTAGTGTGATTATCTTTTATATCTTGCCAGTCGGTGTAAATTTAATTCCAATGGCATTTGTGGTTCATCCGATTTTTAATATAGGCTTTGGTTTGATTCAAGCCTTTGTGTATTTTATGTTATTAACAATTTTCTTATCTATGGCAATAGAAGCTGAAGAAGCTTAAAAATAAAAACTTATATCATTGAATGGAGGAAATAATTATGGAATTAGTATTAACACAATTTATTTTACTTGCCGAATATAATCAAGAATATATTCGCGGACTTGCGATGCTCGGTGCTGGGATTGCGATGATTGGTGGACTTGGTTCAGGGATTGGACAAGGGTACGCTGGTGGTAAAGCTGTTGAGGCTGTAGGGCGTCAACCTGAAGCAAGTGGAAAGATTACAACAACCATGCTTGTTGGTCAAGCGATGGCAGAGACAACTGGACTTTACGCTTTAATTATTGCATTTGTATTAATTTTCGCCACGTAAAAACTGTGGTTCTGAGGAGGCATATCTATGGATAGAGTTGCACAGGCCATAGAAAATTTAATTGAACAAACAGGACTAACAGGGCTTAACCCTGTTGAAATGATCATTCAGCTCATCGCAACGGTTGTGCTTATTTTAGTGGTAAAATATTTCTTTTGGAATAAGATAACAGCCTTTATTGAAACGCGTCGTTCTATTGTTGAAGGGGAACTTACTGAAGCAATGGAGAAAAATGAAGCCGCAAAACAGTTTAAAAAAGATGCGATGAATACACTCGATGAAGCCAAAAAAGAAGCCCAAACGCTTGTTGAGGATGCGAAAAATCGCGGGGAAGATACACGCCGTGAAATTATTCGTCAGGCAAAAGATGACGCTGAAAAGATTAAGAAAAACGCTAAAAAAGATATGAATAAAGAAATTGAAATGGCGCGGAACAAACTTCAAAATGAAGCCGTTGAAATTGCGATGTTTTTAACGGAGAAAGCAATCAATAAAGACATTAAAAAAGCAACGTATGAGTCTTTGTTGGATGAAGCCATTAAAGCAGTAGGTAAACAATGAGTGCGATCAGTGATCAATATGCCATCGCACTTTTTGAAGTGTCTAAAGAAGAAGATAATTTAAATGCCATTTCAGATGCTTATGAATCGTTTTTAGAAGCAATCGATCAAGAAAGCATGGAGTTTTTCTTACATCCTGGAATCGATAAAGCAACAAAAACAAAGGTTATTCAAAAAACCGATATCCCAACAACACTGAAAAACTTTTTGAGTGTCCTCATTCAAAATAATCGTTTTAAAGTGGTAAAAGCGATTAAGCGTTCGTTTGATGATCTTTTAGATACGATGCATAATCGTATGGATATTTTAGTTTATAGTAAAAAGAAACTGACAAATAAACGCTTAGAAACATTAAAAGCACAGTATGAGAAAACATATTCGCGTCAAGTCACAATAAATAATGTTGTGGATCCAGATATTATCGGCGGCCTTCGATTTGAGTTTGATGGCTTAGTCATTGATGATACTGTGAATCGCACCTTAAATGATTTAAAAAGACATTTGACCAAATAGGCAGGTGAAACAACCATGAGCAAAATTAATCCGGGCGAAATCAGTGCCCTTATTAAAGAACAAATTAAAAAGTACGCTAAAGAAATTGAATCAGAAAGTGTCGGAACTGTCATTAGTGTTGGTGATGGAATCGCTTTAATTCATGGATTGAACGAAGCGATGGCTGGAGAACTTTTGGCGTTTGAAAATGACGTTTACGGGATGGTCTTGAACTTAGAAAAAGACCACGTTGGTGCGGTTATTTTAGATGAGTCTACCAACATTAAAGAAGGCGACAGCGTCAAAACAACAGGTCGTATTTTAGAAGTGCCTGTTGGCGATGCTTTATTAGGTCGTGCGATTAATCCTTTGGGTCAACCCATTGATGGTTTAGGGTCAATTGACACGAAAGAAACCCGTTATTTAGAACGTAAAGCACAAGGAGTTATGGCACGTAAAAGTGTTGATGAGCCCCTTCAAACAGGGATAAAAGTTCTTGATGCGTTGGTTCCGATTGGACGTGGACAACGCGAGTTGATCATTGGCGATCGTAAGACAGGGAAAACATCCATTGCTTTAGATACCATTATCAACCAAAAAGAAGAAGATGTAATCTGTATTTACGTTGCGATTGGACAAAAAGAATCAACCGTTGCCCAGGTTCAACAAATGTTAAAAAAACATGGTGCTGATGAGTATACAGTTATTGTGAGCGCCTCAGCAAGTGAGCCTGCTCCTTTATTATATTTAGCACCATACGCAGGGGTTTCTATTGGGGAACATTTTATGTTCCAAGGAAAAAGTGTTTTAGTCGTTTACGATGATTTATCGAAACACGCAACCGCTTATCGTGAACTGTCATTACTCTTAAGACGCCCACCAGGAAGAGAAGCCTTCCCAGGGGATGTATTTTACTTACATTCACGCTTGTTAGAAAGAGCCGCAAAGTTAAACGACGATTTAGGGGGCGGTTCCATTACAGCGCTTCCAATCATCGAAACCCAAGCGGGCGATATTTCTGCTTATATTCCAACGAACGTTATTTCAATTACCGATGGACAAATTTTCTTACAAAGTGATTTGTTTAACTCAGGCGTTCGTCCAGCAATTAATGCGGGCTTAAGTGTAAGTCGTGTTGGGGGAAGTGCCCAAATCAAAGCGATTAAAAAGGTCAGCGGGACCTTACGCTTAGATTTAGCGTCTTACCGTGAATTAGAAGCATTTACGCAGTTTGGGTCTGATTTAGATGAAGCAACACGTAAGAAATTAGACCGTGGTAAAAGAACTGTTGAAATACTTAAACAAGGTTTACATGAAGTTATGCCGGTCAATAAACAAGTGCTTTCTATTTTCGCACTTACCAACGGCTACTTCGATGATGTTAAAGTCGAAGATATCGCAAGATTTGAACAAGAAATGCACGAATTCTTTGAACGTGAGGACGAAGGGAAAAAAGTTTTAGCATCGATTAAAAAAGACAAAACTTTACCAAAGAAAGATACCCTTGCTTCACTCATAGAAAAATTTAAAAAAAGTTTCGCATAAGGTGGGATTATTGTGAGCTCAATGCGTGAAATTAAAAACCGAATCAACGCAACTGAGAAAACTTCGCAAATCACCAAAGCGATGCATATGGTGAGTGCTGCGAAACTGAAAAAAGCGGAACGGAGCATAGCTGCATACAGGCCGCTTACTAAAAGACTTTCAAGAGTATTGGCAAGAGTGCTAAGTTCTGATCGTGAGCTTTCACATTCTATGTTAGAAGGTAGAGACGTTGAAAAAACCGTCTATATAATTGTGTCTTCTGACCGTGGATTGGCAGGCCCTTTTAACAACAATGTGTTTAAAGCGTTTGAAAATTATATTAACAAGCAACACGATTCAAACGATGAGTTTGTGGTGGCGGCTTTAGGGTTTAAAGCATTTTCGTTTGCGAAAAGAAAAAAATATACGTTGATTCACGATAAAGTGATTCAAGTGCGTGATGATATACAGTTTTTAGATTTTCGTGAAATAACGGATACTTTTATTAAAGGATTCTTAAGTGGGGCTTACGATAAAGTGGTCGCTTTTTATACACAGTATGTCAATACGTTAACACAAAACGTTAAACAACAAACCTTGATCCCTTTAATGGATAATCCATTGCTTTCTTTAAAAGAAGATAACGATTTTGAAGATAAAAAGGAAAAAGGGAAATTTACAACAATTTATCATTATGAACCAAGCGCAAGCAGTGTTTTACAAGAGTTATTACCGATGTATGTGGTGAACTTACTATATGGTATGATCTTAGAAGCCAAAGCCAGTGAACATGCTTCGCGTATGACCGCAATGAAAAGTGCTACGGATAATGCGAAAGATCTTATCCGTGACTTACAGCTTCACTATAACCGTGCACGTCAAGATGCGATTACGATTGAGTTAACCGATATTATCGGCGGCGCCGAAGCGGTGAATTAAAGGAGGCAACCAATGAACAAAGGAAAAATTACGCAGGTGATGGGACCGGTTGTGGACATCAGTTTTGATGATCAATTACCTGAAATTAACCACGCCATTAAAATTGAACAAAAAAATGAAGCAGATGATACAGGGGATATTAATTTAACCTTAGAAGTCGCGTTGCATTTAGGAGACCACGTCGTTAGAACCATTGCGATGGATTCTACTGATGGGTTAAAGCGCGGCATGGAAGCCATTGATACAGGAAGTCCAATCAGTGTGCCTGTTGGTGAGAAAACGTTGGGTCGCATATTTAATGTTTTAGGCGATTCTATCGATAATAAAAAAGCGGTTGATAAGCGCATTAAAAGAATGCCAATTCATCGCACCGCCCCTAAATTAGACGAAATTAGTAGTGAAACAGAAGTTTTAGAAACCGGGATTAAAGTTGTAGACCTTTTAGCGCCGTATGTTAAAGGGGGTAAAATCGGGTTATTTGGTGGTGCTGGTGTCGGTAAAACCGTATTAATCCAAGAGCTTATCCACAACATCGCTCATGAACACGGTGGAATCAGTGTATTTGCCGGGGTTGGAGAGCGGACCCGCGAAGGAAATGACTTATATCATGAAATGACTGACAGTGGCGTTATCAAGAAAACGGCCATGGTGTTTGGTCAGATGAATGAACCACCAGGCGCAAGAATGCGTGTTGGTTTAACAGGGTTAACGATGGCTGAACATTTCCGTGATGAAGAAAAACAAGACGTATTATTATTCATTGATAATATTTACCGTTTTACTCAAGCAGGAAGTGAAGTATCTGCGCTTTTAGGCCGTATGCCCTCAGCGGTAGGATACCAACCAACCTTAGCGACTGAAATGGGGAAATTACAAGAACGTATTACATCGACAAAAGAAGGGTCTATTACGTCTATTCAAGCGGTTTATGTACCAGCGGATGACTATACCGACCCTGCGCCCGCAACAACGTTTGCCCATTTAGATGCGACGACTAACCTCTCTAGAAAAATTTCAGAAGAAGGCATATATCCTGCGGTTGACCCATTAGAATCAACCTCAAGAGCCTTAGAGCCTGAAACCGTAGGAGATGAGCATTACCATATTGCAAGAGAAGTCCAAAGAACCATCCAGCGCTACAATGAACTTTTAGATATCATCGCCATTTTAGGAATGGATGAACTCAGTGAAGAAGACAAACAAGTGGTCCACAGAGCCCGACGTTTAAGACTCTTCTTATCACAAAACTTCCATGTCGCAGAACAATTTACCGGGCAAAAAGGATCATACGTTCCAATTGATGAGACGATTCGCGGCTTTAAAGGCATCTTAGAAGGTAAGTATGACGATTACCCTGAAGATGCGTTTAGATTAGTGGGGAGTATCGATGATGTCGTTGAAAAAGCCAAGAAACTCAGTGAGTAGGTGAAAGTATGAAACTCGTCGTGGTTACACCGAGTGGAGAACTATACAATGAAACCATTGATTATATCGTAGTGAGTTCTAAAAACAATGGAGACTACGCTGTTTTAAAAGATCATGCGCCATTAATTAGTGCCATTGATGTCGGCTACGTTAAAATGGTAAGAGGCGATGAAACCTTATATACAGTGCTTATTAACGGTGCGTTAGAACATCAAGATAACCACATTAATGTGATTGCTCAAGAAGCACATGTCGGCCTTAATAAAGATAGCGCAATGGATCATTTAAATGAAGTAAGACAAGATCGTTTAGAAGAAAACAGAAAAAGAACCCAAGACTTTTTGCAAGCTGAAAAAGAACTTAGGAAAAATATTCAACAAGCCAAAGCATCAAAACGTTAAAGTACCAGCGTGAAAACGCTGGTATTTTTTTCAAAAACATATTATGATAAATACCGACTAAAGGAGGCTACAATGAATATTAAAGTATTTGACTCGTTGCCATCAACCAATGACTATATTAAAACCCTAAAGTCTCTTTTAAAAGAAGACTTGGCCGTTCAAGCCAAACACCAAACCAAAGGAAAGGGGAGGTTTGGAAATCATTGGAACGATCATAAAGATAAAGATTTATTAATGAGTGTCTACTATAAATCATTGAATGATTCTAATAAGGCGTTGATGATGACTACCATTGCGCTTTATAATGTGTTAAGGAATGAAGGACTTAACCCTTCTGTCAAACTCCCAAATGATCTATACGTCGATGGTAAGAAAATTAGTGGGATATTAATAGAACAAGTCCAACCCCATGCTTTGATTATCATTGGGGTTGGCTTAAATGTAAATAGTGAACCGTCTAATGATGATTATCAAGCGACTTCTTTAAAACAAGTCACCCAGTCAGTGTATGAAATCACTCAACTAAGAGATGTGTTTTTAAATGAACTTCAAAAAAGTTACGCTTTAACCATTGATGCGCTTTTAACGCTTTATAAAACCATTGTTTTATCAACGAACCAAACGGCATATTATCATCAAAAAAAGGTAGAAATAAGAGATATCAACGCTACTTTTCAATGTAAAATATCGAATGATGAGTGGATTGATTGTGGTGCCTTGCAGTTTTTAAAACCCCATGCATAAAAATAAAAGGTTCTTAAACGAACTACCGTCATTCAACATTTCTCAGTCCCTAAAATCAACAGGAATATTAAGAGACTTTATCGCTAGATAAAGCCTTTTTTTATGGTTTGGTGTAGGTTGGTGTTAAGTGGACGTTATGTTAAGTGATTGTTAAGTATTAAAACTAGTTTAAAAAGCAACATATTTTGAATATCAAAACTTATTGACAGGCTCTATTTGTAAGATTATAATGTGCATTAGTAAAGGAGGTTAGACGATATGGAAGAAAAAGTTATTGAAATTATTGCGGAAGAATTAGAAAAAGATCCATCAGACATTTCACTCAATTCTGACATTATTAACGACTTAGGAGCTGATAGCTTAGATGTAGTTGAACTAATGATGGCGTTAGAAGATGCATTTGAAGTGGAAGTTAGCGACGAGAAAGCACAAACATTGAAAACAGTTAAGGATGTTGTGACGTTATTAGACACCCTGCAATAATATTTTTTTATGGAAAATTTTATTTGAATATCAAAATTTGAATATCAAACGATATAGGAGTTTTACTATGAACAACCGCGAACTTAAAACGATTATTAAACTTTTTGAAGATTCAAGTTTAGCCAGCATGAAACTTGAAAAAGATGATGTAAAAATAGAACTGCAAAAACCAACGCATAATAGTGAATCTACATTCGTAAACAGCCCTCAAACCATGGTTCAACACCCAATCAATCAAGAAACGAACCCAGACGAGAATAAAGATGCCTCCCCTTTATCCAATACAACCGAGGTTAAAGCGCCTTTGGTGGGGACATATTATGAATCACCTGCCCCAGATCAACCTCCCTTTGTAAGAGAAGGGCAAATGGTAAAAAAGGGCGATCCTTTATGCATTATTGAAGCCATGAAAGTGATGAATGAAATTTCTGCCCCTGAAGATGGGAAAGTTGTTAAAATTCATACTGAAAATGGTGATATGGTCATGTTTGACCAATTGATTTTGGAGATTGAGTAGCATGCTTCAAAAAGTCTTAATTGCTAATCGTGGGGAGATTGCGGTTCGTATTATAAGAGGGTGTAAGCAACTAGGCATTGAAACGGTCGCGGTTTACTCTAAAGCAGATGCGGATGCTTTGCATGTTCAACTAGCGGATGAGGCTGTGTGCATTGGCAATACAAGCTCGGCTGAAAGTTATCTTCATATGGAAAATATTTTAAGCGCAGCCATCCAAACCGGTTCCGAAGCGATTCATCCAGGCTTCGGATTTTTAAGCGAGAATGCAAAATTTGTGAAGTTATGTGAGTCTTGTGGCATTACGTTTGTTGGGCCTAAAGCGTCGGTGATTTCTAAAATGGGCGATAAATCTATGGCGAAAACTTTGATGAAAGAAGCTGGAGTCCCTTTAGTACCTGGTAGTGCAAAAGAAGTCTCTTTAGAAGAAGGGTATCAGCTGGTTGAAAAAATCGGTTGCCCTGTGCTTGTTAAAGCGTCCGCTGGTGGTGGTGGAAGAGGGATGCGTATTGTCCGTTCTTTTGAGGGCTTTGAAAAAGCGTTTTACGCTGCGAAAAATGAAGCAAGATCAGCCTTTGGGCACGATGGGGTTTATATTGAAAAATTTATTGAAAAACCAAAACATGTTGAAGTGCAAATATTAGCAGATAAGTATAAAAACGTGGTTCATTTAGGGGAAAGAGATTGCAGCATTCAAAGACGCAATCAAAAAGTAATTGAAGAAGCCCCTGCACGCATTGATGAAACGATGCGTAAAAAAATGCAAAAGGCTGCCATTAAGGCGGCAAAGTATGTTGATTATGAAAACGCAGGAACGATTGAGTTTATTGTGAAAGATAATGAATTTTACTTTATTGAAATGAATACGCGCATACAAGTTGAACATCCAGTCAGTGAAATGATTAGTGGTGTTGATATCATCAAAGAACAGTTACGAATCGCTTCGGGTCAACCTTTGAGTTTTAAACAAGAGACAATCACCTTTAATGGGCATGCGATTGAAGTAAGAATTAATGCTGAAGATCCTAAAAAGAATTTTCAGCCTTCCCCGGGAAAAGTCAATTTACTCCACATCCCACAAGGACTTGGCATAAGATTTGATTCAGCTTTATATACAAATTATACGATCCCGCCTTTTTATGATTCTATGATAGGAAAATTAATTGTTCATGGTAAAGACCGTTTTGATGCCATTAAAAACATGAGAGCAGCTTTAGAAGAGTTGGTAGTCGATGGTGTTTCTACCAATCAGTTTTTCTTAATGATGATTTTAATGCAAGAAAGTTTTGTAAACGGTGATGTCGATACGGCCTTCATAGAAACCTATTTAGAGAGGTTGTTATCGTATGAATCATAATCCATTAAAAGATGCCTTTGATAAGCATAAACGATTTAAGAATACCATTAATTTAGAGAGAAAAAAACCGCTTCAAAGCGATAAAGCACCCGATGTTCCAAAAGGTCTTTATGAGAAATGCAAAAGCTGTCACAAAACGTTTGTTGCTAAAGATATTGCGGATAATAATTTTGTATGTCCTGCTTGCGATAATCATTTTCGCTTAAGAGCGATTGACCGTATTAATATCACGGTTGATAGCCATTCATTTTTAGAAAAAGGGTATGGTTTTATTACATTAAACCCTTTATTTATAGACGGATATGAACAAAAAATCACGGACTATAAAAAGCAAACATCACTCGATGAAGCCTATATCTATGGTTACGCTCAAATTAAAGGCTTACCATTTGTGATGGGTGTGATGGATTCTCATTTCATGATGGGGTCTATGGGAAGTGTTGTTGGTGAGAAGGTTACTAAAAGTATTGAATATGCGCTTGTTAAAAGGTTGCCATTAATCTTATTTTCAGCTTCTGGTGGTGCTAGGATGCAAGAAGGGATTTATTCTTTGATGCAAATGGCTAAAACAAGTGGAGCGCTTAAAAAACTCCATGATCAAGGATTATTGTTTGTGAGTGTTTTAACGCATCCAACAACCGGTGGCGTGACTGCGTCGTTTGCGTCTTTAGGAGATATTATATTGGCTGAACCTAAAGCGTTAATTGGGTTTGCAGGGCCAAGAGTGATTAAACAAACCATTAAACAAGATTTACCCGATGATTTCCAAAAAGCAGAATTTTTACAAGATAAAGGGATGATTGACAAAGTCGTTCACCGTAGTGAATTAAGACATACTCTTTATAATATTTTAAAATTGCACACTAGGAGTGCATAACAATGGACATATTAAAAAAAGAAAAAAAACTATTAAAACTTGAACAAGAGTTAAAAAGTTTAGATGATGAAGCGAAAATAGAATCGATTAATCAAAAAATTGAAGATTATAAATACGGCATGATGCAAGACTTAAGTGCATGGGACCGCGTGCTTTTAGCAAGGCATCCTAAAAGACCGACCGCAAAAGCAATCATCAATCATTTAATCGATGATTTTATAGAATTGCATGGCGATAGAAACTTTGCGGATGATAAGGCAGTTTATGGAGGCATTGGTTTTTATAAAGATGTGCCTGTGACGGTGATTGCTCAACAAAAAGGGAAAAACACCGAAGAAAATATTGCCCATAACTTTGGAATGCCTCATCCTGAGGGTTACCGTAAAGCTTTACGGTTGATGAAACAAGCCGAGAAGTTTAACCGTCCGATCATTACCTTAATCGATACGCCAGGTGCATTCCCTGGAATCGGCGCAGAAGCAAGAGGCCAAGGCGAAGCGATTGCGCGTAATTTATTTGAAATGAGTGCTTTAGAAGTGCCGATCATTAGTATTGTGATTGGTGAGGGCGGGTCTGGAGGCGCTTTGGCAATCGGGGTAGCGAATGAAGTTTATATGCTAGAAAATTCGATATACTCGATTTTATCGCCTGAAGGCTATGCGTCGATTTTATGGAAAGACGCTAAAAAGGCGCAAAAAGCTGCGGAAGTGATGAAACTAACAAGTTATGATTTAGAAGAACAAGGCGTCATCGATGGCATCATCAAAGAACCAATTGGTGGGGCTCATCATTATCAAGAAAAAGCGTTTGAAGCGATTGATAAAACGTTAAAAGAAGCACTGAGTCATTACCAAGATTTTAGTGGGTACGAAATTAAAACGGCTAGATATACAAAATTTAGAAAAATGGGGTTTTTCCAACGCTTCAATTATGATAACTTAAAAGGAGTTTGAAAATGAGATATACACAGATATTAGGCTCGGGCGCTTATGTCCCTAAAAATATTGTAACTAACCAGATGATGGAACAAATCGTTGATACATCGGATGAATGGATTCAAAGTCGAACGGGGATTAAAAGCCGTCCTATGAGTGTGGATGAAAACACATCAGATTTGGCGTATAAAGCATCTTTAA
>CAYZOR010000033.1:0-14174 GCA_964479895.1 uncultured Candidatus Izemoplasmatales bacterium | reverse complement strand
CCAACATCTAATGTATAGTCTTCTCCACCTGGGATTTCAAGAGGATCTTCTTCATTTATTTCGATCACTAAGTCACCTTCATAAACGACAGTTACAGATACCTCTGCATAAACATCTTCGTCTGCTTCAGCAGCAGCTCTAATAGTTGTGCTTCCTAGTGAAACACCAGTAATTTCACCGTCTTCAACGGTTGCAATACTCTCATCCGCACTAGACCAAACAATTCCTTGTTCAGCGTCTTCTGGTTCAACTTCAGCAGTCACACTTACGGTTTCACCGAATTCGACTTCTACTTCAGTTTGGCTAAGTTCTACACTTTCGGGGTCATCGACGCCACGACATGCAGTAACTAGCGTAACCAGAGCGAATACTGACAGTACAGCCAGTAATTTCTTACTCATAAATTCTCTCTCCTTTTTAATTATAATTGGTTTTATTTTATGAAAAACCTTAAAAAAAGCAACATCCTTTTATAATGAGACCTCTTTTAAGGGTTTTACATACAAGATTCATTCATGAAAAACGAGTTTTACTTAAGTTACTTAACGCAATTAAGAGTGACTCACTTTTCATTTGTTGATAATTATATAGCAAAATCAGTGAAAATACAATACAGTTTCTACACATTGACAATTTTAAGCACTGAAATGCAAAAAGTGTAAAGTAAAACACATTTTGGTGTTTGAATACACTTATCAACTATAATTAGTATACATGAATTTTGAAATAAGGTAAAGGTGTTTTGTATTTTTAATGGGGGATAATCCCTTCAAACATAAAAAAACCAATTTCTCAAGTTCCTCGAAATGAGCCCATGTTAATATCTCAATTAACAGTAAATAACACCTTGGTTAAATCACAACATATGATAAAATAGATATGAAACTTAAAATTTAAGGAAGTGATGACATGCTTTTTGATACGTTGATAGAATCCATCTTATGGACAAGTTTGGTTTCAATCATACTTATAGGCGCTATAATTTTACATAAAATCATTTTAGAAAAATGGAAGGAAACTGTCTCTAATAAAACAATTATATTTAGTTTTATTGTATTGCTCGTTATTATCTTTAGTGGATTTTTAGCCATATTATATATTTGGGGATATGATATTTTCTTTTGGGTGGACAACTTGTTTGATAATTTCTTAATATATTTAGAAAATAATCTGCCGCGCTTTATTGGAACAGGGATTACTTTATTTATAGCTTTGATGTTTTTAAAAATTGTTATTTATTCATTACAAAGAATCGGTAGAAAAGAAGGTATAAACCAAAGAAGAAAAAGAACCATCGCTAAAGTTGCCATTAGTGTTACCAAGTATATCGTCGTTATTATTACGTTACTTGTTGTTTTATCGATTTGGGGCTTAAACGTAGGGCCCGCACTTACAGGGCTTGGAATTGCTGGATTAGTCATTGGACTTGGTGCTCAAAAATTTATTAATGATTTAATCAGTGGGTTTTTTATCATCTTCGAACACCACTTTGATGTCGGGGATTGGATAGAAGTACAAGGCTTTATGGGAGAAGTTATAGATATTGGGCTTAAAACTACAAAAGTTAAAGATTTTAAAGGAGAAATAAAAATCTTTAATAACGGTAGCATTGATCCTGTTTCAAATTTCTCTGTTAGCGACAGCTTAGCCATAGCCGATTTTTCAATTGCTTATAAAGAAGACATTAAAAAGACCATTGAAGTTTTAACAAAAGAACTTCCTAAAACCAATGAGCTTATCCCTGAATTACTTGAAGAACCTAGAGTACTCGGTGTTCAATCCTTAGCAGATAGCGGGGTTAATTTAAGGGTTGTTGCTCAAGTTAAGAGTATGACGCAGTGGGGTGTACAAAGAAAGTTAAGACAATTTATTAAAGAAGTCTTAGATCATGAAGGCATTGAAATTCCATTCCCTCAACTTACACTGCATTATGGAGATAAATCCAAAATTAAATGAATATAAAAAATGGAGGGTTGCAAACGCAACGCTCCATTATCACTTTATAATCTCGGGATGACAGGATTTGAACCTGCGACCGCTTGACCCCCAGCCAAGAGCGCTACCAAACTGCGCCACATCCCGTTTACTCGAAAGATTATAGCAATACTTCGGTATAAAATCAATATTTTGTAATTAAAAACGTAAATTTCGTAATATCGTTTCTTAAACTTAAGAATGATTGACATAATGAATTGAGCACTATATAGTAGTATCAATGATAAATAAATAAAAAAGGTGATAGCATGGTTAAAAAAATATTAGGAACATTTTTAATGGGTGTGACAGTTTTTACACTAAGTGCTTGTAACAGTGAAGACGAACACGATTTTGAAACGTTAGACAATCTTAAAAATGAACTGGTTGATGAAGTAATGTATTGGGAAAACATCAGTTACTATAATGAAATTCTTTTAGAAGAAGATGGCAGAGTGGTTCAAAGATTGTTAATGGAAATTCATAGAAACGAAGATTATAACGTGTTTATTCGTATCTCTGATGCAACGTTCGAAGATGATCCTGTCGTTTTTAATTACATGTATGTTGATGATGATATAGCCTACTCTTATGAAAACTGCAGTGTTGTCAATAGTGATTGTGAAGGGGAGGATGTCTATGAAAGAATTCCTTATTCTTCTGGTGATATCCCGCATGCGGTTGATTATTTGGTAGAAGCCTTAGAAATTTTTCCTTCTAGGAATGTGTTAGAAGATGAAAAAGTTAGAATTGATCAATTTGACATTCATTGGGAAAATGAAGCGTTTGATGTTTTTACTGAAATAAATTATTCTGATGAAATTGGGGAAGAATTTTATAGTTGGACGTTAAAAGGAACCAAAGAAGACTTTAAAATAGAAACCCCAAATATTAGATGGGGCAATTATCAATTCATTAAACAAGACTTTTTTGAAACCTTTGAAGGCATAGACTACTCTAAATTTGAATAAACAAAGTCCAGCTAATTTGATTTAGCTGGACTTTTTAGTTGTATAGTGAAATTTCATAATCACACACTGCTTCATAAAATTCTGGTTCATGACTGACTAATATAATGGTCCCTTGATATTCATTCAAGGCATTGATTAATGCTTCTTTGGCAGAAACATCTAAATGATTGGTGGGTTCATCCAATATTAAAACATTGGATTTTTCATGTCTTAAAAGCGCAAGTCGCGTTTTCGCCTTTTCTCCTCCAGAAAGCGTCGATATCTTTCGATTCGCTATTTCATAGTTGATGCCGTGAGTGGCTAAAAGATCCATAATATTTTTTTTAGTAAATTTTGGATAAGCGTTGTGAATGATTTCAAATGGGGTTAAATGACGCTTTAATGTTGAATCTTGTTCGAAATAACTGATCTTTACAGTGTCAGACCATTTAAAACTGCCATCTAAGGCTGGAATAATATTGAGTAATGTCTTTAAAAGGGTAGATTTTCCTATCCCGTTTTCCCCCGTGAACACAATGTTTTGATGTTTTAATATTTCAATATCTAAAGGCGCAACTAAAGGGGTTTGATAGCCAATTTCAAGTTGATTGACTTTTAATATATCTTTTCCGGATGGTTTTCCAATTGGAAAGGAAAAATAGTATTCCCTTTGTTTAGTTGGTTTGGATACTTTCTGCATTTTATGAAGCATTTTTCTTCTGGACTGTGCGCGTTTAGAGGTTTTAGCTCGAGTAATATTTTTTTGAATAAAATCTTCTGTTTTTTGAATAAATTTTTGCTGCTGGGTGAAGGCTTTTTCTTGTTGTGCGTGTCTAAAGGTTTTTTCTTTCAAATAAAACGCGTAATCCCCTTTATAACGGGACAGCATTTTATTTTCAATCGCGATAACACTTCGAGCTATATTTTTCGCAAAGCCTTCGTGATGCGTCACAACAATAAAGGTTTTAGAATACTCATTTAAGAATTTCTCTAACCATTCTATATGTTTAACGTCTAAAAAGTTTGTTGGCTCATCAAGCAATAAAACATCCGCTTCTTCTAGTAATAGTTTTCCCAATATAATTTTTGCGCGCATACCATTGGAAAGTTGTTTGAATTTCATGTTTAATACATCACTTGATAATCCTAAGCCATGGATGATTGAACCGACTTTGCTTTTAATCGCATAAAAATCGGCTTCTATTAATTTTTCCCCAATTAATGAGGCACTTTTCAGTAATTTTTCTTGCGTGTTTGGATCAGCATTCGCAACTTTCTCATAGAGTTTTTCCATGTGTTGTTCTTGTTCAAATAAATCTAAAAACACTGTATATAAATACTTCTTAACTTCTAAATGCCCATCAAGTTTTTGATATTGGTCTAAATATCCTATGGTTTTGTTATTTTGCCACGTGATGGTGCCTTGGTCGGGAGAAAGGGCGCCTTCCATCAGTCTTAATAAAGTGGATTTCCCGCTTCCATTGGGGCCTACAAGCACAATATGTTCACCTTCAAAAAGGCGCATACTAGCGCCTTTATAAAGGAGAACATCTCCATAGGTAAAATGTAAGTTATCAATATCTAATATGCTCATAAATGTCGGCTCTGCCTTGCTCCTTACTTAATCAGTAAAATCCTCTTCATTAAACTCATAATCAAATATTACATCTTGATCATCTTCAATATAATCATCATGCCAAAGGGATCCTGGGCTGCTATTTGCTACATAAATGGTTGCCCCGCTACTTCCTCTAAAAGCATGTTCATCAATTTGTTCTACGCTTGATGGAATATAAATACTTTCTAATTCAGGCATTCCAGAAAAAGCCCAAGGACCAATTCTTTCAATGCTATTTGGTAAAACAATATGCTTCAACGTATCATTAGAAGAAAAAGCAAAGAACCCAATTTCTTTTACGGCTAAATCTGCTATCTCATTAGGGATATGGAATGTAGTCTCCTCCCCAACATACTGGTGCAAGAGTATTCCATCATCTAAAGCAATATACTCTAAATTATCTTGTGTTTGATAATCACACGCTTGAAAGGCATCAATATCAATGCTCAAGTCTTGGTCTTCTTCAAACATAATGGTTTGCCTATACTCTGTTTCATCAGAGACAAAAGTTACATCCATTTCAATGCCACTAGCTGTCACACTTAGTGTATAAGCCATAAGATTTGGACCAAAAATTTCTGCTAACTCTGAAAAGTGAGCTTCTTGTAATGTAAATACCTCTCCATCTTGGTCAAACCAATCAATATCAAGATGGGCTGGTAAGTAAACATGATTTGGGAGTCCTCTTCTGACATTCAAATAGTCAATATTTTCTAAATCATTCTCGATATAACAGTCCGCTTGTGGATGAACAACACTTTCTACGTATTCACCGTTATCTTCTGATAAGTAGAGTTCTTGTGCATATTCACCAACATTTTCAACACTTAAATATAATCTATCTTCTAAGATTTTTAATTCAGAAGTTTGATAGAGTTCTCCATCTATATATGCATCATACGCTTCATAATAATAATCGGTAGCTTTTATAGATTCGATAATCGCTTCTAACCCATCATACATAGCTTCAATTGAAACATCTTCTTCTACATTTTCATAATTGCCATCCCACCCACTAAATTGAAACCCTTCGCGAAAAGGATCTTCAGGTGGGGTCGCATCCTCAAATTCATTGACCGTTTCAGTTTTTAGCTCGGTTCCATCATAATCAACAAACGTTACTTCAACCGTCGTTTCTTGATCACATGCCGTTAAAAATAGGCCGAAAATCATTAAAAACCCGAACAGTATAGCTTTTTTATACACGTAAATCATCCTTTCAATTGCTACTATTATAGTATGTTTTCACTATAATTTAAACCTGAAATTTTGAATAATTCTTAAAGGGTTGGTGGAATTCTTTTTTGAGTTGCTTGTTCATAAGCATGCGCGATTGAAAACAACAATGATTCGCTAAAATGTTTCCCTATAAACAACATACTTATAGGTTTTTTATCTTTTAAAGCTTTAGCAGGTACTCCAATAACTGGTAATCCACCAACTGGTGCGTATCCAGTAATCTTTGTGGTCATTAAACAGTCCACATCATGGGTTTGATAAAGTTTTAAAAATTTTTCGATAGATTGATCCGTTTTTTCTCTTGCTTCTATGTATGATGGATCACTTAATCTAATATCGCTTCCTTGAGCTTCTAAAAACCTTCCTTGACCATGTTTTAGATTTAAACGACGATTGACGAAGTTTTCATGAATCAAGTCGCTTAAACTATTTATTGGGCTCACAGCGCTTATAGTTTGTAAGAAACCATTAAAATCGCGCTTAAACTCTGGTGATAAGGTTTTTGTGTTATCGGGTAAATCATAAGGGTGCGTCATCATCTTTATGATTGCCCCTTTCGCTTCTAAAAACCGCTTAGCTTCAAGTTGTAAATCCTTTTCTTCTCCTTTTGCTTCATGCGATTTGTAATTCAAAAGCCCAATTTTAACCCCTTTTATGCTTTGGTCACAAGCGTTTAAGTAATTGTTTTTGTGCTCAGGAATCATGTTTGTCGCTACATCATGAACATCGTTTCCTTTGATTATATCTAAACCGATCGCACAATCCTTCACCGTTTGCGCCATAGGTCCCGCAGTATCTTGCATAGTGCTAACAGGAAAAATGCCATGTCTAGATACCAATCCTAACGTCGGTTTGATGGTCACAATCGAATTTGCGTTGGCTGGGGATATGAGTGAGCCATTTGTCTCAGTTCCGATGGATAACGGGGTATACCCAGCCGCAACTCCAACAGCGGAGCCGGTTGAAGAGCCTAAAGGATCCATTGTTTTATCATAAGGATGCACAACTTGTTTAAACAATGACCCATACCCTGAAGGCATCGAGGTTGTACTCATATAATAAGCAAATTCACTAAGTGATGCTTTGGCTATTATAATCGCGCCTGCCGCTTTTAACTTTTTAATAATCGTCGCATCATAAGGTGCATAGAAATTTTTAAACGCACGCGCATTCAGCGTTGTGCGCATATTACCTTTTGTCAAAATATTGTCTTTAATTAAAATAGGAACGCCATGGAGCTTACTTCTTCTCCCCTTTAATGATTGTTCTAAATCTAGGGCTTTGGCTTCGAATATTGCATGATGATTGACATCCCCCAATGCGTTTAAATACGCATTATGGTTTTTTATGGCGCTTAGTGATTGTTTTACCAGTTCTAATGAAGTTATTTTACCTGATTCTAATTGGTCATTTATTTCTAATAATGATTTCATATTACCCTCCGAAATTTAGATTAACTGTAATATAATAAATCCAGCTTTTAAAAGCTGGATTTAAAGGTTTATGAGAATTTATCAAAGAAGACACTATCTTCAGGAATATCATGCTGCTTTAAGACTTTAATACAAGCATCTAACATTCCAGGTGACCCACAAAGATAGGCTTCATGAGCTTTTAAATCACCAGTCATTTCATCTAATACATCTGTAATCAAACCAGTTTTACCTTCCCAATGATCCGATTCTTCTGGATGCGATAAGGCTGGAATATATTCAAAGTTATCAAACTCTTTTTCTAACGCTCTCATTTCTTCAGTGTAATAAAGGTCTTTTTTGCTTTTGGCGCCAAAGAAATATCGCACTTTTCTAGGGAAGCCTTGATCTCTTAATTGGTATAAAATTGATCGAATCGGTGCTTTCCCTGATCCCCCAGCGATGAATACCGCTGGTTTAGTGTTGTCTCTTAAGTAAAAATCACCATATGGGCCTGTGATTGTAATGTTGTCGCCACTTTCCATTGCTTTATGAACAAAGGTTGTTGCTTCTCCTTTAGGCACATAGCGAATGATAAATTCAATTTCATCTTTTTTCTTCGCGTCAGAAGCAATTGAGTAAGCCCGAACCGTTTCTAACCCAGGGACTTTAATTTGACAATATTGCCCCGGTTTAAAGTCCATTTCTTTTGGTTCAAGCAATTTAAAGCGTGTCAGTTTAATATCGTGTGTTAAGTCTTCCATATGGGATACTTTACTGGTAAACTCTTCTGCTGAAAGCATGCTCTCTGGTATTGAAACCTTGACTTCGCCTCTTACTTTTATTTGGCACGATAAGCGCACATCATTTTTTCTTTCTTCTTCATTTAACCAAGGCTCTTCAGTTGGCTTAATATCGCCACCACCTTCGTGCACTTTAACTTTACAAACCCCACAGTTTGCTTTCCCACCACAAGCGGATGGAACAAATATTTTTTGGGCACTTAAAGCATCTAAAATGGTTGTTTCACCACGTATATTAAACTTTTTCGTATTATTAACACTGAGTATTTTTTCACCGGTTGAACCAAGGAGTCTATCGGCTAAGATCAAGATCCCCGTAATAATTAATAACACACCGATGATGATAATTGGTATAAATGGGTTCATATTGTTAATTCCTCCTTATTGTTAGCTTGCGACTCCAGTAAAACCGACAAACGCTAACGCTAAAATTCCTAATGTGATAAATGCAATTCCTTTTCCTGCTAACCCTTTTGGAACATCGCTTTTCTTATCCATTTTCTCTCGTAATCCACTTAATAAGACAATCGCTAAAAGCCATCCTACTCCTGAACCAAAGGAAAAGGCTGCCGTTTCAACAAAATTATATTGATTGGTTACAAAGAATAAAGAAACCCCTAATACAGCACAGTTAACCGTTATAAGTGGTAAGAAAATCCCAAATGCATTATGAAGGGTTGGGAAAAATTTCTCTAAAAACATTTCTAAAAACTGAACGGTTGCTGCAATGGTTATAATAAACACTAATAAATTCAATTGTTCAGTCCCTGTACGCTGTAATAATAGGTAAATCGGATAGTTGATAATCCCTGTAATTGTGACAACAAACACAACCGCATACCCCATACCACGTGCATTTTTAGTGCTAGTAGAAATCGCAATTAAGGGACACATTCCTAAAATCAATGCTAAAGCAATATTGTTATCTAAAATGGATCCTACAAATACTTCAAATACATTTCCCATAGTATCGATCCTCTCTAATTTTAATATTCATCACGCCGCTTCTTCCTCATAACTATTGGTTAAATCTCTTAAAACCCAAATTAATAACCCGAGTATAAAGAAACCACCAGGCGCAATCGCCATAACAACCCAGTTTTCAAAACCACTTGGCATGATTTGATAATCTAAGATGGTCCCAAAAGCAAGGATTTCACGCACTGCAGCAATCACTACTAAAACCCAAGTATAGCCTAACCCATTTGACAGTCCATCAAAAAAGGTAAAGCGCATAGGATTTTTAGCGGCAAAGGCTTCTGAGCGTCCCATAACAATACAGTTTGTAATGATTAATCCTACATAAGGTCCTAAAGCACCATGAATCGAAGGGACAAACGCTTCTAAAAAGGCGTCAACCGCAATAACAAATGAAGATATAATAACCATGTAAGTAACCATTCTAACTCTTTGCGGTATAATATTTCGAATGAGTGAAGTAATTAAAGAACTCATTATAATAACAAACGTAACGGCCATGCCCATCGCAATCGCATTATCTACACGGTTGGTAACCGCTAATGCTGAACACAGTCCTAATGCGGCGATTAAGATAGGATTACTTCTTGAAAGCCCATCGCGTGATATATTAAACCATTTGGTATACATTAAACGTCTCGGATTCATGACATCACCCCTGAGAGATCAAGTTGTTCAAACACCGTTTGATGTCTTTGAAATTCTTCATTCATAATGGTTTCAAAATTGCTTGATGTTCTGGTTCCCCCAACAATCGCATCCACTTCGTTGTCATCATCCATATTGGCGCTTCTAGAGATTGTTAGTGAAGGCGTCATTGATTTGCCAACATAATTATCTAAATAATCACGTTGTTCAATTACCCCGCCTAAACCTGGCGTTTCTTCTTGTTCTAAGATTGTGATGTGCTTAATCGTTTCAAAATCTTCTTCAAGGGTAAGAACACCAATAATTGGACCCCACACACCTTGACCTTCGATTTGATAACTTATCGCACCGCTTTCTTTATGAACATAAAATGTGAGTCCATCTTCTTCTATTTCTTCAACCGTATCATGAAATACATCCGCTAAATTTGCTTGCGTGTAAGATTCGTTATTGGCATTCAACACTGCAGAATATAAATTAGCCAATTGATTTTGTTCGATACGTTCAGATGTAGCCACTTCAACTGTTACCAATAATGCGGATGTAAAAACCCCCATTACAATAACAAAAATAATCATTTTTACATATTGATTCATCATGATCCCTCCTGCACGGCAGCTTGAGCATCAGCGTTTTTTGATAATTTGTTTTCATAATAACTATCAATATGTGGGGTAATAGCGTTCATTAAGATAATCGCAAATACAACCCCTTCAGGAAACGCTGAAAACGCTCTAATAATCACCGTTAATAAAGCAATTCCAAATCCATATACAAATTTTCCGCGATTCTTTTCTGGTGCTGTTACTGGGTCAGTTGCTACAAAAAACGCCGCAAATAAAAGTGACCCTACAAAATAGCCATAAAATGTATTGGTAACCATATAAGCTAAAGCATCAACAAATGAAGCGCCATCAGCTAAATTTAAACCAAAAGAGTAAATCCCTTGTATCAATGCATAAGAGGCTAAAAGCGATACTGTGATACGCCAATCAGCAATTTTCAGAATCAATAATCCAATTCCTAAAACAAGGATCCCTATCATAAAAGTAGTTCCTAACATTCCTGGTACGTTGCCTAATAGCAATTCAGCGAAAGACCAATTATCGCTCACGCCTTCATATCCACTATTGTATAAAACCATAGGAGTATCAGGTGTTATATCCCCTGTTTGTGGGTCTAACCATTGAGTTGTCATAAAAGGAATAAAGGAAACAGTTACAAAAATTATCCCTACCAAAGCAGGGTTAAATACTGTTTTCCCTAATCCACCAAAAATCATTTTTCCAAAGAATATTGCAAAACCTGACCCAATACCTACCATCCAAAGTGGCGCATTTGGTGGGACTAGCAATGCAAAAATCATCGGTGTTACCATCCAAGCGTTATCTAAAGACTGTTTTCTAAGTTTGACAAACGCATACTCAATCACAACTGAAACGGCATAACTCACCGCCACAATTAAATAGATTCTCGGTCCAAAAATAAAACTTGAAGCAACTACCAATATGCCCATAAATCCAGTAAGGATGAGCATATTTCTTAAAGAAAGTTTACTTGCATCATTTTGTTCCATGTCTTCACCCTTTCGTTACATCTACGTTTTAATAAACTTGACGTAAACTTTAATAAATACACACGTTAAATTATAGCATAGTTTAGCGGTTGTGTGTTTATATTATATATTGAAAATTTTAAAGCCAAAAAACCATATAAGGTATAAACGCCTTTAAAAAGGGAAAGAAAGCCCATAAGAAGTATTTCAACTTTTTGTCTATGCACAAACTATTTATCAATAGTATTTATAAAATCGGTATAATTTTATAATTAAAGATAAACCATTTGATATTATGATTGATAGCGTATAAAAAAACCACACAAATCATGTGTGGCAATCAACCTATATATGGAGCTAACGGGGCTCGAACCCGTGACCTCTAGCATGCCATGCTAGCGCTCTCCCAGCTGAGCTATAGCCCCTCGAAGAAAATTGTACTAAAATCCTCATTTTATTGCAAGGATTTTAAGCGTTTATTTTTACGGTTTAATTGAACGGTTCCATATACACCAACCACAATCATAAAAGCCCCAATATAATGGTAAAAATAAATGCGTTCATTTAAAAATATTGCGCCCGCCAACACTGCGATAATCGTGGATAGATTCGCATAAATGCTACTGATATGAACCTCTAATTTTGACAACGCATAATTGACTAAGAAAAACGCTCCAATTGACGCCACAACCCCTAAAAAGAGTAAAGGAACAATCAACTCTACTTTAAAGATTTGCGTGAAGTAAGTCCTTACTTCTCCTTGTACAATCAAAGACGAAATATAAAGAATATTAAAACTTATGGCTCCCATAACCATCATAAAGTAAGTGATTTCTTTTGCATTGAAGTCTAAGGAAGCATTACGAGATGCAATATTAAAAAATGCGGCCGACAAAACAGCCATTAATAATAAAAATATACCAAAAAACTGAACGTCAAGCCCGCTTCTCATATTGAAAATTTGTATGAATATAACCCCAGAAACACTTAATACAATAAAAAACACTTGGATCAGTTTTGGTTTTTCTTTCAAAATCATGGCTGATAAAATCGTCGCAAATATGGGAATTAACGCAATCATCATCCCTGCTTCTGCACTGGTTGTACGGGCTAAACCATAGGTTTCAAATAAAAAATATAAAACAGGCTGAAATATACCAACGATTACAATTGGTTTTAAGTTTTTATTCTTAAGGTCTATTTTTACAACATTTAACTGCTTTAAACCCTCAAATACTATAAACGCTATCAAATACCTATAAGCGATTAAGCCTATAGGAGACATTCCTGAATCTAATACGGTTTTAGAAAACATAAATGTTAATCCAAAGATAACCGCAAATGAAAGACCTGCTATGTGTGGGAGTTTTTGCATCGTATCATTCCTTATTATTAAAGTTCATATAAACATCAACAAGATTCATTATACAAAAAATGTTAGCTTTCAAAAAGAAAAATATGATATAATCCTAAAGAGTACAATTTGAAAGGAAAATATCATGAAAAAATTTATAATTGGAATACTTGGGTTTGTGATCATTATATCTTTAGCGGGTTGTTTAGTAACAGACCCTATAGAGGCTGAAGAAAACGATGATAACAAAGCCCCAAACAATCAACCGGAGGAGACTATGAAAGAAAATGCAATCGTAACAATCAAAGTCAAAGACCACGGAACAATGGTGCTTGAATTAAGTTATGAAACTGCACCCAATACAGTTACCAATTTTATTAATTTGGCACAAGATGGGTTTTATGATGGATTGATTTTTCATAGAATCATTAGTGGATTTATGATTCAAGGTGGTAGTTCAAATCAACCAAGTTGCACCATCAAAGGTGAATTTGAATCCAATGGAATTGATAATGATTTAAAACATGAAAGAGGCGTCATTTCAATGGCAAGAACCAGTGTTAAAGACTCCGCCACTTCACAGTTTTTCATTATGCATCAAAACAGTCCGCATTTGGACGGCGAATACGCAGCATTTGGCAAGCTCATTGAAGGGTTTGACGTATTAGATAGTATCGCAAGGGTTCAAACAGGTTTTCAAGACCGACCTTTAGAAGATATCGTTATTGAATCATTGAGCGTTGATACCAAAGGAGAAACATACGGCGAAACTAAGTGTGTCTTATAAAAAAAATAGTATGCGTAATGCACACTATTTTTTTGTAGGAAACATCGCTAAAATAAGTAAGAAAAACAAAACAATAGCGCCGATTAATTCTCCAATTGAATAGACTCTTCCATAGATTTCTACAAAATCACTGGGAATAAGCGATAAAGTCAAAAGCAATCCAAAATATCTTGAAAATCCTGCGTCCGCTAACCGCCTCATGATAAGGGCAATAAAGGCGACTAAAAACCCTACCAAATAAATGACTGCGATTAAAGTGAATATTGCGGCAATAGTAGGTTCAAGCAATAACAATGTAATGATTGATGCCATAATACCTAAAACGATGAACATTCCAAATAAATAAGCCCACCAAAACTCTTGCCTGGAACTATACCCCATATAATGGCCCCATCTTTTAAACATTGTTTTAAACGCATTAAATTTTTTTGTGTCTGTTTTTGATTCGTGTTGAATGATCGGTTTTTGCATTGTCTACTTCCTTATCTGTTAATATAGTATTTGATCTAGTAACTTTTGGGCCGTTTTTTCATCTTTTAAATATTTTACAATTTCATAAACAAATTCATACACAGCACCTGCGCCGCGCGCTGTGATAATGTTTCCATCCGTAACGGCTTTTTCTTCTTTTGAATAATGGCCTTTTAAAGCATCGATTTCACTGCCTGTAAAGGCGGTGAATTTTTTATTATCCAATAATCCAACTTGACCTAAAAATCTAGGTCCAGCACATATAGCGGCAATCAGTTTGTCTTCTTTATTAAATGCTTTGACTAAACCTTTAATTTTTTGGTCTTGATCAACCGTTTCTTTGACATAAGGGCCACCAGGAATCACTAAAAAGTCATAATCCATG
>CAYZOR010000032.1:0-14234 GCA_964479895.1 uncultured Candidatus Izemoplasmatales bacterium | reverse complement strand
ATAGCGGTTGATTTGGTTGCGACTAAAATTAAAGATATTACCTATAATAAAGTGAAAAAATAAGACAGCTGAAACTCAACTGTCTTATTTTTTATAGTCCAACTCGGTTAAAAATCGTATCAATTTCTTTTAAGAAATGATTTAAATCAAATACTCTTTTAAAAGTCTTAGCGTCAAGTAATTTTTCTTCTTGTACAATTTCTTTAAAGTTCAAGGCTTGATCATACGCTTTGATGGCTAAGGGTTGAATGATGCTATAGGCTTCATCTCTTGTTTTGCCTTGGTCAATTAAAGCATGCATTACTTGTTGTGCATAAACCACACCATGAGTCAGCTCAATATTTTTCAGCATATTATCTTCATGAATCACTAAATTGTCCATAACATTTTTATAACGGTTTAGCATGTAATCTAAAAGGGTTGGTGCATCTTCAAAGATGATGCGTTCGACAGAAGAATGAGAAATATCTCTTTCATGCCAAAGCGCTTGATTCTCAAAAGCCATGGATAAATATCCGCGCATGATGCGCGCGCACCCAGTCATATTTTCACTGGCGATAGGATTTTTTTTATGCGGCATGGCTGATGAGCCTTTTTGTCCCTTTTTAAAAGCTTCTTCAACTTCTTTGACTTCCGTTCGTGATAGATGGCGTATTTCTACAGCCAGCTGTTCAATAGAAGAAGCAATCATACTAAGCACACTAATATATTCACTAAAGCGATCACGCTGCAAAACTTGTGTTGAAATATTTGGTTTTTCTAAGTTTAAGTTATTTAACGCATCATCTTGAATATGGGCTTTGATATTGGCGTGATTCCCAACAGCGCCACTAATCTTTCCAATTTCAACGGTTTTTCTAACCGTTTTAAAACGGGTTAAATGTCTTTTGAAAATATCAACATACAAAGCCATTTTTAATCCAAAAGATGTAATATCCGCATGGATACCATGCGTTCTTCCAATCATTGGGGTGAACTTATGGTGTTTAGCAAGTTTTTTAAGGCTCTCTATAAAATCGTTTAAAGATGTTTCTAAAATTGGGTTGATGGTTTGAAACATTAAGCCATTCGCTGTATCTACGATATCGGTGGAAGTGAGACCATAGTGGAAATATTTTTTTTCTTCTCCTAATTGTTCTGTGATACTCTCAATAAAGGCGACGACATCGTGTTTGGTTTTTGCTTCGATGGTTTCTATTCTTGATACGTTAATGGTTGCATTTTTTTCGATTAATGGCACTACATTTGGAATCTGTCCATCATTAGCAAGTGCTTTTAAAACCGCAAGTTCGACGCTTAAAAAGCGTTCAAACTTTTTTTCTTTTGTGAAGTTTTCTTTAAAACTTGATCTCGTATATCTTTCAATCATATTGAATGCTCCTCACTTGATAAGGATCCATTAAATAAATGGTTTCATCACGGCTTGGTCCGACACTGAAGATACTTATTTTTATATTGGTTAACGTTTCGATACGTTTTAGATAGTTTTGTGCGTTTAAAGGGAGCGTTTCAAAGCTTTTTACATTTGTGATGTCTTCACTCCACCCTGGTAAGGTTTCATAGATTGGTTCTATATGTTTAAAGTGCTCATTATCCGCAGGGACATAGTCAATTTCTTTGCCATCTAATTTATAACCTACGCATATTTTTAAGGTTTTAAGACCGCTTAAAACATCAAGCAACATAATGGCTAAACTACTAAATCCATTTATTCTATTTGCGTGATTTAAAGCCACAACATCTAACCAACCAATGCGGCGTGCTCTGGCAGTAGTCGTTCCAAATTCATTGCCTTTAATGCGGATATTTTCGGCAATATCTCCTGTTATTTCACTTGGAAAACTTCCGCCACCAACGCGCGTTGTGTACGCTTTAACGATGCCTAATACATTACTCAGTTTATGCGGTGCTATGCCAGCCCCTAAAGGAACGTAAGCAGCAGAAGGACTTGAAGAAGTAACGAAAGGATAGGTGCCATGGTCTAAACAAAGCATGGTACCTTGCGCCCCCTCAAACATGACATATTTACCTTCGTCAATGTAATCATTAATAAGTTTAGACGTATCGTTTAAATGCGGCGCAAGCAGTTTTTGCATCGGCGCATATTTTTTGATTAAATCATCGATTTCATAAGGATCATACCCATGGGTTTTAAGGATGCTGTTAACGGCAGGTAATGTCTCTTCTAAATATGTTTTAAATCCGGATTCATTACAAAAGGTATGCATTCTAAGCCCGCGTCTAAGTGCTTTTTCACTATAGGTGGGTCCGATTCCTTTAGCGGTCGTTCCAATTTTTTCTTTTTTTAAGGATTCATATAAATGGTCAAACGTTTTGTGAAAATCTAATATGACATGAGCCCGATCAGAAATCACTAAATGATTTGTGCTATATGAAGCATCATTAATCATTTGCATTTCTTCTTGTAAACTCTCTGGATTAATGACCATTCCACTTGCCATAATAGGGGTCGTGTTGTTATGAAAAATTCCAGAAGGAATTAAATGAAGGGCAAATTTCTTCCCGTCAAATTTAATAGTATGTCCAGCATTATCTCCACCTTGAAACCGAACGACGGCGTCCGCTTTTAAAGCAAGGGCGTCGGTAATTTTTCCTTTGCCTTCATCGCCCCATTGTGCGCCGATTATTGAAAGAGTATTCATAGATTCGCTCCTTTTAACACTAATTTAATGTAACCATTCGCTATGATTATAGCGGAAAAAAAGGATTAATTAAACCTTTTATTAAATTTTGACAAAGAAAAAGCCCAGTGAATCACTGAGCTTCAAAGGTACCGAGTTTTTTAAGAAGATGTTGTAAAGTTTTTTCTTCTTCATCGGTGAGGGTATCGAGTATCTTGCGCATTGCTTTATGATGATTTTCATAAATTTTAGCGAATTGTGTTTTGCCTTCTTTTGTTAACTCAACCATATACCGTCTCGTATCCTTTTGATCTTTTGTTTTCGTGATTAATCCCTTTTGGGATAAAGTTTTTAAGACATAAGATAAGGAAGACGCTTCAATAAGTACTTTCTTTTGAATGGTGCCCACACATTGTTTTCCTTTTGAGTATAAGATTTCTAACGTACCAAATTCTGTAGGATTTAACCCTTGCGCTTTTATATTTTCCCTAATCGCAGACTCTAAAGCGTGCTTTGCTTTAAAAAGGATAGGGATGGTTTTTAAGGTATCACTCATCAAAATATTCCTTTTTGGAAGGCTTCGCATGTTTTAACGTTTCAAAAGGATTAACAATACTTTCAATGGTTTTTCTTTTATGTTTAAACGCTGGTGGAAGGGCGAGTGTGGTTCCTAAGGTTTCTATCGATTCGTCTTCATCGATAAAACCTGGTCCTTCTGTAGCGAATTCAAACAATAACCCTGGATATAACCGTGTATATAAAGATTTAAAGTAAAAACGGTCGACAAATCCTGAGTTTGGTCTTCGTTGTTGGTTTAAATACGCTGTCCATTGATCGAGTTCATCTTTATCTTCTATTCGAAACGCAACATGGTGGATGCCCCCATAGCCTTGAGAAGCTAAGGATGTATTTTTGAGTGTGTTAACAATAACGCTTGCGCCATTGCCGCCTTCACCCATTTCGTATAATGTAAAATCCCCATCAGTCACTGCGTGGCTCATGCCTAAATGATTAATTAAGACATCATCGAGGCGCTTAAAATCAGAAATTCTAAAAAAAATTGGTCCTAAACCAGTAATCGCAAATTCATTTGGAACGGGGCCATTTTCAAATGGCTTTCCACTTTTTACACCAGGGATGAACTCATCTGAAAATAAAGCATATTCTTGGCTGTCAAAGTCTTCAAAAAATATGACTTTTCTGCCTAAAAATTCTTGAATGCCTTCGTGTGAAACGTGATAATGATTAAAACGCTTCACCCAATAATCTAAAGCTTTATCACTTGGAACGCGAAACGCTGTTTTCGCAATCTCATCGGTTCCTTTTTGCGCTTTAGGAATTCCTTTAAAATCGAAAAACGTCATGTCAGTTCCTGGATTGCCTTCATTGTCCGCAAAAAATAGATGGTAGGTATTAATATCATCTTGATTGACGGTTTTTTTGACAAGTTTCATGCTTAAAATATCTGTAAAAAAATCATAAATTTTTTCTGCACTACTCGTAATCGCTGTCACGTGATGAATGCCTTTTAGTGGTTTCATAATATCACCTCAACTATATTATATTTCGAATTCGAAATATAATCAAGGTTAATGCATAAAAAACGCAGCCTTGTGGCTGCGGTAACCCTTATTTGAATTGGTTGGTTTTTTCATCGTACGTATACCCAGCATCTTTCAGACGCTTTTGTAATGCTTGAAGATCGATGCGCTCGTTGTTGCCTAGTTCGATTAAAGAGACGTAATCATTTCTGAGTTTCGTATTGATTAAGCTAAGTAATATATTTTCATCCATATCTATATTAATTGCCACGAATAACCCTCCTTATATGTATATTATAACGCAGGAAAAGGATTAATTAAATTCATATGCAAATTGTTCATAGCACCCAATAAAACGCTTACTTAAGCGATGTTTATTTGTGTTGTAAAATAAATCGTGGTAGAATTAATTATTATAAAAAAGGAGAGAATTTACTTATGGACTTATTTATTGCATTGTTACCAGCGATCATTATGATTATTTTGGTCATTGCAACGCGGAAAGTATTAATAGCGTTAAGTGTCGGGTTTATATTATCAGCGCTTTTACTGTTTAATTGGGATTTTGCTGAAAATGAAATCACGGTTGACATTTTAGGTACCCTTCAGTATATGTGGGAAAGTATTGTAGGGATTTTAACGAGTTTTGATTGGTACATGCCAATTGTCGGGTTTGTTGTCTTAATCGGTGGAATCACAGCAGTTATTTCGCTTGCTGGTGGAATCCATGCGTTTGCGGAATGGTCAGTGAAAAAAGTTAAAAACCCAGTTGCTGCACAAATGTTGACTTGGATTTTAGGGTTATTAATTTTTATTGATGATTATTTTAATGCGTTAGTGATTGGTGAAGTTTCAAAACCAGTGACTGACAGATATAAAATTTCACGTGCAAAGCTCTCTTATATTATTGACTCTACCAGCGCACCGATTGTTATATTGATGCCTTTATCTACATGGGGCGCCTATATTATTGGTCTTATGGGTGGTTTGTTTGATGATGTAGGCTATACTGCGCATACCGGATTTTCGGGGTTTATCGCATCGGTGCCTTATCAGTTTTATCCTTTAACGGCGATTATTATGGTGTTTTTAACCATTCGTTTAGGCATTAATTTTGGGCCGATGAAGCGTTTTGAAAAAGGCGCAGAAGCCGGCAAAGATGAGTCGTTGTTAAAATCAGGCGACACAGTAGGTGAAGAAGATGTTGAAGGGAAAAATGCGACCCATTGGACATTGATTGTGCCAGTGGTTGTGCTTGTCTTATCGACATTGATTATCATGTTTGCGCAATCAGGATTTACACCGAGTGCATTCTTAGACCAAGATATTACCTTGCCGTTATTCTTTGCAGGTATTTTATCTCTTATCACGGCGATTGGATTCTCAATGGACGCTGAAGGGGTAGACCCTAAGAGTATTGCGACTTATGCATCTAAGGGTATGTTTAATATGTTATTAACTGCAGGGAGTATTTTAGTGCTTGCGTGGTTAGTATCAGGAACCATTCAAGACTTAGGGGTTGGAAATATGGTTGCGGAATATATCGATGAAGCATCGATCGCAAACTTATTCATTCCCGTCATTATGTTCTTAATCGCAGGATTTATTGCGTTTGCAACAGGAACGTCTTGGGGCGCATTTGGTATTTTACTTCCGATTGCTATCCCAGTCGCAATGGCAACTGATCAAACCTTAATGCCAGTCATTATTGCAGCGGTACTTGGGGGCGCAGTCTTTGGAGACCATTCATCGCCAGTGAGTGATACAACCGTCTTATCCGCAACTGGAGCGCGTTCAACCTTACATGGACACTTCATTTCACAAGTTCCTTATGCGGCTGTGACAGCATTTATCGCAGCGTTAGGCTATTTAGTGTATGGATTAAGCGGACTTTTAATTTTATCATACGCAGTCGTTGCCCTAGGCATCTTTGGGTTCGTTATGCTTTATAAGAAAGTTTTAGAATAAATAGAAGCTACAAAGCATGAATTAGTGCTTTGTAGCTTTTTTAAAAACCTTTTCATGTCATATTTATTGACAAATTTCTTTGAAACATATAAAGTACATCAGAAGGTTTTTTTATGGTGGTGAATTTATGAATAAAGATGTTGAAATAAAAAGGTTGGCTCAAGTTACGCTGGGGACGATTTTGTTTTCGGTAGGGATTAGTTTCTTTATTGTCCCTGCGAATTTAATTCCTGGAGGATTAACAGGGTTTGCGACGCTTTCACAATATGGAATGCGGTTTATTGGCGTTGATCTGAATTTAGGGTTTTACGTGGTTTTATTCAATATTCCTATTATGGTTTTAGGAATTATTGGGATTTCTAGAACGTTTGTCTATTACTCCATTTATTCCATTATTATGCAAGGGGTATTACTGGGGATGTTTGAAAATCAGAGCTTAACCTCAGGCAGTGATATATTAGCAGCCAGTGTTTTGGGTGGAATGCTTGTAGGCGTGGGAGCGGCTATGACGCTTAAAGCCGGTGCGTCAACGGGTGGTATTGATATAGTGATTCAGTATTTATCAATAAAATTTCAGCTCAGTATTGGCTCAATCGGGATTATAATGAACGCGATTATTTTAGGCATTTCGCTTTTAATTTTTGACCCTGAATTTGCCTTTTATACGCTTTTAAGTTTCTTTGTGGCAAATATGTTAATTGAAAAACTCCATACAGCATACAAACGCGTGCGCTTAGATATTTTAACGGTTAAAGGGGACGAAGTGAAAGATGCGATCATTAAAAACTTTATCCGTGGGGTTACAATCATTGATGGAAAAGGGGCGTATACAGGCGAACATAGAAGTATATTATGGATGATTACGCAAACGCATGAAGTCTATGATATTGAGCGCCTTATTTTAGAAATTGATCCTCATGCGTTTATAACGATGTCGCCAATCCACCATCGAAATGGAAAGTTTCACCGAGTTGTAATTAAATAAGTAGGGTGCCTTTGCACCCTTTTTTAATGCGTATGGCTTGGCTTAGCGTTAAAGATTAAATATAATTGTTTCAAGTAATATTTGGAGGACGATAATATGCAAGAAAAAATAGTAAAACCCGTATCAATCACTTCGACGCTTCTAATTATGGGAGTAGCGTTTGCGGCAATTGCGATTGCGGTGGATGGGTTTAAAGCCATGATGCCGCTTGTGAGCGCTGAGTTTAATTTAAGCAGTGCACAAGCAGGCTTTTATGCAACGTTTTTTTATATCAGTGGGGTGGCTTTAGCCATTTTCTCAGGTCAAATTGCTGATAAACTTGGCCCAAGAAAAGGGCTGATTGGGGCAGTGAGTGTGATTGGTGTTTTAATGCTTCTTCATACCGTTGTGCCCTATTACCCTTTAATGCTAGGCTTAGCGTTGTTTAGTGGCGTAGCATTTAGTGTGGTTATGCCGTCTTTAAATAAAGGTGTTATTGAAATGGTGGATGATAAAAAACGTGCCATTTCTAATGGCATTGTCCATGCAGGCGCTTCGACAGGTGGGATTGTGGCTTCATATTTACTGCCTACCATTGGACAAGCTTTCGGATGGAGAGTTGGAGTATGGATTGCGGTTGGATTTGCGGCTTTGGTGACGTTGGTGTTAATTAGAACCTATCAACCCATCAACAATAATGGCGAAAAAGCTTTGAAAGTGGGCCATAAAAAAGGCCAGTTAAAAAAAGTTGTTAAAAATCCCTTAATTTGGGTGGTTGCGTTAATGGGGATTGTGGTAGGGTTATCGGTTGGCAATATCACGATTCACTATACCTTGTTTTTAACCGGCGATTTATCGTTTAATGCATCTACCGCAGGATTTTTCTTAGCATTATTCAACGCGGGTGGTATTTTAGGAAATCCTTTATTTGGGTATGTGAATGATCGCTTTTTACGTTCTAATAGACGCATCGCATTATTTGGTTTATCAATCGGGATTGGAATTTTGTTCTTAGTGATGGGCGCTGTTATTATACAAGGCGTGTTACCAGGTATTATGTTGGGCGTATTTTCATTTGTTTTAGGGATGTTTTCATTTGCGACTATTGGAATGCTTTTTACCACATTAGGCGATGTTGCAGGGCCTAAGTTAATGGGGACTGCGACTGCGATCGTGTTAATATCGATTCGTTTAACGATGGTATTCGCACCACCATTTATTGGGTTTTTAGCAGATGTATCTGGGTCATATTCTTTAAGTTGGTTCGTGAGCGCGATTTTAATTGTGACGATTGGAACGCTTTTCTTTACCTTAACAATTCCTCATAAAAAACTATTACAAAGAAGTTCTTAAGGTGCTGGTTTTCCAGCACTTTTTTTATGTTTGGTATATTTTTTATAAATAAGGCGCTTATTTATAAAAAGTATATTTGTTTGGGTATCAATTTGTCTTTTAGGTTGATAAAATATAAATGACACGAAAGAAGGGATGCCTATGAAAAAAGCGATGTTTATTGAAACTTTGTTCGCAAGTATATCCGTTGTAATCATCTTATTTGCGTTTTTATTAAGGGGGTTATATGAAGAAAATATATGGGTCGTTAGTTTATTTGGTTTAGCCTTTTTAATTGGTGGGTATCATAAAGCAAAAGAAGGCTTAATAGATACCTTAAAAGAAAAACGATTAAATGTTGAGTTTTTAATGATTTTAGCAGCTTTAAGCGCCTTTTTAATCGGAAATTATTCTGAAGGGGCAATTTTAATATTGATTTTTTCAATCAGTGGCGTTTTAGAGACATTTGCGAATGCGCGAAGTGAAAAAGCGCTTAAAAGTTTATTGAATTTAGCGCCTGATACAGCGATTTTATACAATGATGGAAACGAAAGAGAAGTAGATTTAAGTGACGTCTCTAAGGGCGATCATTTAATCGTAAAAGTTGGACAAAAAGTTCCGGTTGATGGAGAAATACTAAATGGCAATACAGCAGTAGATCAAGCAGCCATTACAGGGGAATTTGTGCCTGCTTATAAACATGAAGGCGACTTATTATATGCTGGAGCCATCAACATTGAAAGTACAGTGACTATAATAGCGGTCAAAAATGCGAAAGATTCGGTCATTCAAAAGATTGTGTCGTTTGTGGAAAAAGCCCAAAATGATCATCCGAAAAGTGAATCTAAGATTAAAGTGTTTGAACGCTACTATGTGTATGCGGTACTTGTTTTTGCGTTAATGATGATGGTCATTCCACCATTTTTTAACTTACTTACCTATGAAGAAAGCTTTTATAGAGGGATTATTGTCTTGGTAGTGGGCTCACCGTGTGCGTTGGTTGCTTCGGTATCCCCTGCGGTTTTATCAGCCCTTTCTAATGCGTCTAAAAAGCATATCTTAATTAAAGGGGGCTCGCGCTTAGAAGGGTTAAGTGAAGTGGGGGCGGTTATTTTTGATAAAACGGGCACACTTACTACCGGAGAACCAACGGTTGAAGCCATTGAAGCCAATGGAGATGTTTCAGAAATAAAATCCATCTTATATACGGTCGAACAACAATCAAATCACCCTTTAGCCAAAGCGATTGTCAAACATTTAAATGATCAAACAGTGCTCGATAAGATCACAACCAAAGAAATTCCTGGCTACGGAATGGAAGCATTTATTAATGGGGATACTTGGAAGGTTGGACGGTTTGATTTCAAAGCAAGTGCGTCGTTTAAAGCATTATTAAAAGACTATCAAACCAAAGGCTATACGAACGTTACCGTCATAAAAAATGGAACGCTTATAGGCTTTGTGGCCTTAAAAGATACTTTAAGAGATGACACTAAAACGATGATTCAATCGCTAAAAAATAGAAAAATCCATACCATTATGATGACGGGCGATAATGCATTAACCGCGCGCGCACTTTCAAGTGATTTAGGGATTGATACCTTACATGCGGAATGTTTTCCAGAGACCAAAGTGGAGATTGTTGAAGCTGCTCAGCAAACGTACGGGAAAGTGTTAATGATCGGGGATGGCATTAACGATGCACCAGCGTTAACCAAAAGCGATGTTTCTATCGCCATGGGGACAGGAACCGATGTATCTTTAGAGACAAGTGATATTGTGTTTATTGATGATAATTTAAACAATTTAGAAAAAGTTTTTGTTTTAGCAAAACGTCTTAAAGGCATTGTACGGTTAAATATCATTTTTTCGGTTTCAGTCATTGCGTTTTTAATGATTGGGAATCTATTTGGTCAAATTCAACTGCCTTTTGGGGTTCTTATGCACGAACTTTCAACGATCTTAGTCATTTTAAATTCATTGCGTCTTTTAATTAAGTAAACCCCAAATGCTTTGATGATTAAAGCATTTGGGTTTTTTTAGGATTTAGCGTATAATAAAAAAAGACCCTAAAGAAAGAAGGAATGCCTATGAAGGCAATGCCTAAAGAAAAGAAAATCCACTCTAAAACAGTGTATGATACAGACTTTTTAACCGTCGAAGAAGATGATGTTTTATTGCCTAGTGGAAAAACAGGGAAAAGAGTTAAAGTCAAACATATTGGCGCTGCGGCAAGTTTGCCTATTACCAAAGAGGGTGATGTCCTTTTGATCCGTCAACATCGGTATGTGATTGGACAAGACACATTGGAAATCCCTGCGGGCAAAAAAGACGAAATAGATGAAGATTCCTTAGTATGTGCAAAAAGAGAATTGGAAGAAGAAACGAAGTATCGCGCAAAGGATTTTGAATTCTTACAAAGTGTTTATACGGCGATCGGATTTTCTGATGAACGCATCGATATTTATATAGCGAAAGATGTTTATCCTTTAAAAAATCCGCCGAAAGCGGATGATGATGAATACGTAGAAGTCGTTAAAATGCCGTTACAAGACGCGATAAAGAAAGCAGAAAACGGAGAGATAAAAGATGCTAAGACAGTCCTTGCGCTCTTCGGGGTGAAAGTTAAATTTTGTGCAACGAATTAATAGGGAAAGTGTTATAATAAAAACGAAATCAACCAGAAACTCATAAGGAGAGAATACTATGCTTGCTTATATTAAGTTGCGTTATAAGCTATTTTTGTTTTTGATGGTGTTTTGGTTTCTCCTAGCACTTAACTTCCGCATAGAAACAATCATCGCAGGTATCTTTATTTGTGGCGTGGTAACGGCCGCATCATATAATGTTTTATATGATGATAAAGGCTATATGTATCACTCTATAAAGATACGTACGATTATTGTCTATGTTGGGTTTTTATTTGTGGAGATTTTCAAAGCAGCAGTCTTATATGTGTTTAATTTAGTGGCCCATCACTACGAGCCAGTTATTTTTGATGTGAAACTAGATTTGGATGATCCTGTCCTTTTAGGGATCATTGCGAATTCCATTACTTTAACCCCTGGTACAATTACGATTGACAGTGATTCTAAAACGCATAGAATTACGGTGTTAACGTTGGCCAAACCTGGTGTAACGGCTGAAGAATTAGAGGCAAATGTGAAGAACACGTTTGAACGATTATTAAAACAAAAGGGTGATTTATAATGAGTTTATTTGAATGGTTTTTAATCATCACTTTGTTTTTTACGATTTTAGCGATTTTAATTAGTTTTATTCGCTTGGTTATTGGGCCGACCATTTGGGATCGATTGTTGATGGTGAATTTAATCAGTGCCAAAGTGGTGATGTTTATCGCAGTGTATGCGATTTATGTCGATAATATTTTATTTATGGATATTGCGATTTCTTATGGGATTATCGGGTTTTTAACGATTACCTTGCTGTCTAAATATATTATGACAGGGGGGCGAGAGAAATGACCTATGTATCGATTGCACTCCTTATTATAGCTTGGATTTTTATCTTTTTTGGTATGGCGTCTGTCTTTATCATTAAGAATTTATACAGTCGTATTTTATCAGCCGCAACGATTGATACGGTGGGGTCTTTACTCGTTATGATTGCCCTTTTATTGGCATCTTTTTTGGGGGATTTTGAAGAAGGATTTCAGTTTAAATATGATTATATTGTTCGTTTTATTTTATTGATTGGCTTTTTACTCGTAACCACCCCAATCTCTTCGCATGTTAACATTAGAAGTGCTTATTTAACAGGCGTTGAAGTTAAAACGTTAAAACATGAAGAAGATAAGCAAAAAGAAGCAAAAGAGGAGGGCGAATTATATGGCTAGTTACTTCACGGATTTAACATTGATTGACTATACGGCGTATGCCTTACAATTTTTATTAATATTCATCGCCATTGCGATTGTTTTACATAAAAATAATGGAACGATCATTATTTTAATCGCTTCGTTTTCGCTTGTGACCGCTTCTTTATATGTGATTAATAATGCGCCCGATGTGGCGATTGCGGAAGTTGCGATAGGAAGTGCGATTATTCCTTTGATTTATGTGATAAGCATTTCAAGACAACGTGAGTTTATTGTGCTTGATAAAGCGATGGATGATTTTATTATTACCGATAACCAATTAACAGGAATTGGGTATATCTTGCTCAAACGTTTTTCAGACTTTTATCATTTAGAATTAAACATTACCAATGATCCCTTACTTTGTCGTTTAGGGGAAGGGAAAGATCAAGTGTTATGTGAGCAGACCAATGTGGATTTAATCGTCAGTAAAGACCCAACCACTGGTGAATATCTTTTAAAAGGAAAAGCCTCAAATATATTGATGAATAAATTAGAACAGATGAGTAAAGATTACAATAATATTCGCGTCATCAAGTTTAAGGATCGTGATTTCGGTGAGTAGACAAATTGTATTGATTATCCTTTTAGGGATTATATTTGGGGTTTTTACGGTTAGTATTTTGGAATTAGAAGAATTGTATAATTCATTTGGAAAAGAATATTTCTTAGAATACGGTGCACAGCAAACAGGGTCGAATAACTTAGTGACTGCGATTTTACTGGATTATAGATTGTTTGATTCATTATTTGAAGCTGGGATTTTACTCATTGCGGTATCCGGCGTGATTTGGATTTCTAAACATGATATCGAAGAGAAAAATGCAAAATTTATGATCGATAAGTATAAAACGCCAGATTTATTTGTGACATTTTCACGTTTGGTCTATCCATTAATGCTTACGTTTGGTTTTTATGTCGTTATTAATGGGCACTTATCCCCAGGGGGTGGCTTCCAAGGGGGAACCATTGTTGCGACGGCTATCTTAATTCTTTATTATATAGATGCGGATAAAGAAACCAATATTGGCTTAATTGTGACGGTTGAAAAAGTGGTGTATTTATTGGTGATTTTGGTGGCTTCACTATCAATTTTTACAAGAGGAACATTTTTTACAAACTTCTTTGAACTCGGTGCATCTGCGGATCAAAAAGCGATTTATTTGGTTATATTAAACATCTTGATTGGGATTAAAGTTGCGCTTGGTTTATGGACAATTTTCACAGCATTCTTAAAGGAGGGACGCTAATGAATCCGATTTTAACGTTTTTGGTTGTCTTGATAGGGTTTTATGGCCTATCAAGTAGTGATAACATCATTAAAAGTGTCTTTAGCGTCACAATTATTGAATCGGGTGTTATTTTATTGTTTTTAAATTTAGGGAACTTTGAAGGTGGTGCCATTCCGATTTTAAGCGAAGGGGTAACCAGTATTGTCGATCCTTTGCCCCAAGCATTGATGATTACCACCATCGTTATTGGTTCAACGGTTACCGCACTTTCTTTAATGCTTTGTATTAAGGTGTTTCACCACTACGGGAGTGTTGAGTGGAAGGAGGTCCTCTCTAGAGAGGATGTGAAATCATGATTAATGTTTCTGTTTTACTCATTTTCATCCCTGTTGTGGTATCGATTCTTATTTATTTGTTTAAATGGAAGCACATGAACTTAGTGGCGTTTGCTTCACAGCTAGTCATCACTATCTTAGCGGTGCTTTATTATAACGAGTTTTCAACGAATTTTGAAATGACACATATTGTCCTTGGCGGGTGGGATGAACGAATAGGCATCTCACTTGCGAATGACAATCTGAGTATGTCATTTATCTTCTTATCGATTTTCTCATGGTGGATGGTGATGCTTTATACGTTTAAGTGGGGCAAAACCGAACACACGTTTTTATTCTTTTT
>CAYZOR010000031.1:0-14437 GCA_964479895.1 uncultured Candidatus Izemoplasmatales bacterium | reverse complement strand
GTCGATAAAATTTATAACATTGTCGATGATTTAAAACTTAATCATAAAATATTTAAGGAGGAATCATAGTGGATAATCCATTAGTAATTGTTTTAATTGTAATAGGTGTTTTATTATTATTTGTTTTAATTTGGTTTATAGGGACAATGAATAAATTGCGTCGCAAAGAAGTTAAGGTAGAAGAAGCAGAATCAGGCATTGATGTTGCGTTAACCAAACGATTTGATACATTATCAAAAATGGTAGATACTGTTAAAGGGTATACCAAACATGAAGCAAAAACCTTTGAAAACGTTGTGAAATGGCGTAAAGGGATGCCAGATGAACTCTCCATGGAACAAAAACAAGAGTTTATGGAAAAACTTAATCAGGTTCAAGCAGACATTAATGTTGCGGTTGAACAATACCCTGATTTAAAGGCTGAGAAAGTCTTTACGAACCTACAAAGAAGCATTGCCGATGTAGAAGAGCATATTCAAGCGGCTCGTCGTCTGTATAACTCAAATGTTTCTTATCTAAACCGTTTAATTGTTTCATTCCCAACAAGTATTGTTGCGGGCAAAATTGGTATGGCTAAGAAGATTTTCTTTGAAGCTGAATTAGAAAAACGTGCAGATGTAAAAATGGACTTTTAAATTCAAAAAATCAACTGGGTCATTTCAGTTGATTTTTTTATGCATTGGTGGGGAATGTTTCTAAGCATAGTTGCCTTATATGTTATAATATATTAAAGCAATATTATCAGGAGGCACTATGAAATCGATTAAAGCGTTATACAAAATCGGTAAGGGGCCTTCCAGTTCACACACAATGGGGCCTGAGCGTGCAGCTAGGCTATTTAAAAGTGACTATCCTGATGCGTCTTATAAAGTCATTTTATATGGGTCGCTAAGTTTAACTGGTAAAGGCCATTTAACTGATAAAATAATAGAAGATGTTCTTGGGGATGTTAAGGTTGTTTTTTCATCGGATTTTATTGATGTGCATCCTAACACCTTGGATTTTTACGCATATGATTCAAATAAAAAAGAAATTGGGTATATGCGTGTGTATAGTATAGGGGGAGGGACCATTGAAATTGAAGGGGTTCCACATACCGAAGATGTCGATGTTTATCCCCATCAATCGTTTGATGAAATTATGACATACTGTAAAGAAGAAAAAATTAGGTTAAGCGAATATGTTAAAAGGTTTGATGATCCTGATATTCGCCAATTTTTACATACTATTTGGAAAACCATGCAAGCGTCAATTGATGAAGGGTTACGAAAAAATGATATTTTACCTGGAGAGTTAAAAGTTCATAGAAAAGCAAAAACATTATTTGATAAAAACATTAAAAAAGAACCTTCTGAAATTAAGGAGAACCGTTTAGTCAGTGCGTACGCTTTTGCGGTCAATGAAATGAATGCAAGTGGTGGAACCATTGTGACTGCGCCGACTTGTGGAGCGAGTGGTACCATGCCAGCGGTGCTTCGTTATATGCAAGAACGCCATCACTTTAGTGACGATGATATCGTAGATGCGCTTGCTACAGCAGGGGTTATTGGGAATGTTATTAAGCAAAATGCTTCAATTAGTGGGGCTGAGGCCGGATGCCAAGCTGAGGTAGGTTCAGCGTGTTCAATGGCTGCAGCGGCCCATGCTGAGTTGTTTAATTTATCGTTAAACCAAATTGAGTACGCCGCAGAGATTGCGCTCGAACATCACCTTGGATTAACGTGCGATCCTATTGGCGGATACGTTCAAATTCCTTGTATTGAAAGAAATGCGGTTGCGGCCTTAAGAGCGATTGATGCATGTGGATTAGCGTACTTCTTAAGTGATACACGAAAGATATCATTTGATTTAGTGGTTGAAACAATGTTTGAAACGGGTAAAGATATGCCTGCAAATTATCGTGAAACTTCTTGTGGTGGATTGGCTAAAAAATATCAGATTAAATAAGGTAGAAGGTGGAAACGTGGTAGATGTGAATAGTGTTCACGATGTGGTTTTCAAAGACCTCACACATGATGCGATGGGTGTTGCTAAGATCAATGGCTTCCCCATTTTTGTGAAGGATGCATTAAAAGGGGAAACCGGGCGAATTAAAATCTACAAAGTTAATAAAAACTTTGGATTAGGGACTTTGTTAAATGTAAAAGAGGTTTCTCCATTTAGAAAAGAGCCAATTTGTGACGTTCACCATCAGTGCGGTGGATGTAATTTAATGCATATGCATTATGACATGCAGCTTTCGTTTAAGCGTCATCGCGTCAAAGAAACCTTAAAACGGTTAGGTAAAATTGATACAACTGTTTTAAAAACGGTTGGTATGAATAATCCTTATTATTATCGAAATAAGGCCATGATTCCATTTTCTTATAGAAATGGTGAAGTTATTGCAGGTTTTTTTAAGCCGAAAAGTCATGAAGTAGTCGATATTAAAAAATGCTATATTTACCCTAAAGCGTTTAGTGAAATTTTAAAACATGTGAAACTTTTGGTCGAACAGCTAGATATTCCTATTTTTGATGCATATAAAAAACAAGGAATCTTTAGAGGATTGATGCTTAGAAAGTCTCACAAGTATGATGAGTTGATGGTTGTTTTGATAGCAACCAATGGCAAAATTCCACAAAGAGATAAATTAATAAAAGTCTTAATTGAGCGATTTCCCATGATTAAGAGTGTAATTTTAAATATTGCACCACCGAATACAAAATTCATGTTAGGCAGTAAATCAAAAGTGCTTTATGGAGAAGATATGATCAAAGATGAACTCTTAGGCATTCGCTATACCATCTCGCATCAATCGTTTTATCAAATCAACCCAGAACAAACAGAATTGCTTTATCAAAAAGCTTTAGATTATGCTGAGTTGAGTGAAGAAGATACCGTTTTAGATGCTTACAGCGGGATTGGAACCATTGGACTTAGCACCGCCAATCAGGTTAAAGAAGTCATCGGCTTTGACAGCGTTAAAAGCGCTGTTAAAAATGCCCAAAAGAATGTTAAAGATAATAAAATTACAAATGCCCAATATTATCATTTTAAAGCCTCTGAAGCGCTTCAAAAAATTAAAGATTTCAATGTTGATAAAGTCTTTTTAGACCCGCCTAGAAAAGGCGTAGATGAAATGTTTTTAAACGCTTTAGTTACATTAAAACCCAAACGGATAATCTATGTATCGTGTAACGTCGCAACGCTTGCTAGAGACAGTCAATACCTTGTATCAAGAGGGTATGATTTAAAAGAAGTGACCCCTTACGATCTATTTCCTCAAACCGCGCATATTGAGAGTGTTGCGCTATTTAAATTGAAATAAGTTTATACAATACGGTTATTGTAAAAATGTTGCTACCTGGTTTAGTGGTTTAAAAAAATAAGATAATGTGTGCGCATTAATATAAAGTCAAGGGTTTTAAATACGTTAGGAAGTTTAGGATTGGCGTTATCGTTTTTTATTTACGGATAAGCATCTTACTATAGTTGTGAAAAGCACTTGGTGAATCATTGGTTTTTTTCTTGTAAACCTTATATATTTAGTATTAATCCACTGTAATGCATAGGTAAAGTAATCATTTTATTGATTGACACAAATTATTAACAATGATAAAATAAACACCGTTTACTAAACGGTGTTTATTTTATAGGTTTTACCTCGAGTGAATCCTACCGTTTATAAAGCGTTCATATAAAAATGGAGAGGGGATAAATATGAGAAAAAAAATGAATGAACACAAACGAGATGGCATTAAAAATAAAATTTTAGACGCTACAAGAAACATTATAGAAAGGGATGGTTTTGACGCTGTATCTATAAGAAAAGTCGCAAAATTAGCAGGCTATACTGAAGGCAGTATTTATAATTATTTTAGCGATAAGGATAGTATTGTCACAGCATTGGTTCAACAAGGATTTGATAAGATTATAAAAGCTACAATGGAACCAATAGATGAAGGGTTATCGGTTAAAGAACAAATTATTCAACGCTTTATAAAATACACAAAAGCCGCAATTTCAATGCCGGAATATTATAAAAAAATGATGCTGAGTAATGAGCCTCACATTTTAGAGATTACATCTATAATGAATGCTAAACCTAACCAGAATGAAAAAGGAATTGCCGTCCTGGCAAACATGATAAAAAAAGGCGTTGATACCAATGAATTTGCATCTGAAGATCCTACATTCGTTGCTAAAATTATTTGGACCGCCAATTTCGGTTTAACATTACGTTTAATCGTTGAAAAAGTATCAAATGAAAATGAAATCGAGACATTGGTTAAACATCAATTAGTCTGGCTTTTAGAAGGGTTAAAAAGGTAAAATGAATTATGGGGATTAAACTTTTATGGAAAAATAATCGTTGGCTAATTATACTCGCAGTGGTAATGATTATTGTTGTTGTTTTTATTATTGGAGGTCTACAAATGAATCGTAAAATTAATAAAGAAATTGATATGTTAATGGACTTATCAACCCACCAATCGGTAACAATTATCGAAGAAAACGATTTAGAAGGCCTTCCAAACCCAGTGCAAAAATGGCTTATAACCTCTGGTGTTTTAGGGAAAGAAAGATTTCAAGCTATGAGTTTTTCTCAACGTGGGGAGATGAAGTTAAAGCCGGACCAAGAAAAATGGTTTAAGCCTTCAGCAAAGCAGTATGTAAGAATTGATGAACCAGGATACTTATGGCATGTAGATCTTCCTATGATTCCTTTGATTAATACCAAAGGAAGAGATTTTTTCTATGAAGGAAAAGCGTCAATGGAAATTCGTATAGCATCATTACTTCCTGTAGTAAATGAAAAAGCGAATGATAAATTAAATGAGTCATCATTACATCGCTTTCTTTTAGAATTGCCTTGGTATCCTACAGCTGCTTTAGAATCATATATGACATGGGAAACAATTGATGAACAAAGCGCAAGGGCAATTTTAACCTATAAGGGCATTACTGTAGAGTCGATATTTTATTTTGATGAAACAGGCCATTTAGTCAAACAAGAAGCACTTCGTTATAAAGAAACTCATGAAGATGCTCAAAGGTTGCCATGTATTGGAGAAGTGAAAGGGTATACTACGTTTGAAGGCATGAAAATACCAAATCGCTACAATGTAACATGGATGATTGATGATGAGCCTTTTACGTGGTATAAACTTGAGAATTATGATTTCAGGATTGAAAAATAAACGATATTTGTTTAAAAGCAGACAACAATGTTCCTTTTTTAGGCTTTATTGTCTCTTTTAAAATGGAGGTTTTTATGGTTAAAATGGTTCAAAATGAAAGCGAAAAATCTCGTATTACGGAAAGTGTTTTAAATACGATTTTAGAATGGTTTGGAATAGAAGTTTACCGCAATGAATATATAAAAGAGGTTAAGCATTGTCCGTTTTTTGCGGCGTATTTAAAAGATGAACCAATCGGCTTTATCGCACTTAAAAAAACAAGTGGTGTAACCGGTGAGATATATTGTATGGGTGTGATGAAAGAACATCATCATAAAGGTTATGGGAAACAGCTTTATAAGGCGATCGAAGAGTATGCAAGAAGTGAAGGGTTAAAATTGATGCAAGTTAAAACTGTTGAAAAAGGAACATACGATAGTTATGATCAAACCAATTTGTTTTATGAGTCGTTAGGGTTTATGCCTTTAGAAGTTTTTAAAACGTTATGGGATGAACATAACCCTTGTTTGATTTATGTAAAACCACTTTAAACACTAGAAATCCTAGTGTTTTTTTTGATGGTTTTTATTTTTTATAGTCCGTTCTATGCTAAAATAAAGTCATATCAATGTGTGGGGGTGGTGTTATGGATTATAAGGCTTATAATGATTTAGCCTGGGTTGATGTTGTTTTTAATACCGTAGAAAGTTCGAAAATGGAAGCACAGTCATATATTAAACTTATTCAAGACAAACTGGGGTTTAAGCGTTTAGATTTATTACATTTAGGATGTGGCGCTGGCGGTCATGATTATACGTTTAAACACGTTTTCAATGTAACCGGTGTTGATATTTCTTCTGGGATGTTAGATTTAGCGAAAAAAACCAATCCGGAAGTGGATTATATACAAGGGGATATGCAAGCGGTGTCTCTTTATAAAAAATTTGATGCGGTGATTATTCCTGATTCAATTGCTTATATGACATCGAAAGAAACGCTAGAAAAGACAATTGAAAACGCGATCGGGCACTTAAAAGAATCTGGTGTGTTAATTGTCAGTACACAAATTAGAGATTCATTTAAACATAATAACTTTGTTTATACGGGGAAAAATAACTTGGCGCTTGTCACCCTTTATGAAAACAATCATATTGTCTCAAATACGACCTATGAAGCGACACTTATTTATTTGATTCGTTATCATAATGGTCACAAAGAAATCCATCATGAAACGCATAAATTAGGACTATTTCCTTTATCTTTTTGGGAGACAATGCTTAAAGGTTTAAATATGCGTTTTAAAACGCTAGAAATGAATGATTTATACGATGAATACATGATGGATAAAGGAAACTATGATACGTTAGTTTTTATTATTGAACATAATCAAGAATAGAGGATAATTATGGGAACGATTATTAATGCGATTGCGATCGTAATCGGGACATTAATTGGAATGATTTTTAAAAAGAGTCTACCTAAAGCACTGCAAGAATCTTTAATGTTAGTACTTGGTTTATCGTTAGCAGTGTTATCGGTCGGTTGGTTCATGAGTGATTTTTTAGTCATTGATACCGATGGATTGTTGAACACACAGTATGATTTATTGGTGCTTGTTTCTTTAGTGTTAGGAACATTGATAGGAGAAAAAATTGATATTGATGGGGCTTTAAAACGATTTGCGAATGGTGTTGAAAAAAGGTACAATCTTCCGCCTTTAGCGCAAGGGTTTATCTCTGGGACACTTATTTTTTGTGTTGGAGCTATGGCTATATTAGGCGCATTTCAAGATGGATTATACGGTGATATTACAACGCTTTTAGTGAAAAGTGTTTTAGACTTTATAACAGCGATGATGCTTGCGAGTGTCTTTGGAATTGGCGTTATTTTTGCGGCGGTGAGTGTATTGGTTTATCAAGGAAGTATAACGATTATTGCGTATTACATGGGGATGTTTTTAAGTGATCCTATGATTGTAAGTATGTCGTTGGTTGGGAATATATTGCTAGTAGCGATGGGGATTAATTTTATGAAAATTAAAGAAATCAAAGTCGCTAATATGTTGCCTGCGTTATTAATACCTATAGTGTATTTTATTATTACGGGTTTATTTTAAATATTTAAACAAGATATACTTTGTGGTATAATCTTTTTTGGTGATGGCGTTCGCCTTTAACTGCAAGATTTTGCTGATGACGCCTGTATGCTTATTTTAGTATGCAGGTTTTTTAATTACAGGAGGAAGCCAATGTTGTATTCTTTAGGGTTATTATTGTTTTTTGGATTAATGGGAAGTAAATTGTTTCAGTATTTTAAGTTACCAGGGCTTTTAGGAATGCTATTAACGGGTATTATTATAGGACCTTTTGGGCTTGATCTATTGGATGATACGTTACTCGCGATTAGTTATGATATTCGAGTGATTGCGCTTATTATTGTTTTACTTCGAGCAGGATTAGGACTTAACCATGAAAAGTTAAAAGATGCTGGTAAAACGTCTTTATTTATGGCCTTTATTCCGAGTTTGTTAGAAGGATTTGCTGTGCTTTTATTTGCGATGATCATCTTTGATTTTTCTTTTGTTCAAGCAGGAATTTTAGGATTTATTATTGCGGCGGTCTCTCCTGCAGTGGTGGTGCCAGCAATGCTTGATTTGATTAAGCGAAATATTGGAATGAATAAAAGTGTTCCTGTGATGGTTTTATCAGCCGCATCAATTGATGATGTGGTTGCGATTACTTTATTTTCTACCTTTTTAGGGGCTTATTTAGGATCAAATGCATCGGTCGCTTTACAGGTCTTAAATATTCCTATAGCGATTATTTTAGGCATCATTATTGGATTCGTCATAGGGGCGATTTTACTATTTTTCTTTAAGAAATATAGTATAAGAGACTCACAAAAAGTCATTATCCTTTTAGCGTCAGGAATGTTTTTAGTGTCGCTAGAAAATGCGTTAGAAAATGTGATTATGATTGCGGCTTATTTAGGGGTTATGGCCATAGGGATAGCAGTTTCTGAAGGAAAACCAATTCTTGGAAAACGTCTAAGTATCAAATTTGATAAAATTTGGGTGATTGCGGAAATTTTATTGTTTGTTTTAGTTGGCGCAGCGGTTAACCCTAGCTTAGCGTTCGATGTATTAGGGGTAGGCTTTTTATTAATTGTCATTGGCTTAACGTTTAGAAGCCTTGGCGTCATGATTGCGACATCTAAGAGTGGGTATGCTTTAAAAGAAAAATGGTTTTGTGTGGTTGCGTATTGGCCAAAAGCAACCGTTCAAGCCGCCATTGGAGCGATTCCTTTATCACTTGGTGTAAGTGGTGGAGAATTAATCCTTGCTTTATCCGTCTTAAGCATCATTGTAACAGCGCCATTTGGCGCAGTATTAATTAAGGTTTATTCCAAAAAAAATCTTCACCAAGGCGAGTAGCCTTGATTGTGAAGGGGTTAACCCTATGATATGATAGGGGTGTATATATTTGTAGATGTCTAAAAATAGTGAGGAAATGTATGGAAAGTCAATTGAAGTTGAATCAAGAAGTACTAATTACCATCAAGTCCATTGGGATCGATGGAGAAGGCGTAGGGTTTTATAAACGTCAAGCAGTGTTTGTCAAAGGGGCCGTGCCGCCTGAGGAAGTTGTTATCAAAATAACAAAACTCAACAAAGGGCATGCGATTGGTGAGATTGTTAGAATCAAGAAAAAATCTTACTATAGAAGACCACCGTTAAGTAAGAAACTTGAAAACACGAGTGGGTTTGAACTCCAACACGTTTTATATGAAGAACAACAACGCCTAAAAGAAGGATTGCTTAAACAAAGTTTTGAACGCTTTACGGATATTGATTTAACATCAATTAAGATTCATCATTTCAATCCCATTGTTAAACCGCTTTACTATCAAAAACAAACCAACCAATATGTGTTAAATACTAAAAAAGATGGGTTAATGAGTGCGTTATTAAGTATTGATGGGAAATCTTTAAACGAAGTCAGCGACAATCCGCTTTACGATAAAGATTTAAACGCTTTAAATAAGGAGATATTGTCGATTTGTGATGATCATGAGATTTATGCATTTGACGATAAAACGAAACGTGGACTCTTAAGACGATTGGTAAGTAGAAAATCACATTTTAATGGCGAAATCCAAGTGACACTCGTGGTTACTATTTTTAATAAAGTGTTAAAAGATGCCGCAAAAGCGATGCTTGATTTACCAGGCGTAAGCAGTGTCGCAATTAGTAAAAATCATGATGCTAAAAATAAAAATACGTTTGGTGACACCTATGAAATTTTAGAGGGGAAAGGCTTAATAACAGAAAAATTGGGCGATATTACGTACCAGTTAACACCAGTAGATCGCTTCCCTGTTAATCCGAGTGAAGCTGAGAATATGTATGAATATATTTCAACGTTACTTAAAGATAGACCAAACGAATCGATGGTTAACTTTTATGCGAAAAGTGGGACATTAGGATTGTATCAAGCGAACACATTTAAACAAGTCACTTTGGTAGAAAGTGATAAAACATTATTAAATAGTGCAGAGTATTCTAGCAAAGAAAATAATTTTAACCATCTTAAATTTATTAATGATCTAAGCCCTAAGGCGCTGCAAAGTTTTAACGCGAAAAATATTCGCTTTGATGTAGGAATTTTATCGCCATCAAAACAAGGATTAAATCAAGCCATGATCAAACATTTAAAACAGAGTCAAATTAAAATGCTTATTTATGTTTCTAAAAACCCCTCAACATTAGCGAAGGATATCAATCATTTAACCGCGAAATATGATTTAAAAAGTGTCATGCCTTTTGATATGTACCCTCAATCCTCTCGCATTGATGCTGTAAGTGTATTAAAAATAAAGCGTTAAGCCATCCTGTGATGGCTTTTTTTTGTAGAGATTAAATTATCGAATGCGTTTTAGAAAATCTTAGAGAGTGTTAAAATAATAGTAGACGACTAAAAAGAGGGATGATTATGTTTAATACAATTGATCCAAACGATTTAGTAAAAAAAGATATTTATAAACTTTTCACGCATGCTGTTGTGCCTAGACCGATTGCGTTTGTGACGAGCTTATCTAAAGAAAACGTCCTTAACGCAGCGCCATTTTCTTATTTTAATGTACATGGTACGAAACCGTCAATACTCAGCGTTACGGTTGGTAAGCGTGATGGTGTTGATAAAGATACCGCAAGAAATATTAAAGAAAACAAAGCGTTTGTGGTCCATATAACAACCGAAGACTATATTGAAAAAGTCAATCAAACATCAAAACCACATCATAAAGATGAAAGTGAAGTTGCGATTTACAACTTTACCCCTATAAAGAGTGATACCATCAAAGTAGATGGGGTTAAAGAATTCCCGATTCGTTTTGAGTGTGAACTTTATGATGTAATGCCTTTAAAACATGAAGGCATCATTACTAGTGAAATCTTTTTCGGTGAAGTGAAAAAAATCCATCTAGCCAAACATTTAGGTGATCGTTTAGATGTACCGATTGAAAAAATTAAACCAATCGCTAGACTTGGTGGGAAAAACTATGCACCTTTAGGCAAATCTTTTGCTTTAAAAAGACCCAAATAAATTAGGAGGAATCAGTGTGTTAGATTATAAGTTTGAAGATAATAAAAGCGAAACAACCTTTGTTCTTTTTCATGGGACAGGAGGATCTAAAGAAGATTTAATTCCGCTTGCTAAAATGATTGATGAAAGCGCAAATATTCTTTCGTTTGAAGGCGATGTTGATGAAGGCGGAATGAAACGCTTTTTCAAACGAAAAGCGCCAGGTGTTTTTGATGAAGACGATTTAATTGAAAGAACGCACCAACTAAAAAATACTTTAGAAAAAATTATAAATGCGAAAAACCTTAACAAGAACCATTTAGTTGGTTTAGGGTATTCAAATGGTGCCAATATATTAGGCAGTTTGTTGTATCATTATGAAAGTCCTTTTAAACAGATTTTCTTACACCACCCTATGATGCCTTATAAAAATAAGACCCCTTTAAATCAAAAAGGTCTTAAAGCGTTTATCGGTGCAGGAAAAAATGATCCCATTTGTCCGACTGAAGAAACCTTTGGGGTTGCTAAAGCATTGCGTAACCAAGAAGTAATAGTTGATATTCATTGGCATGAAAGTGGGCATCAATTGACACAAAGTGAGCTCGACGCCGCGAAAGCGTATTATGTTAAAAACGCATAAAAAAAGCCTCTTGTTAAGAGGCTGTGTTTTTGTCTAAACTAAGCTTACTTATCAAAGAGAGTAAGCCGCTAATAAGCAAGCTAATTGAAAATATTAGATAAAAATCTAAATCAATGGTTGTTTCACTTCGCATAAAGAATAATAGCACGGAGAATATCAACAATACAGTTGGTGGTGCGAAGGCTAAACGTTTAAAGTGAAAATAAATTAGCCGTGTGATGATGGTGCTTATTAAAGAAAAAAATACACTCAGCGTAAAAATGATAAAAACAGATAACAAATCCATTATGAAAACACCTTAAAGCGGTCTTCTATTGGTTTAAAGTCTTTTCCTTTTAAAGGGCCCTTTTGTTTTCCAAAAGGCATTTGTGCTTGCAGTGTCATAAAAGAAGGAATATTGAATAGCTTTTTGATTTTATCATCTATTTTAGGGTTATAGTGCTGTAGGGATGCGACTAAGTCATATTTACCCATAAGGTTCCACACATTGATTTGTGTCATCCCTTGTGCTTGGTGCATCCACGTTTCAAAACGATCTTTAACTTTAGAAAAGCGTTGTTTTAAATCTTCAATATGCAACGTATTATCAAAGAAAAGGATGGTTCCATGCCCTTCTTTAAACCCTTCTATTTTATCCTTTAATTTTTCATAACGCTTTGAAGAGGTTGTTGATTGGATGGAATCGATAATGATATCCCACACTTTATCGTGGTATTCATTCAGCGCAACGTAAACGGTTTGATGTTGTGTGTTAAAAGGACTTGGTGAATGATTGACAACGCCTTTGATATCATTAATGAGTGCATCTTCATCTAAATTGGGTGCTTTTTCTATTGTGAAATGGGTTCGTCTTTTTTCAATACTATTTATTAAATCCACAGTATCAACTCCTCTAGGTTTGTTTATTCCATTATATATAGGGTTGCTTATCTTCTCAAGGTAAAATAATATTTCTATTTTTATATAAAAAGGTGGTCATACCATGAATTATTCTAAGTGGGCCAGTGCATACGATGATATTTTTCCCTTCAGTGCGCAAAAATTCACGGTTTTAAAAAACCATATAAGAGGCAATAAACTTTTAGATGTAGGCTGTGCAACAGGGGAGTATGCACTAAAGTTTGCTGCTTTAGGCTATGATGTGAAAGGGATTGATCTTTCAAACGAGATGATTGAAAAAGCGCGTGAAAAAGTAGATGATGAATTGGTGCGTTTTGAAGTGTTTGATATGACTAAGCCTATTGAAAACAATACGTATGATAGTATTTATATTATAGGCAATACACTGGTTCACTTAAACGATGAAATAGAAATTGAAAATACCCTTAAAAATTTCTATCAAGCCCTTAAAAAAGGCGGCAACCTTATTGTTCAAATATTGAATTACCATCGTATAATTGACCAACATATAACAACGCTTCCTTTGTTAAAAGGAAAGCAATATAAAATGGAAAGACATTATCAATTGAAAAACGCGCATATCGAGTTTCATACAACGTTATATTCTCAATCATTGACTTATCATAATAGCGTCATGCTTTTTCCATTAAAGTTTAATTCCTTAGAAAATATAGTAAAACGTATTGGTTTTCGTGATGTAAACTTTTATAATGGATTTAGTCACGATGTATTTAACATTAAAGAAAGTAATGCGTTAGTTGGTGTATTTAGTAAACCAAAGTCATAGGAGGCTTTTTATGAAAAATAAAACGTTTAGAAAATTACTCCCTTATGCGATATTTGTATTAGGTTTGATTGCTTCTTTAACGATGTTTATGCCAGTTATTAACATTGAAGGTGAAACGTTTAGTGGATTGGATTTAATGCTTGGTGTGGAAATTTCTAGTTTTGAATTTTTAGATCAAGACGTTGCGAGTGCTCGCATTCAACCTAATATGTATGCGTATGCGACGTTTTTGTCCCCGGCAATTGCTGGAATTTTAACCTTAATTTTTAAAAAGGGAAACACCTTCTCCTTAGCTGTTTTTGTGCTAGCAGGTGTATTATTCTTTATCTTTTCAGATTATATTGAAATCACTTATACGCTTTTTGGTCAAAGTGAAACAACAATCCCTGATTGGAATACCAATTTTAGTGTAATTATTGGAGGATTCGCTTCTATTTTAGCCGCTATTTTCGAAATGCTTCACATATCCGCAACAGACAAATAAGCACGCGACCCTAAGCGTGCTTTTTTTATATGAAAGTGGAAAACTTGACAATGAAAGAATTTACATATATAATATGTAACATAATGAAAATATTTTGTACACGTTGGAGGTGGAAGAGTTTGATACTTGCAATACAACAAAAACTTATTATTACTATGCTTAGAAATGCTCAAGTAAAAATTCTTAACCTTAGCGTTTTTAAGCACTCATAAGATTATTAAGGAGTGTGTTTACTGTGAAGAAAAATACAAAAAACAAAAAGAAAAATGTCGTTATTGAATATTTTGATACGGCATTAAAATTATATTATTCAGATTTAATTAAATAATGGTTATATTGAATATTAATGACTTAAACAACGTGTTACTTGCTTGGAATTTTCAAGTGTATTGCAAACTCAAACATTAAAAAAGGCTTCAGAAGCCTTTTTTTATTTGCTTGATTGTAAGTTGTTTTTGGGTTTGATATAATGCGTTTGAGGTGAATACAATGGAGAATGAACAAACGAATCAACAAAAACGTAAAACGATGCACCTAAGAATATGGGTAAGTGGTTTGATTGCTGCTTCGGTTTTTACAATTTTTATGCTCATATTAGAAGAAGAATGGCCTTTAATCGATGCTTTAATAAATTTTATAGTCATCTATGGGGTTTGGAATTTGATTCATTATGTAATGTTAAGAAAACACTTTAAAGCACTAAAATAACGAAAAGAGACGCTGTCTCTTTTTCTTTTTGGTGTTGTTTGGTATCATAATATAAAGAAGATGCTTTTTATTGGGGGAGACCTATGAATAAAATTAAATGGATTTTACTGTGTCTTTATGGATTGACAGTGATTTATACTATTTTTTTCATAGTGTCTTTTTTTATATGGAATG
>CAYZOR010000030.1:0-14465 GCA_964479895.1 uncultured Candidatus Izemoplasmatales bacterium | reverse complement strand
TCGCGTAACGAGGATCTGGATCTCTCGGAACATATTCCTCTTCTTCACCTTGGAATACTACAAGTACACCATCACGTGAATGTTCTGTATAATAAATGACAGTAATTTCAACAATTTCACCTTCGTTATCTTCTAGGACTTCAATATCAGATGCCCAAGATTGGTGATAAACCATGAAATAAAGGTCAGAATCGTTAAGGTCTACGATTGCCATATTATCATACTCACCACGTGTTTCAATACGGCCTGTTACTGTGAAATGATGTCCATGAAGCTCAACGTCTTCTAAGTCTTGGTCATGGAAATCTGCTAAAGTTGTCACAGTAGGCTCTACATGATAGTCATTATCACTTGATAAGATTTCTTGATCTTCGATGCTACCTAATTGATAAAGTGTATTGTAGCGAGAATATTCACCGGTAACACTAACTTCATCGCCTAAGCTCATACCATGGTCGAAGTTATAAATACCAATATGTTGATTTCCATCATATAAGAAATACCCAGCATTGAAAGTAGCAGTTACAATCCCTTGTGCTGTAATAATATCTCTCATGCTTGTATTTGCATATAACTCAGAGAAATCGGTATAACTATCGATTTCAACCATTTGACGTACACGGCCTTCAAATTCACGCGTCGCTTCAGCGTCGCCTTTAATGATTGTAGCGGTTAACGTAATGTCTTGGTCACCCTCACCAGGTTCAGGTCTTGTAACTTGGACTTCTAACTCAGGGTACATATTCCCCTCAACCACATTACCAAAACCAATTAAATCGTCTCGATCAACTTCCCAAGTCACATCTAAGTCTTGGATTTGTGCAGGCACTTCAAAGTTCCCGCGAATATTAGACATTTCTTGTGGAATACTTAAATTTCCAATTGCGCGATCTACTGCTTCTTGGTCTTCGCTATCTCCACAAGCTGCAAGTGTTCCAACCATAAGAAACATTAGCATAAATGCAAAAAATTTCTTCATTATAATCCTCCGTTGTATATTATATTTTTGATTCAGGTAAAAAATTATAAAATTGTATCAACTGTTTAAGTAAAAAAATATGTAAGGTGTTCACGCTTGATTTGCAAGCGTGAACGCCTTTTAATGAAATTATCGTATTAAGTCAGCTAAAGCATCATCTAAAGCATCTTCAACAGAAGAACCGGTGTAGAGTGCTTCAATTAAGAATCCAACTTCTTGTCTTGCGTTAGAAGAAGAAACTCTTCCAGTAAATGGAGGTTCAAATGCAAACCAATCCGCTTGTGCTTGCGCTACGCGGTTTGCAAGCGCGTAAGGGAAATCAGGGTCATCTTCATTATCATAATTTTCAGCAATCGCTAAGAAATCTTGGTATTCATCTAATTCGTAAGCTGAATCACGAACGGGAACATATCCAGTGTTCATTGAGAAATAGGCTGTATTTTCAGGAGAGGTTAATTCTTTGATAATTTCCCAAGCTACTAAACGTTCAGCGTCCGTAGAGTTTGCCATGATTGCAATGTTTGGACCTTGCTGAATAGCAGAATTTGGGCCATCAGCATTTTGAATAGCAGGCATAACCCCATAGTTGAATACGCCGAATTTTCCATCAGGGTTGTTTGGTAGGTTGTAACGCGTACCCGCAGTTGACCCTTGAGTCATTGCGACATCGCCATCGATGAATGCTGCTGAACCATACGCTGTATCCCATTCGATAGGAAGGGCTAAAATATTATCATCCATCATTTGTTTTAAGAAAGTCATCATATCACGCGTGTTGTCGTTATCGATAAGAATTTCCCCATCGATGTTTGTGTAAGGTGCTTCCCATTGACTTGAAGCATTGATGAATAAGTTACTTTCTGAGTCATAGTTGAATAAATGAGGTACTTGCCACTCACCCTCACCAATCATATCATGATCTTCAATCATTTGTTCTAGTTGTTGCCAAGTGATTGGATCATCAAGTGAAAATTCAATGTCATAGTGATCAAAGAAATCTCTATTATATACAAGCATTTCCGTTGATTTAGCCATTGGCATAGAATATTGGAATCCATCTACATATTGCTGGTTTTCAGCAATAAACGCATCATTATAATCATCGATGTCAACGCCGAAAGTATCATGGTCAATATACTCATCAAGTGGTACCAATGAATTCCCTTCTAAATACTCAACGAAGTGGTCGGGATATCCCATAACAAGTGTAGGGGTAGACCCAGCAACGTTTGCTTGGATGGTTGCTGAACGAAGGTCATCATAGTTCCCTTGTCCAACTTGTCTCATTGATACGTTAGGGTTATCTGCTAAGAAATCCTCTAACATATTATTAATAAGGTTTTGGTTGTCATCACCAAACGCATGCCACATAACAATTTCTACTTCCTCTTCAGGGAAAGCATCTGGAATGTTAACGTCAACGGCAGCGTCACCTGATCCGCCAAGACATGCACTTAAAACAAAGACACTGGTTAAAGATAAAAGTGCTGCAAAAATCTTTTTCATTTTTGTTTCCTCCTAATTTTTTTGGTTATTTTTTTATGATTACTAGGGTTGTAATCATCTGTTTCCATTATAAAGTAAATGCTTTCATTTTTAAGGGGATTCTTCTAAGTTGCAAAAATAAGGTGGTATGTGAATTACCCTTTGATTCCACTTCTTGAAACACCACGCATGATGTATTTTTTAAGTAAAATAAAGACAACAATCAGTGGGACTGTAACAATAATCGCAGCGGCCATTTGTTCGTTATGCATCATTCTACCATCGAGTTCGAACCCTGCATTACGTAACCCATTTGATACCAATCTAAACTCTTCTCTTTGTCCAACGAGTTGTGGCCAAATATAGGCATTCCACGTATTCATTGCGTTTAAGATAGTAATGGTTGTAATGGTTGGAATCGCAATTGGGACCATGACTCTCCATAAATATTGCCAATCCGTTTTCCCATCGACTTTAGCAGCATAATAAAGTTCATCAGGAATTTGTTTAAAGGCTTGACGCAAGAAGAAGATGAAAAATATACTTGTCATAAATGGGACAGTCATTGCTAAAATCGCTTGGAAATAGGTTTGGTCTAAATGAACCCATCCGAATCTTGATACGGTGATAAAGTTCGTAATAACGAATATTTCACCCGGTAACATCATGGTTGCGATAAATACCATGAATAAGACGTCGCGCCCTTTAAAGTTTAATCGCGCAAACGCAAAAGCTGTTAAGATGGTTGTGATTACTGTCCCAACCGTTGCTAAAGTTGCCACAACGACTGTGTTAATAATAAAGTTGATAAACGGGGCACGTTCCATTGCGTTTGAAAAGTTCTCTAAACTCCAATTCCAAGGTTGCAGCCATAAAATTGGTGGATCAGCTTGAACTTCAGTCATCGTTTTTACGGATGTAATTAACATCCAGTAAAACGGAATAATTATTAAGATTGCAAAGAATACGATGAAGGCATATACAATCCCAAGTCGAATTCTTTGTTTACGTTTAATCTGCTTTTCGCTACCGTATAATACTTGTTCTTCCATAGAACCCAACTCCTAGTAGTGGACTCTCTTTTTACTAACTTGCATGTTAATGATAGTAAAAATAAGAGTAATCCCAAATAGAATTAGTGAAGCGGCTGCTGCCTCACTCAGTGCACCCGGTGCACCTGATCGATCTAATGAATCATAGACAATGGCAACAACGGTTGTCATTAATCTCGGTTGTCCTGCTGGACCCAAACGTTCTCCAAACATTCCGATGACTTCTGTATAGGATTTGAATGCTCCGATAAACGAAGTAACCGTTATATACATAATCATTGGAGATAATAAAGGAACAGTAATATGTCTAAAGACTCTTGCTTTTGAAGCAGAGTCGACTCTAGCAGCATCGTAGTATTGTTTATCAATCCCTTGAAGTCCACTTAAGAAAACCATAATCTTAAAGGCTAAGCCTAACCATGTGATATAAACCAATAAAGCAAACATAGAAGTCCCCCATGAAGCGCCAGTACCAACCCAGTTTACTTCACCAATTCCAAATAACCCGATGAACCAGTTAATGAGCCCATAGCGACGGTTGAACATAAATGAAAATGCCATCCCAATCGCAATTGCATTGGTTACATAAGGTAAGAAGAATATGGTTTGAAAAAATCCTTGAAGTCTTTTAATCGCGTTTAACCATACTGAAATTAATAATGCGACAATTACCGATACTGGAACCGAAACGAACGTAATCATCATCGTATTCGTCATTGCACGCCCGAAGTGTCGGTTGGTTAAAACAAATCTAAAGTTTTCGGTGAGTGTGAAGCCATCAAATGTACCTGTTTGATAGTTATAATCACTTACAAACACTAAAAATATTGCGTTAACAATTGGGAAAAATATAAAAATCCCTAGAAGAATTAAAGCAGGGGCTAAATAAAACCAGGCTTTGACATTACTTTGATCTTCTAACATTAAATAAGCTCTCCTGTTTCTTTATCAAAGATATGCATTTTATGTGGTTTAACCGTAAATTTAACAGTGTCGCCTGGTTCAACACCGTAATCGGCATCCACGATGGCTCTAAATGTTTTTGATTCATCGTTTGGATGTGGAATGATTAAGGTTGTGTCACGTCCGATGGTTTCAACTAAGTCTACTTCATTGGTGAAACTTGAACGTTCAACAATCTTAAATCCTTCGGGACGGATTCCAATACTTACTTCTTGGTCTTTAGCATCAATTTTATTTGAAATTAAGGCCTCACCAATATACAACTTTTTGTTTTCAATGCGTCCTTCGAACATATTAATAGGAGGCGTTCCTAAGAATTTAGCAACAAATTGGTTGTTGGGGTTATTATAAACATTTTGCGGTTTACCAACTTGTTGGGTAACGCCTTCACGAAGCACAACAATTTCATCCGAAATACTCATGGCCTCTTCTTGGTCATGGGTAACAAAAATAGTTGTAATTCCGGTTTCTCTTTGAATCCGTTTAATCTCTTCACGTGTTTGAAGTCTTAAACGCGCATCTAAGTTAGAAAGTGGCTCATCTAATAACAATACACGTGGAGATTTAACAAGCGCACGCGCAATCGCAACACGTTGTTGTTGTCCACCTGAAAGTTGTTTAGGTTTACGGTTCATTAAATGACCGATCCCCACTAAGTCCGCAATTTCTTGTGCTTTTTCTAATGATTCTTGTTTGTCCATTTTTACATTCTCTAGTGGGAACATAATATTTTGGCGGACTGACATATGCGGATAAAGTGCATAATTTTGGAATACTAATCCAATCCCGCGTTCTTCTGGAGGAACAGGGGTAACATTTTCATCTCCAAAATAAATTTCTCCATCAGTAGGTCTTAAAAGACCAGAAATCATGTAAAGCGTCGTTGACTTCCCACACCCTGAAGGACCTAGTAAACCAAAAAGCTTACCAGAAGGAATGGTAATATCTAAGTTGTCAACAGCGACAGTTTCCTCTTCTTTTTTTGACTGGAAAACTTTGGTTAAATTTTTCAGTTTAATCTCCATAATTTATTCTCTCCTAAATCTTAAATTATTTATTTTTATATATTGATGCGATTTTGACATCACTACAGTATACATGAAAAGTAAAGCGTTTTCTAGGTGTAATATTCAATTTTTCTATTTTCACGAATTTACACTGAAAACATGAAAACAAGGCCAAATTTATTATAAAAAATAATCTTGGCCTTGTTTGTTATATTTATAGTGGTTATGGTGAAGGAAGGGTCGATAAAAAACATCGTTGAAAGATGTTTTTTATTATTTGAGAATGGTTGATTATTAGCGTTTAGATGCTGTAGGCTCATAATCATTTTAGCCCTTCTTTCAAATAGTTTTAACTTACAATGTTATTGTATCATTTAACCCTAAATATAGAAGGGCTTTTTTTAAGAAAACGTTTACGATTAAATTGCGAAAAACGCTCCAAAAACCCCTTGTTGGAATAAAATGCCAATCAATAATAAAATCGCTAAAACAATCATGATTTTCGCAACTGCCTTAATGAGTGCAAACGTTCCCATTATAATAATGATGGCGAGCAAAACAAGTACCCCTAATTGTGCAAAATATGGTAATTCTAGTAAGTAATCACTTGCCCAGTTTAAAAAGGTTTCGGTATTAATGTTTAAAGTGTCTTTAAAAAATGATTCAATATTTTCTACGACCGAACGTATCATGTCCATAACCAATAGATGTGGTGCAAAAGAATTACTTAAAAAATTCAAAAAATTACTCATTTCTTAACCCCCTAAAGTTCAGTTAAAATTTTTTTCTACCTTCTAAAGCTTTATTCAATGTTATCTCATCAGCGTAAGATATATTTCCACCAGCAGGCATTCCATAGGCAATCCGTGTGATTAAAATATCTGTATCTTTTAAAAGCCTTTGTAAGTAAAGGGCAGTGGTTTCCCCTTCATCAGATAAGTTGGTCGCAAGGATCACTTCTTTATGCGTTTCATCTTTTAAACGATGGAGCAAGGCTTTGATGTTTAAATCTTCAGGTCCAATTCCGTTTGAAGGAGAAATTGTGCCACCTAAGACATGGTAAAGTCCATGGTAAGTTTTACTTTTTTCTATCACCAAAATATCTTTACTTTCTTCAACCACTAAGATAGATGTATGATCTCTTTTTGTGTCTTTACATATACTGCAAGGGTGTTGATCGGTTAAATTCCCACACATCTCACAGGGTTTGATTTCTTCATCAATCCGCCTTAAAGCGTCAATAAAATCGGCGTAATCAGTACTTTTAAATTGGCTGATAGTATAAAATGCGTACCTTTCTGCGGTTTTTCTCCCCACCCCAGGGTAACGCATAAATTGTTCGATGAGTGCGTTTAATGCATCTGGATATTCCATTATTTAAAACATTCCTGGCATGCCTTGAGTGAATTTGCCCATCGTCTCTTGCGTTTCGTCTTCAATTTTTTTCATGCAGTCGTTGATTGCGGCTGTAATGGTATCTTGAAGCATCTCAAGGTCTTCAGGGAGATCAAAAGCATCTTCAGAAATTTTAATGTTTTGCATTTCTTTGGCTCCATTAAATTCAACTTCAACGGTCTTACCTCCGGCTTGACCGTAAAAAATTGAAGCTTCTAATTGTTTTTGCGCTTCTTGCATTTCTTTTTGCATTTGTTGAAGCTTTTTCATCATTCCTTGGTTCATATCATCTGTCTCCTTTCTTGACTTTGACCACATCACCAAAAAGGTCTTTGGCTTCTTTAACCGATTCATTGGTGAGGTCTTCAAAGTTTTCTTCAGTGTCGGGTATTTCAACCAATCTTGGATGGTCAATTTTTGAAAGTTTAATCGGTGCATTCCCATCAGAGTTTTGTCTAAACTTTTTAATGAATTCACTCGATAATTTATTCCATACTTCCTCTGGCAATGCAAGAAACATCATTTTTCTACCAAAGAAAGCTTCCAAGATTTCTAATATTTTACTTTTAATTTGCGGTTTCATCAAACGATTACAAACCGCAGGCGATTCGTAAGTGACTAACACCATCGTTCCATTCGTTGCAACCAATGTCCCATCTGTAATCATTTTAGCATATTTTTCTTCTTCGCTTTTAACAAACCGTTCAATATCGAACCATTTTTTAACCATATCAATTTTAATTTGACGGTCTCCTGTATTTAAGATATCTTCTACATACCTTACATCAAAGGTAGCGTAATTTTTCTTTGAAAATTTATCGTACAAATATTCAAAATGCTCTATTTGTTCCTCTTTTGGTGATTTTGGTTTAACACTATCATCCGTTTTTAACGGTGTTTCATTAGCGGCTAAAGCCTTTTTGTTTGAATCATTGTCTTTGACATTTCCATCTTCTGCATTAACAGGATGCTTCTCGCTTTTTTCATCCGTTTCTTTTTCCATAGTATCAAACAGATGATCGGCTTCATTCGATGCTTTGTCTTCATCAAGCGAAGGGGAATCTTTTTTTAATAAAGTAGGATCATTAAGTTTGCTTTCTAAAGCATCGATGCGCTCATTTAAAAGTCTAACGTCTTGTTTTAATTCGTCGTTAAGTTCTCGCGTTTTGCTTTCACTTTTTAACGTGTCATCGACCATTTTAATAAACGCTAATTCTAAATAGAGCTTTCCTTTTGACGCAAATCGCATTTGTTGTTTGGTTTCGCTTAAAATATCTATATAGTGGAAGATCAAGGGGTTGGTTAGGGTGTCTTTTAAAGTGAGAAACCCTGGTTTTTCAAACAATGATTTTTCATCCTTTGAATCCGTATTTTTTACCATCAACACATCACGATAAAATCCAATCATATCATTGATAATATTATTGGCATCTTTTCCTGAAGCGATTAGGCGATCAATTAAGTTAATGACTTTTACGATGTCTTCTTGGTGAAGCGCATCCGCAATATCAATCATTAAATCTTGACTGACAGAGCCTCTAATTGCGTGGATATCATCGACCATTACTTCTTCGTTGGTATAAGAAACAACTTGGTCTAATAAACTAATTGCATCTCGCATTCCACCTTCTGAAACTTCGCTGATTAAACTGAGTGCTTCGCTATTTATGGTAATGGCTTCTTTTTCAACAATTTCTTCTAATTTATGCAGCATGTCATCTTTTTGGATGCCTCTAAAATCAAACCGTTGACATCTAGAATGAATGGTCGCTGGGATTTTATGGGGTTCGGTCGTGGCTAAAATGAAAATTGCATGCTTTGGCGGTTCTTCTAATGTTTTTAAAAGGGCATTAAAAGCCCCTGTTGAAAGCATGTGCACCTCATCAATGATATAGACTTTGTATTGTCCAACACCGGGTAAATATTTAACTTTATCTCTGATTTCACGGATTTCATCCACCCCGTTATTGCTGGCGGCATCAATTTCAATGACATCACTAACGGCATTTTTTTCAATGGCTTCACATATTTCACATGCATTACAGGGGTTAGGCGTCGGTGCTTTTTCACAGTTCACCGCTTTGGCAATAATCTTTGCGATAGACGTTTTCCCAGTTCCTCTAGGCCCACTAAAAAGATACGCATGAGAAAGTTTCCCTCCTGCAAGCGCATTTTTAAACGTTTTTGTAATATGTTCTTGTCCAGCAACTTCGTCGAAATCTTTGGGTCTATACGTCCTGTAAAGTGCTCTGTGTGCCATCGTTATCACGCCCTAGATTATGATTTGTCTTCAGGTTGTTTGGAAGGCTCTGTCTTTTTTTCGTCGATCAGTTTCTTCGTCTCATCAATGACAATGTCTGAAGCTTCTTTAGCAAGCTCACCTTCACCAAAACGATTTTCTAATGATTCAATCGTTTTCCCGTCTTTTTCTCCAAAACGATACACTTCAAACACGTCTCTATAAAATGTTTGAAATTTTTCATCTTCTTGAAGTTCTTTAAATTTTTCTTTATCATACTGTAATTCATCACGGACACGCTTAGATGTACGCATTAAGAATTCTTGTTCTTTTTCTTTTTGTTCATCGGGTTTAATAAATTTAGACGCGATGAAGTTAAAAACAAATAAGAAAATCACAACAAGGAAAGGAATGTGAAAAAGCAGTTCAACCGTTGTAAAGAAATCATCAGCAGGCCATCCTGTAAATTGTGAGATTACCCCCACAATTAAGACTGCAAATACAGCCGAAATAAACATTCTAATGTAGTAGCTTAAATCTTTTTTTCTCGTTCCATAACTCATAATAATCACCTGTTACATATTATACTATAAATTCGCACTTTATGATATAATTAATTTAGGTGATTATCATGAAAAAAGATACCATAGCCGCCATTTCAACGGCTTTAGGACATAGTGCAATTTCTATTGTAAGAATGAGTGGCGATGCAGTCTTTGATATTATAGATAAGATCTATAAAGGCAAAGATTTGAGTAAAGTAAATTCGCATACCATTAACTACGGAAAAATCTATGATCAAGGCAAGTTAATCGATGAAGTATTGGTGAGTGTTTTTCGTAGTCCTAAAACGTTCACGAAAGAAGATATTATTGAAATTAATTGTCATGGTGGGGCGTATGCCGCAAAGAAAATCTTAGAATTATTATTAACAAACGGCGCACGGTTGGCTGAAAAAGGCGAATTTACTGAACGTGCTTATTTAAATGGCCGCATCGATTTAACTCAAGCTGAGAGTTTAATGGACGTCATTGAAGCAAGAAGTGAAAAAGCATTACACCTTGCGGCCGAAGGCTTAGATGGTAAAGTTTACCGTTTAATTCAAGGGTTAAGAGAAAAGTTATTAGACACAGTTGCGAATATCGAAGTCAACATTGATTATCCGGAATACGATGATGTTGAAATGCTTACCAATGAGATATTACTGCCTAAAATGACAGCCTTAAAACAAGAAATTGATCACATTGTAAAACAAGCCTACGTTGGGAGAGTGATTAAAGATGGGATAAAAACCGTCATTATCGGAAGACCCAACGTTGGAAAAAGCAGTGTATTAAATGCCTTATTAAAAGAAGATAAAGCCATCGTTACCGATATTCAAGGGACCACAAGAGACATTGTTGAAGGTCAGATCAATATCGGGGGCATTATCCTTAATTTAATCGACACAGCCGGGATTCGTGATTCTGATGATTTAATTGAAAAAATAGGCATTGACAAAGCGAAAGCGTTAATCGATGAAGCAGAACTTGTTTTATATGTTTTGAATAATAATGAACCGTTAAGCTTCGAAGATGAAAAGCTCTTAGAACTCACGGCCCATAAAAAAAGAATTGTCATCATTAATAAAATCGATTTAGAAAGTAAAATCGGCAGACAATTTGAAAGCAGTGTTCAAATTAGTGCCCTTAAAGGCATTAACATTAATAGTTTAGAAGAAAAAATAGAATCCATGTTTTTACAAGGTGGGCTTGAAAAAGCGGGTGAAACGTATTTATCAAACGCAAGACATATCGCAAAAATGCGTCAAGTCCAGCAAAGTTTAAAAGATGCGATTGATGCGGCGCATCAAATGTATCCTGTTGATATGATAGAAATTGACCTTAAATCTGCGTGGGAGACATTGGGTGAAATTATTGGTCAAAGTAAAAACACCGATCTTTTAGATGAGTTATTTTCTAAGTTTTGTTTAGGAAAATAATCACTCATCAAAGCGGTATTTTACCCCATCTTTTTCCCAGCCGATTAAATGGTCTAGATACACATTGTTCGTGGCACTAAAGATGGTTTTATCAATATCGCCAAATTGTGTTTTTAATTGTTGAATCAAGGCTTTTATTTCTTTACGTTTTGAAGCCGTTTCATTAGCGGTTACAGTGCAGGCACAATCGAGTGTGTTGATGTTATAGCGTTTCATGACTTTTTTAATGTTGTGTTCTCTTAAAAGATATAACGGTCGAATCAACTGAATCCCCTCGTAATTATCGCTTTTTAGTTTAGGGAGCATGGTTTTAATGCTGCCTTCATAAAATAAGTTGAGTAACGTGGTTTCAATGACATCATCATAATGATGCCCAAGCGCAACTTTATTACAGCCGTATTGTTCGGCTAACCCATAGAGTGCACCGCGCCTCATTCTAGCGCATAAAAAACAAGGGTATTTTGGGGATTTAAGCGCTGCTATTTTGAAAATATCGCGGTTTTCTACCTTTAGATCAATGTCCAATAATTTGGCGTTTTCTTCTAATCGATGGCGATTAAAAGGGGTGTATCCGGGGTCCATTGCGACAAATACCACCTCAAATTTCACCAAGGGATGGTTGGTTAATTCCTGAAGTAATTTCGCTAAAATTAAAGAATCTTTGCCGCCGCTGATCGCTACCATGATTTTATCGCCATCTTGGATTAAATTGTATGCTTTAATCCCTTTTATAAAAGGGGTCCAAATATCTTTTCTGTAGGTTTTTATGATTCCTTTTTGAAACACTTGTGCTGTTGTCATAGGTATTCCTCCAAACACTCATTACTATATCACGACATTTAAAATAAATAAAAATAATTTATTGTAATAAAATTGTAAATAAATTAATTTGGGTGTATACTGAAACAGTGGAGGTGGTAATGTGACATTTGAATGGACATCACGCAAGCCTAGTGAAGGGATTGCGACGATCTATGAATCAAATATAACCTTAAATAAAAGTGCGACTACGCATTTTGAAACGGCTTATCGCGTCCTTTTAGGGTTAGACCGTGAGAATCATAAAATTGCGATTAAACCTATTACCAAACAAGAGTTTGAAAGAGGCTCTATTCCAGAAGAGAAAAAGCATAAAATTACTGTAAGACCAAGTTATGCTAGGGTTTCGAATAAAAAGTTTATTAGTGAAGCGGCTGACATTGCGAATATCAATCTAACTGAAAACAATGCGGTGAAGTATAAAACACTTTGGGACCCTAAGGAAGGATGTTTGGTGATTGATCTTAACGAACAAAGAGGTGAAATACGATGATTGATATTGATAATTTGTTTTTATTGGTATGGTTTGTGATTATTATTGTAGCAGCAGTAATTGAAGTTTTAACGATGGACTTAACGAGTCTTTGGTTTTCTTTGGGTGCATTGGTATCGTTTATATTAGGACTTGCAGGGCTCACATGGCCCGTGCAGTTAATTGTTTTTATAGTGGTGACAATCATATTAATTTTAAGTGTAAGACCCCTTGCGAAAAGATATTTTAGAACCAACGTCGTTGGAACGAATGCGGATCGCTTAGTTGGAAAGATTGCGACATGTACCGCAGAAATCCCAGTGGGAGAGCGCGGTGAAGTGAAGGTTGAAGGGAAGTATTGGTCAGCCATATCAACGTCGGATGAAACGGTAGAGGTTGATGAAAAAGTAGAAATATTATCCATTGAAGGCAATAAATTAATTGTGGTGAAATTATGACAGCAGGACCGTTTAAACGACTCGCGAGTTTCATGATCGATGCGACCTTAATCATCGCAGTCGTCTTTACGACATGGAGAATTTTTGGACAAGGTATTTTAGAAAGCATTGTGCACTTTGAAGTATCGATTGAAGATCCGCTTTATATTTATAATATTGTGGCGTATCACTTTTTAGGATTTACCTTAGTTAATTATCTTTACCAAGGCATTACCAAAGGCAGGACCTTTGGAAGAAGATTTTTATATTTATCGATGTCGGGGCAAGTGAATTGGTGGTCACTTTTTGTTAGAGAAGTGATATGGAAATCCTATATATGGTTATTTGCGATTACATTTATCAATATTAATTATTTATATGCATTATTTTTTCTCTACCCGATCTTATTTTTATTTGATTTTGTTTTAATGGCTTTTACAAGGTCTAGAAAAACGATACGCGACCAAGTGACTCACACGAGAATTATCTTAGATGATGTTGTGTATCCGTTCTAAACCGTTTATAATAAATATTAACATTACCCAATAGGAGGGAAATTATGGGACCAGTAGGCATTATATTATTTATAGCAGTACTCGCAATTTTATTAATCTATGTTGCGACAAGATTTACCATTGTTACGCAAGCGAACCGTTTCATTGTTGAAAGATTAGGAGGGTATTATACGACCTGGGATGTAGGGATTCACTTCTTAATTCCGTTTATTGATCGTGTAAAACTCAAAGTATCGATTAAAGAACAAGTCGTCGACTTTGACCCACAACCAGTTATTACGAAAGATAACGTAACGATGCAAATTGATACGGTTGTCTTCTTCCAAATTACAGACCCTAAACTTTATACATATGGGGTAAATTACCCAATCAAAGCAATTGAAAACATTACCGCAACAACATTACGTAATATCATTGGGGATTTAGAACTCGATGATTCATTAACATCACGTGATTATATCAACGAAAAAATGCGTACCATTTTAGATGAAGCAACGGACCCTTGGGGAATTAAAATTAACCGTGTCGAAGTGAAAAACATCATTCCACCAAAAGATATCCGTGAAGCGATGGAAAAACAAATGCGCGCAGAACGTGAAAAACGTCAATCGATCTTGATTGCTGAGGGGGACAAACGTTCAAGCATCTTAACCGCTGAAGGGGAAAAAGAAGCCCGTATTTTAAGAGCGGACGGGGAAAAACAAACCCGTATTTTAGAAGCTGAAGGTCAAGCCGATGCAATTCTAAAAGTCCAAAAAGCGACGGCAAAAGGGATCGAGCTTATCAAATCAGCTGGTGCCGATGAAGCCTTCTTACGTCTAGAAGCGTACAAATCTATGGAACGCGTTGCGGATGGACAAGCAACGAAACTTGTTATTCCTTCAGACATGCAAGGGATGGTTGGTTTAGCCTCAACATTAAGTGAAGCGTTTAAAACCAAAGCGCCAGAACTACCGAGTGATGCCAAAAAACAACTAGAAGAAAAAGGGTATAGCCAATCAACCAGTAAAAAACAAGATTCTTCTTCAAAACAATCTAAAAAATAGCCATTTAAAAAGCCTTCATTAAAGTGAAGGCTTTTTTTTACGGCTTTATAGTGGTTAATAGTGTTCTTAAGTTTA
>CAYZOR010000029.1:10275-15204 GCA_964479895.1 uncultured Candidatus Izemoplasmatales bacterium | reverse complement strand
CGCTTTCAAAATGAGAAAAGTGACAAATAAAGCATTTGTAGTATAATTAAGCTGAACCAACAAGGGGGTAATAGTTTGCAAGAATGTTGGACCATGAACCCATCTATTTTACAAGGAGAAATACAAATTCCTTCTGCTAGAAACGCATTACATCGTTCGATCATTGCGGCAAGCCTAAGTCATGGAAAAAGCACCATTCAACCATTCATCCCTTTTGATGAATTGTTGGCTACTTTAAAAGTAATCAAGGCGTTTGGCGCGTCTTATAAAATTTCAAATGAAACCTTAACCATTAAGGGGGCGTTTCCACCGAAAGTAAAAAAGAAAGCCGTTTTTATAGGACATTCAATGACTACATTAAAATTAACCCTTCCTATCGCATTAACCTTAAACGGACCCTTTACCTACAAAATTGCGTTTGATTCAATAGACGCTTCTTTACACCCCTTTGTCCATTTTAATGAACCTAAAAGCAGAGTTACCGTAAACAAAAGGGCTTTAAATAACGCACCAATCCATTTAAACACCCTTGAAAGTTCAAGATTGATCAATGGCTTTTTACTCGCAGCCCCCCTTTATAATGACTCAAAAGACTTTTCACTTCAGGCGCATGATCTTCCCCTTGATTTCATGCTTACACTATCAACCATGAAATCATTCAACCACACATTCATTGAAAATAATGAGGGGTTTTCTGTTCCTAAAAATACACGGTATGAAGCGAATGATGTATTGGTTGAAGGGGATTATGGTATTGGAGGATTTTTCTTAATCGCTGGATTGAAAAATCCATCCATTAGAATAAGTAATATCTCTCATTTTTCTTATCAATCCGATTATAGTGTCATTAACCTGATCAAAAAAGCCTCAGGAAAAATCATTCATGATGAGCATGGTTACTTAACCGCTGAATCCGAATTAAATGGGTTTAAAACATCATTTAAAAATAAACACAGTGTATTGCCACATGGGTTAATGCTTGCTGCTTTAAGCAATGAACCTTCTACATTGATCAAACTAAAAAGCTATAAACAGACCAAAGAAGATACGCTCAACACACTTTTAAAGACGCTTGGAAAGTTTAATATACGCTATAAGTTCCACAGTAACACCTTGATTGTACATGGGACATCTCCGCCCTTTAATGGACCCAGTGAGATAACCCTTGATGAAAACTTCAGAATCGCACTGTTCCAATTTTTTATGTGCACTTTTAATAATAAGCCAACAACGATTAAAAATATGCAATCAATTACCAATCACTATAAAAATTTTTATACATTAATGCGCGTTTTAAACGCAGATATAAATAATGGGAAACCCCTTAATTAAAGGGTATAAGGAGAATTTAGATGAATAAAAAAATTGAAGTATTAAGACAAGAAATAGATGCCGTTGATGATCAAATCATCAAATTATTAGACGCACGGTTTGCACTAACAGATGAGGTAGGCAACGTTAAAAAAACAATCAAAGCATCCATCACACATCCTAACCGTGAAGCCTTCATCTATGATAAAATTGAAGATGAATCAATACGAAATATTTATAAGACCATTATTAAAGAAAGCAAAGCCAGGCAAAAAAAGGACTGATTATATGTATGGATTACTCGGAAAAACATTAGGACATAGCTTTTCAAAACAGATTCATCAAGCGTTAAGCCCCGAAATAACCTATGAACTCTTAGAAACAAAATCTTTAAAAGATTTTATTAGGACCATTCCCTTTAAAGGGGTAAATGTTACATTGCCTTATAAACATGAAATATTAGATCTGCTTGATTATATTGACCCTACCGCCAAAGCGATTGGGGCGGTGAATACGATTGTTTTAAAGGACAATAAATTATGTGGCTACAATACCGATTATTTAGCCTTAAAAGAAATCATTGATAATACGTACCCTTCCAATAAAGAAACCGTCATAACAATACTGGGAAATGGCGCAACTAAGGGAACATTAATGTACACCTTAAAGCTTTTGGGCTATCAAAAAATTCATGTTTGTGCGAGAAACCCTAAAGCAAACGAACACCCCCTCACCGCGATACCTAAAGAGAGTGAAATTATCATCAATGCGACGCCTGTAGGGATGTATCCCTCGAATGATTCACATTTTGATATTGATTTGAATGAATTTCCTAACATGAAGCTCATTCATGATTTAGTCTATAACCCCTTTTATACAACGTTCATTCAACAAGCGAAATCGCATGGTATTAAAGCATTAAGCGGACTTAAAATGCTTTACTTACAAGCATACTACGCCCAAAAACTTTTTGGGTTGTCTCCTAAAAAAAATATCGATGCTTTAATTGAACAATTCAAAAAAGAAACTTTGAACATCGTATTTATAGGCTTACCTTTTAGCGGTAAATCACATTATGGTAGACTCCTTGCTAAGTCCATTCAAAGACCGTTTGTTGATATTGACAACGAAATTGAAAATACTACCAACCTATCCATCGATTCCATCTTTACCATCAAAGGAGAATCGTATTTTCGGATGATCGAAGGACAAATCGTTCAAAAAAAAGCGAAATTACACCGTCAGATTATTGCGCCTGGTGGAGGCGTTATATTAAACGAGGCCTTAATGATTGCTTTGAAACAAAATAGTTTTATTATTTATTTAGATATGGACGATGCGTTGTTAGAACGTATTAATATCAAGGGAAGACCCTTAATTAAAAGCAAAACGGATTGGATGTTACTTAAAGAAAATAGAGAATCGCTTTACAAACATTATGCGGATGCGGTGATTCGCAAAGATACCTTTGATGAAGCTGTTATTTTAAAAAGAATTGAGGCAACGATTGATGCGTATTTTAATAATTAATGGGCCAAACTTAAATATGTTAGGCCTGAGAGAACCCCATATCTATGGGTCAATGACTTATAAAGCGTTTGAAGCGTCTTTAAAAGATTATGCAAAAAATTTGAATCTTGACGTAGAAATCCATCAAACAAACTTAGAAGGCATCATAATCGATTTACTGCACTATGCACATCACCAATCATTTGATGGCGTCATTTTAAATGCGGCGGCTTATACACACTATGCGTATAGTTTATATGACGCCATTAAAAGCATTGCACCCCCCGTGATTGAAGTGCATTTAACCGATCCTTTCAACCGCAAGGAATCGTTTAGACATCTATCTGTGATTGAAGACGTGTGCGAAAAGACCTTTAAAGGCAACCATATAAAGTCTTATTACGAAGCCTTGGATTATCTAAAGGAAATAAAGATAAAATGATTGTTTTACTCAATAGCGTGTATGATGACTTTCAAAAAGCCAATTTATTACGGTATTTTAATCGTCATTCTATTCCTTATAAACTTTTAAAAGCCGAAGGCTATGAGGCCTATCATATATCCAAAGCAATAGAACATAGCCTAAACGTTGAAATTCAACGTTTTAGCATTGTCAAAGACGTCATTATGCTTCAAGGGGACCGTGAAATAAAGGGTGAACAAACTCAAAGAGGACTTAAAGATATGGGTTTTGAAAACGAACCCTTAATGATAGCTGGTCCTTGTAGTGTCGAGAGCGAACAACAATTAACAATCATTGCGAAATCTTTAAAAGAAACTGGTGTGAAGTTTTTAAGAGGTGGCGCATTTAAACCACGAACATCCCCTTACAGCTTTCAAGGATTAGAAGAAGAAGGTTTGAAAATATTACACCGTGTTGCTAAAAAGTTTGATATGGTTTCTGTTAGTGAAATTGTTAAAATTAGCGATTTACCATTATTTGAATCGTATGTTGATATCATTCAAATTGGGAGTCGTAATATGCATAATTATGCTTTGTTAAAAGAAATATCAAAAAGTAAAAAACCTATTATTTTAAAGCGTGGGTTTGCAAGTACTATAGAAGAGTGGTTAATGAGTGCGCAGTATCTTGTAAGGGGTGGCAATAAAAATATCATTTTATGTGAAAGAGGTATTCGGACTTTTGAACCGTCTACGCGCTTTACACTAGATTTGAATGGCCTGTTAAAAATCAAGCAATTAAGCGATTTTCCTGTCATTGTGGATCCTTCACATGCATCCGGTGATTACGAGATGGTTGAAGCCTTATCAAAAGCAAGCATTGCGGCTGGGGCAGATGGGCTTATGATCGAAGTTCATGATAAGCCTAGTGAAGCTAAATCTGATGGGATGCAGGCGCTTAAGCCCTCTAAATATCAGACCCTTTATAAAAAAGTAATGAAACTTTATAAAATAGATAACACAGAATAATATAATATGTTATAATTTTTTTAAAGAATACCCCTATTTTCTTCTTTGGGAGGGTGCCTATGCAATCGTATACAAGAGCTGTTTATGCCATAATAATTTTAACAATTATTGCGTCTATTGTTGGAATCGTTGGAATGACTGTCGCTGATGATGGTTTTTTCGTTGTATTTGGTCAAGCTTTTAGTTTGTATTTGTTTATAATTCATCCTGCTTTGTTATTCTATTACGGACGAACCCTTATAAAATTAACGGATCATAAAGATTTTCAAGAAGCGATTCTTTTTATTATGATTTCGATTCCATTTTTCCCAATTATTTATACTTTTATCCCTATATTGTATGACTTTATCACCTTAGAGACGACAGTTGGAGCGACTGATATTATATTTGTGATTTTTGAAGTAGGGGCCTTAGCCGCTGGATTTTTCTTCTTTATTAGTTATACTAAACGATATGTTTTAGAACAACTCGTTCCTAAGGATTTATATGCCATCCATCATTATTTGGTCGGTACGTTGCTTTATTTTTACTTTATTCGCCTCACTATTTTATCCACAATTCTTGTTCAAGGTGCGTTTTAATTTTAAGATGCAGTGTTCTCTAAGTAGAGAGCACTTTTTTTAAAGAAATTCGTAAGCGTTTTACTGCATCTTAGTTTTTGAGATTGTAACACATTAG
>CAYZOR010000029.1:0-10175 GCA_964479895.1 uncultured Candidatus Izemoplasmatales bacterium | reverse complement strand
TGAAAAAAATGTTTTTTGCATTAGCACTATTTGTTTCTATTTTTACCCTTGCGGCCTGTGGGCAGCTTGAAGAGGTTGAAATTGCACTAATCACCGATTATGGTGATATTGATGATGAGTCATTTAACCAAGGAACTTGGGAAGGTATCGTTGCATACGCAGAAGAAAATGACATTGCGCATGAATACTATCGACCTGCTGACGTTTCTGATAGCGATTATATCAACTCAATCGATACGGCAGTAGATGATGGGGCACAAATCATTGTTACACCAGGCTTCTTATTCGAAAGAGCCATTTATGAGTCTCAACAAAATCATCCTGATGTGAAATTTATCTTACTAGATGCAGAACCACTGTCTGAAGATGAAGAATATGTGGTTGGAGACAACACACTATCTATTTTCTATGAAGAACATGAGTCAGGATTCTTAGCAGGGTATGCCGCTGTTAAAGATGGTCATACGAACTTAGGATATATGGGTGGTATTGCTGTTCCTGCTGTTGTACGTTTTGGTATTGGATTTGTTGCAGGGGCACACTATGCAGCCGATGAAGCAGGCGTAACACTTGATTTCCCAGAAAACCGCTTTACATACTTAGGAACTTTTGATGCTGGCGCTGATGTTGAAACACAAGCTGCTGGTTGGTATGATGGTGGCACAGAATTAATCTTTGCTGCTGCTGGTGGTGCTGGTGGGTCTGTTATGAGCGCTGCTGAAGATGCGGATGCATGGATGATTGGAGTCGATGTTGACCAATCAGCTGAAAGTGATAGAGTTCTAACAAGCGCAACGAAAGCATTAGCGGAATCCGTTCAACAAGCACTAGCAGCGCATTATGATGATGACGCTTTCCCAGGTGGAGAAACATGGTACTTAGGTGCTGCTGACGATGGAGTTGCACTTCCTATGGAAACTTCACGATTCACTGATTTCACTCAAGCAGATTATGACGCAATTTATGATGAAATCTCTGCTGGTGGATTTATGGTTCCATCGAATTATGATGAACTTCTAACATTCTTTGATGTTCATGACCTTGGAGAGTTAGGATTTGAAGAAGATACTATTACAGGGTCTTAAGCAATAAATATATACAAACACATCAAGGTAGAAATGAGAGGAAAGCAACACTTTCCTCTCTTCTTCTATCAAGATAACAAAAAGAGGTGTAACTATGGATTATGCTGTTGAAATGTTAAATATCACAAAAACATTTCCTGGAATTAAAGCCAACGATAACATCACACTCCAATTAAAAAAAGGGGAAATCCACGCACTTTTAGGCGAAAATGGTGCCGGTAAATCAACCCTAATGAGTGTTTTATTTGGGATTTACAAAGCTGATGAAGGAGAAATTAAAGTCAATGGTGAAACTGTTAATATTTTAAATCCTAACGATGCTAATAATCTAGGGATTGGAATGGTTCATCAGCATTTTAAACTTGTTGAGAGATTTACGGTTTTGGAAAATATTATTTTAGGCTATGAAGATACAAAAAATAGAGTCCTTGTTTATGAACACGCAAGAAAAAAAGTATTAGAGCTCTCCGAACAATATAATTTAAAAGTCGACCCCGATAAACTAGTGGCCGATATTTCTGTTGGACACCAACAACGTGTTGAAATTTTAAAGATGCTTTACCGTGATGCAGAAATTTTAATTTTAGATGAACCTACAGCGTCTTTAACCCCACAAGAAATTGACGAGTTAATGGAAATATTGAAAAAACTTTCTAAAGAAGGTAAAAGCATTTTATTTATTTCTCATAAATTAAAAGAAATTCGTGAAATAGCGAATCGTTGTACCGTTTTAAGAAGAGGCGCATATATTGATACAGTTAATGTAGAAAAAACGCCCAATGAAAAACTTGCGGAATTAATGGTCGGTAGAAAAGTAGACTTTTCTCTCCCGAAAGATAAAGCCAAACCAAAAGAGACGGTTTTATCAGTAGAGAACTTGTCTGTGTTAGATCCTGTATCAAAATACCAAGTTGTAAAAGATGTTTCTTTCGAAACCAAGCGCGGCGAAATATTGGTGGTTGCGGGAATCGAAGGAAATGGTCAAAGTGAGCTCATTTATGGGATTACAGGACTCTTTAACACCTCCGAAGGAAAACTAAGATTAAATGATGAAGATATAAGCCAAAGCTCGATAAGACAACGAAGTCTCAAAGGGATCTCACATATCCCAGAAGACAGACAAAAACATGGGCTTATCCTTGATTTTCCTTTGGAATATAATTTGATTTTACAAAGTTATCATCAAGCCCCGTTTCAAAAAAAGGGATTTTTACAGTTTGATGCGATTAGAAAACATGCAGAGAATTTAATTGAAAGATTTGATATAAGAAGCAGTAATGGAGCAACGTCTATGGCTCGCTCGATGAGTGGTGGCAATCAACAAAAAGCGATTTTAGGAAGAGAAATTTATTTAGAAAGCGACCTATTAATCGCGGTTCAACCAACGAGAGGATTAGATGTTGGGGCCATTGAATTTATCCACCGCGAAATTGTTAAACATCGAGACAATAACAAATCAGTTCTTATTGTCTCATATGATTTAGATGAAGTATTCAATCTTGCGGATCGAATACTTGTTATGTATGATGGGAAAAATGTTGGAGAATTTGATCCCAAAGAAGTCACTCGTGAAGAACTCGGACTTTATATGTCAGGATCTAAAGGGAATGATCAATCATGAATTGGATACTAAATTTTATTGCGAAAAAACCAAGCAGCATCAATGTCATTTCTAGTGTTCTTGCGATTGTGATGGGATTGGTGTTTGGATTAATACTTATGTTAATTGTTAATCCTTCCAATGCATTATTAGGCTTTTGGACAATTTTAACAGGGCCATTATCGGATATGAGAAATATAGGATTTTTAATCTTTTACTCAACTCCAATTATTTTAACCGGTCTTTCTGTCGCGTTTGCGTTTAGAACTGGATTATTCAACATTGGAGCGACTGGACAGTTAACCATGGGTGCGTTTTTCGGATTATATGTTGGGGTTAACTGGACATTTTTAGGCCCCATCCACTGGCTCGTTGCGATATTAGCGGCGGCTTTAGGTGGCGCTATTTGGGGTGGAATTACTGGAGTTTTAAAAGCCTATAGGAACGTTAATGAAGTCGTTTCATCCATTATGTTAAACTACGTTGCGCTTTATTTAGTCAATTTACTCATTCTTACCACCATTTATGGGGGGCGAAGTGAAGCGTTAAGACCCGCTGCAAGCGCACGGTTGCCTGTCTTATTTTTAGATTCTATTTTCCCTAGATCGCCTATTAATATAGGAATCTTTATAGCCTTAATTGTCGCGGCGGTTTTACACGTTATTTTAAACTATACAACGTTTGGCTATGAATTAAAAAGTGTAGGACTTTCTAGAAGCTCTGCTAAATATGCAGGCATTAAAGAAAAAAGAAGTATTGTTATGTCATTTTTAATCGCAGGCGCGATTGCTGGGATTGCTGGTGGCGTTATGTATTTAGTAGGAGACCGTACATTTAGAATTAACGAGCAACTCTTAGAACAAGGATTCACAGGCATTGCGATTGCTTTACTTGGTTTATCGAGTCCTATAGGGGTTGTCCTCGCAGGTCTATTCTACGGATCAATATTACGTGGTGGCGACGCTGCGCAAAGACTTTTCCGTGAAGAAATTATTGATATTATCATCGCGGTCATTATTTATTTCAGTGCCTTAAGCTTATTCACGAAACAAGTTATTTCTAATATAGTTAGAAAGCGGACTGATAAAGATGTGGATCTCCCTGAGAAAGAGGGTGATGTAGGATGATTGAATTTATTAGTGATTTAGGATTTATTTTCTCTTATGCTATTCCTGTTATGATTGCTTTAATGTTGGTTTCTCTTGGAGGGTTATTTTCTGAGCGAAGTGGTGTTATTAATATCGCTTTAGATGGAATCATGATTATGGGTGGTTTCATTGGTGCATTACTGGTTTTATATGTCGGTAGACCTTTAGGCATGCCTACACAATTAATGGTATTAATGGCTTTAATTGGTGGGGCTGTTGTTGGAATGTTATTTTCAGCGGCTCATGCTTTTGCGGCGATTCACATGAATTCCAACCAAATTATTTCCGCAACGGCACTAAACTTATTTGCGCCTGCCCTTGCTGTTTTTACAGCCCGTACCATTGGGGGGACTGAGCGCATTAACATTACCGATACTTATAGAATGAACATTCCACTATTACAAGATATTCCGGTATTAGGAACGTTATTCTTTGAAAGAGCCTTCTTATCGACGTTTATTGGGATTGCGACGTTAATTATAGTCACGTTCATCTTTTATAAAACACGACTTGGTTTACGACTCAGAAGTGTTGGAGAAAACCCACAAGCTGCTGAATCTTTAGGGATCGATGTTTATAAAATGCGTTACATCGGAGTCATGACGTCTGGTTTCTTAGCAGGTTTAGGGGGCGCTACTTATTTGATTTCCTTTGATAATCGTTTTAATGGAGACTTTTTAGGGTTAGGATTCTTAGCTTTAGCAATTTTAATTTCAGGACAATGGAAACCTATTCGGTTATTTGTTTTCGCATTAATCTTTGCGTTGTTAAGAGTGCTTGCGAACTTACATGATTCTATTGGGGTATTATCAAATGTTGCCCTACCAAGCGAAATTTATCGTTTAATGCCCTATCTATTTACATTAATAATCCTTGCTTTCTTCTCTAAAGAAAGTCAAGCACCACAAGCACTTGGTGATGCCTACGACCAAGAAAAGCGTTAATATTTATAAAATAAAAATCTGTAACTTTGGCATCAAAGTTACAGATTTTTTAAATGAGTATTTCAAGTAATGGAATGATGGTGTTTAATAATCCTTTTTCCACTTTTAAATGATCAATTTTGATGGTTAGTTTATTGAGCTTATAATCTAGGGTTATATGTTTAGAAAGTTCGTTGGCTTTGGTAAAAAGCATGTCACCATGAATGGTTTTGCTTGCGCGTTCACTTAATATAAAAGTAGTGGTTGTTTTGGTGGTTCTGACTTTTTCAAGATCAACTGCTTTGGCGATGTTTTCATACAGTTTTTCAAGCATATAATGTTTGACCGTTTTAGGGATTTTTCCGTAACGATCTTCCATTTCTTCTTTTAAAATTAAATAGTCGTTAGAACTTTTTAAGGTCGTGAAACGCTTATGCAATTATATTTTTGTCTCATCATCTTGGATATACGCTTTAGGAATCGTTTTAGAGGTTGGAAGTTTAATGGTTTTGGGAATGGGGGCTTGATCGTCTTTTTTCTCGCTCACTTCTTCGCTAGATTTTTCTTTATGAATCTCTTCTTTTAAAATTTCTAAGAATAAATCAATCCCTACACTATCAATATAGCCTGATTGTTCGGTTCCTAAGAGGTCGCCTGCGCCTCTAATTGCTAAATCTCTAGAAGCAATTTTATAGCCGCTACCAAGTTCAGTAAACTCTTTAATCGCTTTTAAACGTTTGGTCGCATCTTCATTAAGTTGTTTATTTTTTTCATACATTAAATATGAATACGCAATTCTATCCGACCGCCCGACTCTTCCTCTGATTTGATAAAGTTGTGATAAACCTAGTTTATCCGCATCATGGATAATTAGGGTGTTCGCATTGGGAATATCAATGCCGGTTTCAATAATGGTTGTGGAGACTAAGACATCAAACTGATGGTCTAAAAAATCACGCATGACATTTTCTAGTTTCACTCGACTCATTTGTCCGTGTGCATAAGCAATGCGTGCATCAGGGACTAAGCGTTCTAATTCATCTTTAATCGCATCAATTTTTTCGACGCGATTATAAAGATAAAAGATTTGTCCACCTCTGCCAAGTTCTCGCTCAATCGCATCTTGAATGACGTGGTCATTTCTTCTTAAAACATAGGTTTGAATGGGGAAGCGGTTTTTAGGAGGGGTTTCGATTAAACTCATTTGTTTGACCCCTGTCATTGCCATTTGTAGCGTTCTAGGAATTGGGGTTGCTGATAAACTTAAAACATCTACGTGAAGCTTCATTGATTTTATTTTTTCTTTATGTTCAACGCCAAACCGTTGTTCTTCATCGACAATCATTAAGCCTAAATCTTTCATTTTAACGTCTTTAGATAATAAACGATGCGTTCCAATCACGACATCTATAGAGCCATCTTTAATGCCTTCTAGATATTTTTTTTGTTGCGCGGGTTTTACGAAGCGGTTGAGTAAAGCAACTTTGATGCCGTGAGATTCCATTCTTGCTTTAAAGGTATAGTAATGTTGTCTTGATAAGATAGTGGTTGGGGCTAAATAAAGCACTTGTTTATTATCAAGGATTGCTTTAAAAGCGGCTCTTAAGGCCACTTCTGTTTTTCCATACCCAACGTCCCCGCAAATTAAACGGTCCATAGGAACAGATTTTTCCATATCTTCTTTAACCGCTTCGATCGCTTTTTTTTGATCGAGGGTTTCTTCATATTCAAACGTTGCTTCAAACGTATTCATTAAATCTGTATCTTTAGAAAAGCTATAGCCTTTTGCTTGTTCTCTTTTGGCATAGAGTTCAATTAAGTGTTTGGCGATATCTTTCGCCTTTTTACGCACTCTTCTTTTTGTTTTGGCCCATTCTGGAGAACCTATTTTATTTAACTTAGGCTGAATCCCTTCATGGGCATTGTAGCGCTGTATGAGATGAATGTTTTCAACCGGAATATATAATGTGTCATCGCCTTTATAACCAATGATGATATAATCATTGATGTGTTCCCCCACTTCCATGGTTTCAACGCCTAAAAAACGGCCAATTCCATGGTCATAATGAACAATATAATCCCCTTTATTTAAGGTATCAACATTTTTAACCGATTCACTATCTTTAAAAACTTTTTTGGGTGGTTTTTTTCTTTTATGTGTGGTTTCTTTGTATATGTTGTCTTCGTTTAATAATAAGAATTCCGCATCAAACCATTCAAAACTTAAGGGGTTATCTGACTGCATGATGTTTACTTTTTTCTTAAAAGGAATGTCGTCTTTACCAAGTAACTTAATATCAACATGGTCTTCTAAAAGGGTATAGAGTTTATCCCGTTTGTCTTTATCTTGGATGGTAATAAGTACGGTGATATACTTATCATACTTTTTTAAGTCTTTAATAAGCATATGCATATTGTTTTCATACTGCATGCTTTCTTTGGCTCTTAAAGGCATGGTGAAGTGTTTATTGTTTGACGATTTAAAAGTATTAAGCATAATTTTTTTGGGCGTATAGATGTGGTCAATATCACGAATTAATTCAAACCCGAGTTGAGCGTAAGACGCATTCGAAGCATACCATTGTTCTAAATCTCTTAAAAGCTGCATGTACGCATGATGGATCTTATCGCTTTCAATATGAATGATGAAAGGATCCTCTAAATACGTCGATAAGGTTTCTTTTTTCACCCCATTAAAATGCATATACCGTGCTAAGTGGTCTTGGTTTTCATAGTTTTTAAGTTGCTCCATTTCTTCATCGACTCTATTTTTCGCTTCTTCATCTAAATCCAATGATTTGACCAAGCCATACGTGTTTTTTTCTATGGTCTTTAAGGTCTCATCGCTATAAAAAAACTCGGTTCTAGGAAATAAGGTAAAGGCCTTTATTTTATCTTTAGAGCGTTGGGTTTTTACATCAAACGTTCTTATAGAATCGATTTCATCATCAAAAAAATCAATTCTAATCGGCATCGTCATATCACTTAGATATATATCAATGATTGAGCCTCTAGACGCAAAATCTCCTACTTTCTCAACTTCACTGCTTCCTTGATAGCCCAGTTGTACCAAGCGTTTTTTAAGCGCATTGATATCAATAATATCTCCGACTTCATAGGTTTTATAGACTTCAGCGTAAAAAGCGAGCGGCAATAAAGGTTTTACAAGCCCACTTGGATTGGTCACAACAACACGTTTTTCATGATTTAAAATGGCTTTGATGGTATTTAACCGTTCGAATTTAAAATCTTCACTCATCGCGAGCATATCGGTGGTGATGAATTCATCTTGAGGAAAAAAGCCAGGGGTGTCTTTTAATGTAGTGGACAGTAAGTCATACGTTTTTTGGGCATGAAAAAGATTGTGATTCACAATGATCACGTTTTGATCGGTTTGATTTAAGATAAACTGAATGAGTACTATATTCAGCTTACTAAATGTGTCTGTTACTTCAAATACTTTTTCATGTTTTAATGCTTGTTTAAACCGTTCAACTGTCGCATTATTTTTAAACAATTCTAATAAATTCATGGTGTCCTCCATATCAAAAAGCGGCATGCTTAGATGCCCCACCTTATTGTAGCAAATTATTGAGAATTTTGCATATAAAAAACCCTACAAGAGGGCCCTTTATATGAAGATAAGCACAAAGCCGATCGCTAAGGTTGCTACATTCGCCACAATCGCATAGGAAAACGCTCTAATTCGACTTTTTTCTGTTAGTTTCATGGTATATATAATACTTTCTAAAGTAATGATTATAATCTCACCAAGTAGTAAAATGAGCAACGCAGCAAGTTCCGCTCCCCAAAAATAATACCCAATTAACACAAAGAGCGTTAAAAACGACTGCGTAATTAAATTCACACCCCCAGCAAGTAGATAACTTCCTTTCAATCGATAAAAAAATACAAACAAAATGAAAAGTTCAACAGTGATGGTTAATATGACCCTAAAGAAATATTGGCCCACCATTGTACCCCATGGAACTTCTTCTTCCACTATACCAGCATTCACTTGGTCGTTTTCTAAATCAACGTCACTTAAATCATACGTAAAATGGGCATCAAATAGTTGTCTTGTCACAGGTTCACTAATAATTAAATGACCGCTTTCGGTCATAATCGCAATTTTAAAATCTTTAGGCGCTCCAAAATATCCAAGCGTAAAAAGATTGTCTTCTCGATCAATATATCTTGGTGGGCCTGAATAAAGGGTTGCACTTGCATATCTATCTGAGGTAATAAATCCATTAATGCGTTCAAAGACCGTAAAAAAATCATCATCCAAATAATGCGTATCAGATTTCCATGATTCTTCTTCCATCACCCTAGGAGGTGAACCAAAACGATAAGGAATGAGAATATCTAAATCATAGGCTTCATCAATCCCTGTTACTTCAATGACACCTGAAGGTTTTGGACCGACGTCCGCAGATAAAGTAGGCATAAAAGCTAGACTAAACAACAAAAACACACTGATCCCTATAAAGAGTTTTTTCATTTGTGTCCTCCCTTTGACCCTATGCTTATTTAACACTTTAAGTTTATCATGCCCCAAAATTATACCCTATAAAAAATAAGAATTAATTATAAAATTTTACTCATTTTACAAATAAAACCATTTTGTTACAAAAAATAATTATTATAGATGTGTGCTCATAAAAAAAGTACCCTTCTTTTGAAAGGTACTTTTGAAATATCATAGTTCTAACCTATAAGTTTTAATTGTATTGATTCATGATGGTATTAAAAGGCGTTTCATCCGCAAAATCTTCAATAATTTTTTTCACAGTATTGATTGATTCAATCACTGCATCACCTTCCGCTTTAGAAAAGGGAGATAATACATGATTCGTCACTTCAATATGAGCAGGATTATCAATTCCAAATTTCACACGCTTAATATTGTTTGTTTTTAAAGCGGGTAAAATTGAACGCATGCCTTTATGGCCACCATCACTTCCTTGGTAGCGAATTCTTAGCTTCGCTGTGGGGAGGTCAAGATCGTCATAAATGATTAATATATCCTCAAAATCTATGGTGTAGTAACTCACAATTTTTGAGACACTGTTGCCTGATAAGTTCATATACGTTTGAGGTTTTAAAAGAATTGTATTGTTATACTTAGCAACATCTGCAAGAAATTTTTTATCGTATGAAAAATTTAAATGTTTTTCAGCCGCAAATGCTTCTAAACACATAAACCCGATATTATGACGCGTTCTTGAATATTTTTTTCCTGGGTTTCCCAGTCCTACAATGAGTCTCATTTTTTTGGCTTAATGACTAAGTAACGCTGTGAGCGTTCCCCTTCAGATTTGGTTACAACATCGCGCCATTCTGCTAATTTAGTATGGATAATGCGACGTTCATAAGCATTCATCGGATCAAGTTTGACTTCAACTTTTGATTTGGC
>CAYZOR010000028.1:0-15434 GCA_964479895.1 uncultured Candidatus Izemoplasmatales bacterium | reverse complement strand
CCTAATGAGACAGAATATGATGCACTTTTTAAAGACACTTCGTTAAAAGAAGATGCTATCATTCAATATAAGGGAAAGTTAATTATCACTTTAGGGGATAAAGGCGTTTTATACTACGCGGATAATCAAGTTAAGCATCAAAAAGCCTCCGCAATCAAACCGCTCGATACAACCGGTGCTGGAGATAGTTTTATCGCAGGATTTGCCTCAGAGATTGCAAAAGGGAACACAATCGACAAAGCCATCGAAAAAGGTCAAATAGTAGCGCGTGAAACATGCCTTTGTGAAGGGGCGCAATGCATTTTAGATAAGAACTAAACAAATACATTGACAGGGGTATTAAATCGATTATAATTAGATTACAAACCAAATGGTTTGTTGGGACAAAATCCTTCGTGCGGCTGATGCGTAAACTAAGACAGATATCCAAAAGATGTCTGTCTTTTTTGTTTGGGTTTTATTTTGAAAATTCGTTCACCTGCACTATAATAGAATAAAGACTGTTTTTATAGGGGGCTTTTATGCCAGTAATTTTTAATAAAGAACGATTGATTAAAGGGTTAATACTGGTTAGTATTTTCAGTATTGTTATGGTTGGTTTATATTATATGAATGCTTTATGGCCAAATGCTTTTTATGCATTTAGTGTAGCGGCCAAAAGTGTCATTATGCCTTTTTCTTTTGCCTTTTTACTTAGTTTTATCATTGCACCATTTGCACGGTTTATAGAAAGCAAAACGTTTTTAAATAAAACCTTAAGTATTATTGCAGCCATCTCGATTGGAATTATGTTTTTGGTTTTAATTTTAACCGTTACCATTGCTTTTTTAATCTCACAAGCGGTTATTATTACTACGCGCTTTATTGACACAATAGATAGCGCTTTAGTGCAAGATATCATTGATACCATAGTAGTTACGATTGAAAATAGTATTTATGCGGAGTCTTTTGATGAGGCGATTGAACAATTTGAAGAGTTTGGATTTAGTTTAGAAGTTGTGTTTGGATGGGTTCAATCATTTGGTAGCAATTTCTTTAAAATTACTTCTAGAATTATACACGCAGGCTTTACGATTATTTTAACCCCTGTGTTTATGTTTTATTTAATTAAAGACCGAGAAAAAGTCTTTAATGGAATTTTATTTTTATTCCCAAACCATGTACAAAACCATTTAAAACCGTTGGCACAAGAATCTGATAAAGTCATTAGAGGCTACTTTATTGGTCATGGACAAGTGATGATTTTCATCACACTATTCTTCATGATTACTTATAGTATTTTAGCCATCTTTATCCCAGGATTTAATATCTGGTATGCTTTATTGTTTGCGCTTGTCATGGGATTATTTAGTATTATTCCATATTTAGGGGTTTGGATTAGTATGTCTATGCCAATTGTGTTATTTTTGACGTTGCATTTTGAATCAAGTGATTCAGGGTATATTTATATTATTGGTGTGATTATGATTTTCGTGCTTAACATTATAGAAGAAGTATTAGAAAGTACCATCGTTCAACCCAATATATTTAGTAAACAAGTGAAAATTCATCCGGTTGCGGTGTTATCGAGTTTCTTGTTTTTCGGTTCAATCTTTGGCTTAGCAGGGTTTGTATTAGCAGTCCCCATCGCAGGGACTATCAAAGTTACTATAAGATATTTTAGATCGTTAAAATCAGCGCAAGAAGCGACAACTTAAATATAGAGTTAAAAAAGCACGCCATTAATTAGATAATGGTGTGCTTTTTAATTATGATAATTATTTTTTTACGAACCCTTTTCGTTTTTGTTCACCCCATTGATGTTTTTCTTGTAGCGATGAAAAATAGCCTCTCACTCTATATAAACTCATCAATTGTCGATAACCAAAGTTTTCAAAAATCCCATAAAAGATTAATATGCCTATTTCTTTATAAGTAAGATGATTGTGCGCTTTTTCTAAAATAAGCAGTGAAGTGAGTGAAATTACAATTCCAAAACCTATCGTTGCGATAAAAATTAATAAGATGATTGGTAAGTTTAAAAGCCCTAAAATTAATGCTAGGAACAAAAAGAAATACCCTTGGATCTCAACTAATGGCCCTACCATTTCATAGATGAGAAAATAAGGAAACCCAATCATTCCAGAACTCCCGTATTTAGGGTTAAAAGTCATGGAACGATGATAAGATAAAATATCTAAAAGGCCTCGATGCCAACGATTTCTTTGTTTTAAGAGTGAAGAGAATTCTTCAGGCAATTGAGTGTGGCACTCAGCATTATACACATAGTTTATTTTATAATCTTTATTTTCAGATTTTGCGTTTCTATGGAGTCTGACGACTAGTTCCATATCTTCCCCAACGGTTTCTTTGCGTAAAGGAGAGACGCGACTTAAATACCCACTAGCTTGGAGTAAGGCTTCTTTGTTAAAAACGCCAAAAGCACCTGAGATAATAAGGAGCGCATTCAATTTGGTCCATCCTAATCTACCCGTAGTAAACGCTCTTAAGTATTCTAAAGATTGAAAACGAACCACTGCGCCTTTAGAAAGCCCTCTTTTTTCTATTTTTCCTTGAGAAATAATTTCTCCATTTGAAGGAAGAATATTCCCACCAGAAGCAAGCAACGGCTTTTTTTGATCCATCTCAACGCTCAATAATTTTAACAATGCTTCACTTTCTAAGACGCTATCCGCATCAATTCCACAGACATATTCATATTTTGAAACATTGATCCCAACATTTAAAGCGTCAGCTTTTCCGCCATTATGCTTATCAACCACTTTTAAATTCGGTATATTTTTGGTTGTATATATTCCTCTTATAGGTCTAGTGGTGATAAAGCTATTATATTCAACGGTGTGTTTTTCTAAATGGAAATGGTCGATTAATGTTTGTAAAGTTGCGTCTTTAGACCCATCGTTTATTACGACGACTTCATAGTTTGGATACTTTAAATTTAGTAAAGAAGTGACACTTTCTATAATGGATAACTCTTCATTGTAAGCAGGGGCTAAGATTGAAACTTTAGGAAGCAATTCATCTTCATATAAAAGGGTTGGTTTTTTAAGGGACCAATCATTTATTTGTTGTGTGGCCGTATGGTGCGATAAAATTGATAGAATAATGTAAATTAGATTGACGCTAAAATAATAGGCAACAATGTATAGATTATAAGCAATCACAAATCTGAAAAAAGCTTCTTGGCTAAATAAAGTTTGATTAAGCAAAGAAGAATGAATCACAAAAATAATCGGAAATAATACGATTGAAAACACTAACCATTTTAACAAGTACCTTTTTTTATCAGTTTCTTTTTGAGCAGAGTATTGATTAAGAGGGGGTTGAGAGGATTGTGATAAGCCAAGTTTTTCTAATAAAGAAGGTTTTAAAGATCTTTCTAAGACATTTTTTAATTGAGTGTCTCTTTGTAAATAAACTTTGAATAAAGTTAATATTTCACGCGTGTATTGGTCGTTTTTATTTTGGTTCACAAAGTTGATAATACTGTCGTAATATTCTAGGTCCATCAGCTTTTTAATAATCGCAAAGTTTCTATTCATAGGAGAAGTAACAACATTAAAAATAATATAATCAATTCGTCCGCTTAATGCTAAAGCGATTTGTTCTTTTGCTTGGTCATTGTTTTGTTGGTGAAATACATGGATAAGCTTAACAAGTGCTTTATTATTGTTGTAGATTAAATCTTTTAAAGTGTTTACCCTTATTGGATTATGTTGAATATTGTGAAAATGGGTTACGATTAAATCAATCGCATTGATACCTTGGTGATTTTTGCTAGCTTGATAGGTTGCTTCCACAATTTCTGGATATTGATTAAAGAAGTATTGTTCTTTTAGTAATGTTTCAGGGTCAATTTCTGCTAAAGTAGCCGCCGCTTCAAAAGAAATCTCTTCTACCAATTCTTCATCTAAATTGGTTAATAGTTTATGTGATTCGCTTGTTGATTGTGTTGATTTAAACACTGTGTTTACATAAGATCTTAAAAGGCTAGTTGGATATTTTTTTGCACAAGCAATTAAAAAGCGGATGACGGTAGATTCATTGGAACCTTTCAATAACATGGTGGTTTTATTAATGTCTAAGGGTTGATTTAATATAAGGGTAGTAATTTTTTGATTATAATGGGGTTCATGTTTATTTAAAGATTTGATGATGGTTGCGATTAACTCAGGGCTTAAATCTTTTTTTAATGCATGAATTAAATAAAGTCTTATTGACGAACTTTTTTCTCTTTTTAGTTGTTTGATTAGCCTATTTTTTACATCATCAAACTTTAAATAGCCCAAAAAGACAACGGCTTTTTTTCTTTTAAACGTAAAGCGTGAATTTAGGTGTTTAAGTTGCTTTTTTACGACTTTTAAGCGTTTTAACTCACTTACAAATCTTAAATATGCATCATTATCAATATGCACTTGTTCTTGGATGTTTATGAATTCTTGGAATAAAATTGTTTTATTGAATCGTTTACTGAGTTTCTTTTGATCATTAATGGATGAAAAAACAAAGTCTCTAATTGTTTTAACTTGTTTTTGCTTTTTAGAATGCTTAATTTTTTGAAATATAATCAAAATGATGAGTAAAGCGATCAAACCTATAATTATAAATAATAAAGTAAGTACGAAATCTAACGTAGTCATTATTTACACCGCCTGTTTGTAGCGTTCAATTAATCCAATGAGCTCAACTGGGTAAATTGGTTTTTCTAAAATATAATCAACATTGTTTTGATTCGCTCTTTTGATAGTAGTAGCGGTTTTGTTATGGGAAACGATGATAAAAGGAATTTTATGAAAAGAATGATGTTGGTTTAATTTTTGTTTTAACGCAAAACCATCGAGTTTTGATAAGTTAATTTCACTAATGATGCCATCAATTGGATTGTTTTCTAAGATTTCAAAGGCTTCATTGACATCGTTGGCAATTAAGACTTGATAATTTTCGCGTGCAAAAAATGTTTTAATAAGGGTTTGATTGACTTCGTCTTCGTCGATTAATAAGATATACCCTTCAGTAATTTCATTAAGGGATGTTTTTTTATCAATAATTTGGTTTTTACCAGTCTTTTTAGCGTAATGAATTCTAGAGTTTCCTAAATCAATGATCGTTTCTAGTTGAATAGAAAATGGCTTTTCCTTATTGGTTTCATCACAGCTTACAATCGCTATGGATAGTTCAGGTTTTTCAATTAAGTATTCTGATTCAATGATGGCGTTTCTAAGCGTTCTTGCTTTTTCTTTAAGCGAAGCTTCAGATTCTTTTGGTGCATAGACAATAAACATGGCACCAGTGTATTTGAATACAATTTCGTCATCATCAATGTTTTGTTCTAAAATATAAGCAATTGTCTTTAATGTGTCGTTTCCAACTTCTTGTCCAAATCTTTTATTGATAGAAGCTAAAGAGTCAATGCTTATATAAAATATTCCAGTTTTTGAATCATTCAATAAGCAGGTTTCTTTATCATTATTTCCAAGCATAAAAGATTTAAAAAATGATTCATTATATAATCCTGTTATATTATCTCTTAACATTTTGTCAGTCGTTTCATCTAATGCAGTGTTGATTCTTAAAATTTCCGATTTTAAAGATTCAGCATGTTCGATTTGATGCTTTAATTGTTGTTTGGTTTTGTTCATTATGGTTCTGAAAATAGCTGGGGGATTAATGTTGTATAATCGGTTGATCTTTTTAAAGAACGTTTCTAAATGAATAATCCATGCTTCGCCATGCTTAGTGTAGATGGTTTGAAAGAAGTAATCCCATAACTTTCTTCCTTTTAACTCCGTGTCTTTGATTTGAAGGGATTTATGATCAATGCTTACTTTAGTATTTTTAAACGTATTTATGATTTCACTACTAGAAGCAATGATTTCTAAGCTTTCAATACTTTGTTCACATAAAGCAATATAATTATAAGTTCTTTTTTTCGCCCCAACACTTTTTACTAAGTAAGATGAGTTATAAAAGTGGGTTCTTAAAGTTTGATGGAACAAATCGTTATATAATTTTTGGCCAAAAGGATTTCCATAATATGGAAAAACTTTTTTTAGCGAAAAAGGTTTGATTGCTTTTAAAACGGGTTTGATAAAATCACTGGATGGATAGTGGTGCTCAGCATAATTCATTATGGCTTCACTGGATGCATTTTGGCCATAAAAAGAAAAGAGTTTATTTGAAAATAAATGACTTGTTGTATTATGATATATCATAAAATCCCCTACACTTTCAATGAAAGGGGTAGTGATAAACTGAAATGTAGAATAATCGTTTAATTTGAGTGTGTAGTTTAGTGATTCAATGGTTTTAACCTCTAAACTATCGTTGTAGGTTTCGATTATTTTTTTATGGTGAAGTGATGTAATAATAAATCCATTATCAATTGTTTTCATAAACTCTGATAAACGATTAATATCCAATAGATTAATCGATGGCAGAATGATGTATTTAATAGAGTGGGTGTTTATTTTCTTTTCAATTAATTCTATAAAGTCTGATGTTTGAACGCTGTTAGGAAAGCTTATCAAACTACTTTCATAAGAATCGGTAAATAAATAATGATTGATATAAACGTCTTCGTTTTCATTTGTTTTTATAATTCTAAACAATTGTTTTTCTACTAGTGTTTCAATCTTCATATGAACCAGCTCCCTTATAATAAGTGTATCATTAAATGAAAAAAATCAAAAAAAAGACTTTAATAACAAAGGGTTCAGTTAAATTTTTCAAAAATATATGAATTTAGTGACAAATGTAACTATTAAGAATAATTGCGTTTTGCTAAAGTATAAGGGAGGTGATTAAAATGATTGTACAAATGAAAGATGTAATTAAACGTTTTAATGGAGAAAGATTGGCGTTAGATTATTTGAATTTTGAAGTAAACAAAGGCGAAGTGATTGGGCTTTTAGGTCCTAATGGAGCAGGAAAAACAACCGCTATTAATGCGATTGTTGGTCTTTTAGATATTGATGAAGGCAGTATTAAAGTATTTGATAAAACGCAAAATGGGAAAAACGCATCATTAAGAAAAAGAATTGGACTCGTAACACAAGAAATTACTTTATATGAAGAGTTAAGTGCCTATGAAAACTTACGATTTTTTGGGAAGCTTTATGGGTTAAAAGGAGAACATTTAGAACAAAGAATTGAAAAAGTAGCTCAGTTGATTGGTTTAAGTGATCGGTTAAAAGATGTGCCTAAAAAGTTTTCAGGTGGGATGAAACGCAGATTGAACATCGGGTGTTCGCTCTTACACGAACCTGAACTCATCATTATGGATGAACCAACGGTAGGGATTGACCCACAAAGTCGAAACTATATCATTGAGTTTGTGAAAAGTCTTGCGAAAGATAATGATGTTTCTATTATTTACACATCCCATTATATTGAAGAAGTTCAAACGGTTTCTGATAAAGTGTATATTATCGATAAAGGTCATATTATAGCACAGGGGAGTGTAGAGGATTTAATTGATAAGGTTAAAGAAGATCAAAGATTAAATGTTCAAGTCAAATACCCTCAAGAAGAAAGTGTAGAAGCCTTAAAAGCTTTAAGCGACATTAATGAGGTTCATTTTAACTATGATACTTATTATCTAGTGGTTGAAGGGAATGCCAATGTGCTTGATAAAGTATTGAAGGTTTTAAATCAAGAAACCATTTTAAATATTGACAATCAAAAAGCGAGTTTAGAAGATGTATTTTTGATGTTAACTGGTAAAACCTTGAGAGATGGCGAGGTGCAGTAATGATAAGATTTTATGGGTTAAGGTTATTAAAGGATTACATTGGGCATGCGATCTTAATTGGGTTGCCTGTTGCGCTTATTTACTTGATGGTGACAATTTCTCAAGAGGCGAACCATTTAGCAAGCACTGAAGAAATAGCACTTTATATCGGAATTATTTATATCCTTATGTTTCAAGGATTTGGGGCAGCTTTTACATTTGAAGGGCTTGAAAAAGATTTTTTTAGCCCCTTTAAAACGAGATTGTTAGCGTCGCCTGTTAATCCTATGAAATTTGTTTGGGCGAATATTTTATTTAGCGCGATAGTAAGTTTCTTACAAGGTATGGTTTTAATTGTTTACTTAATTGTTGTATTTGGTGTGAGGATCCCTAATTGGGGATTCGTGCTTCCTATCTTATTTTTAGGTGTGATATTTGCTCAACTTTTTGGTGCTTTATTAATATTTTTGACCAAAAAGGCTAATAAATCCCAAGCATTGTTGGTTGTATATATTATCGTTTCTATGTTGGTAGCAGGGTTCTTTATGCCGCTTCCTAATAATAATTTTACAGAGTTTTTATCGAAATACTCATCGCCAATGAGTTGGACCCATCATGCCTTGATTCAAGTGATGGATGGAAGTTATATGGATGCTTTGATTGGTGTTTCGCTATTATTGGTGACTATTTTAGTTTTGGTAAGTTTGGTTATTCGTTTGAGTAAACGGGTGATTTTATGAAAAGTGTTTTTGAGTTATCGTTGAAAAGAATATTGAAACAGCGCTTGTTGCTAGGGGTAATGTTTATTTTACCCTTAGTGATTGCGTTGATGCCGCGGGTGGATGTGATTGGCTTAGATACGTTTGTTTTTGGAATTTTCGGGCTTGTCATGATGTTTTTTAGTTTGCTGATGGCAAAACAAATTATTGATGATCGTCAGTCAAAAACTGTTGTTCGCATCGCGGCTTCTCCAATCAATCATCGACAGTATTTATTAGGCCATTTACTTGCTTACTTTATGGTAATATTGGTACAAATTTTATTGTTTTTTGGAGGGGTGATTTTTACATTAGATGTTTCATTTACGTTTTTATTCTTGGCTTTAATCATTATGGTAGTTTTTGGGATTATGACGATTTGTTTTTCATTATTTTGGTTTTCCCTTTTCAAACAATATACAACGTCTATCTCTATTTATACCGTCGTTGCAAATTTAATGGCGGTTATGGGTGGCATGAGTTTTCCCTTGTCACAGATGCCACAAGATATTAAACAGATTTCTGTCGTTTTGCCGACGTATTGGTATGCAAATGGGATTGATCAAGCCTATGAAGGGGCATATTATTCGGTCATAATAAGTTTGTTGATTTTATTAGGGTTTGCTATAATATTTTTATTAATAGGCTCTAAGAGGAGATTCGAATGAAAAATTTAGTGTTAAGACCGACCAGTTTATTGTATATAGCAATAGGAGTCACTTATTTTGTGATTTTATTGTTAGTTCCTTTAGAAGATTCAATGATTTATTTATGGTGGGTCTTTTCACTTATGATCAATGTTTTAAAAATACGATTTAATCGTTTAAGTCAGTATTACTATATAGAATTTGTGATTTATGGATTGGCGATATACTTTTTGGATGCATCCATCATTTATATGATGTTACCAAGTTTAATGTTAAGCATGTATGATCACGCGTTTTATCCAATCGGTTTAATCGGGTTAACTTGGATGGTTTTTGATATTTCTAATATTGTGTTTTTAATACTATTTATGACTTTGACTGCCTTAGCATATATTTTATTAACATATAAAAGCTATAAGGTAACTCACCAAAAAGCACTTGATCAACTGCGAAAAACAAACTATTTATTAGAAACTGAACACCTCGATTTGCTTAAAACCCAAAATGAAATTTCTTATATGAGTATGATAGAAGAACGCGATAGAATTGCTCAAAAACTCCACGATGATTTGGGGCATGAACTAACAGGAGCTTTGATTGCTTTAAGGGCTTATAAAACTGTTCGTAGTGATGATTTTAACGAGTCGTTAGAAACAATAGAAAACCGCTTAAAAAATGCGGTGGAAAGTTTAAAAGATACAGTTAGTGATACAAAAGTCGAACAACACTATGGGTTTGAAAGATTTAATAAAATGATTGATTCATTTGAAGATGTTCCTATCGATTTTATCGTTGAAGGAGTGTTTAGTGAACTGAGTTCAACGCATTGGCAAACGTTAAATAACGTCTTAAAAGAAGCACTTACCAACGTTTTAAAACATTCTGAAGCAACATTTATACAAATTGAATTAAAACGGATGAATAAAATGGTGCGTTTTACCATCAAAAACGATGGCGTGCATCAATCCAGTGAAACATATGGCATGGGGTTAAAGTACATGCGTAAGCGGATTGAAGCCCTTAATGGATCATTAAATATTCAAAAAGATTATTATTTCACTTTACGCGTTGTCTTACCAATTATATTGAAATAAGGAGCAAAGTATGAATATTTTACTAGTCGATGACGATCAGCTCATCACACAAAGTTTTAAAACAATTTTGAGCAGTGTACCTGAGTTTACTGTGGTAGGGTGCTTGCATAATGGATTAGAAGCATTAAGGTTTGTTCAAAAGAATCCTTGTGACATTATTTTAATGGATATTAAAATGCCTTTTATGGATGGCATTGAAGCGTGTTCTAAAATTAAAAAAACCCATCCAGATATAAAAATCATTATGCTTACGACATTTAGAGACTTTAAAAATATTCATCAGGCCTTACATGCAGGGGCGAATGGATATTTACTTAAAAGTGATGACTTAGAAAAACAAATAACGACCATTAAAAATGTTATGGCCCATCAAGCCATTATTAGTGAAGACGCGTTAAAAGCCTATACCAAGCATAAAGCAGATCAACTGCTTACAAAAAGAGAAAATGACTGCATGGAACTGATTGCGAATGGATATTCTAACAAGGAAATCGCATCTCGCTTATATATTGGGGAAGGCACGATTAGAAATACTATCAGTGTTATTTTGGATAAATTGAATTTAAGAGATCGAACACAAATTGCCATTTATTATTGGCAGATGAAACATCAAAACAAATAAAAAGGAGTATTTATGAAATTATCTTTAAAAACAACAATGATTATGTTTCTCACCATTACATTTGCGTTAATGGGAATAACGCACGGGATTATTTATCTTTTGTTCCACCAAACGACTTTGACAACGGATGATGGCATCATTCAAATCTTAGGTATCATTGGGGGGGCAGCCCCTGCCATTGGTGCTTTATATATTGTGTATAAATATTATAGCAATGATGAAAAAGAAACGTATTGGAAAGCGGTTTATCGTTTTAAAACCAGTTATTTAATTTGGGCAGTAGTTTTATTATCCCCGTTGGTACTGGGCGTCGTTACAAATTATATCGTCAATCAAAATTTAAATTTTGTTACGTTTAATTTAAGGGATGATTTATTGCGGATTCCCATTATCTTCGCTGTGAGTATTTTTGCAGGGGGTGCAGAAGAGCTCGGTTGGAGAGGGATTGTACAAAGACGTTTAGAAGGGTCTTATAATTTAGCGATGATTGGTCTATTTATAGGCGTTATTTGGGGCGTTTGGCATTTACCGTTATTCTTAATTGAAGGCTTTGCGCATTATGAATATAATTTCTTCATATATCTTTTAAGTACCATCATCTTTTCGCTTTGGATGAGTGGTGTTGTGTATAAAACACGGTCAGTTGGCCTTGCGATTTTGATGCATGCGGCGATTAACACCAGTGCAAATTTCGGGTTTAACATTCCAATGACGTTTAATTTATTGGTTGTTATACTAATGGTTTTAGTAATTATCGCTTCTATTTTTGTCTTGCAGCGATTTATTCAACAAAAACAATAACACAAGAAAGATTTGATTGTGGCGATCAAATCTTTCTTTTTTATAATTTTAAAGCATTGTTGTAAAAAGGTTGCAATTCAATGTTAGTATACGTACAATTAAATGTGGAGTGTGATAACATGTCAATAGAAGCTTATATTATCTATGGATTAGCAATAATATTAAGTTTAATCTCTTTATATAAAGATCCCAAAAAAACGAAACAAGGACTTAAAAAAGGATTTAAAGCATTCGTTAAGTTAATGCCTGTTTTATTGCCTTTGTTTTTGTTTATTGGAATATTATTAGCGGTTGTAACCCCAGACTTTATCTCATCGCTTTTAGGAGAAGAAAGCGGTATTGTAGGCATTATTTTTGGGCTTAGTATTGGCTCTATTACGTTTATGCCACCGTTTGTTGCTTTTCCTTTAGGCAGAGAGTTATTAGATAGCGGGGGCGCCTATCCACAGGTGGCAGCTTTTTTAGTGACTGTGATGAGTGTTGGCATTGTGTATTTTGCGGCCGAACGTAAATTCTTTTCGACTAAAAGTGCTGTTTATAGAAACTTAGTGAGTTTAATCGGTGCAGTTATTGTGGTATTGGTAGTTATGGTGGTGTATGCATGATAAACTTTGTGATGAAAAATAAATTTTTAGTGATATCTATTATTTTGCTGATTATTTTTACCATTATTGATATTAATTATACGTACCGTTCATTAGAAAACACATGGAATCAAATTTTATCGATGTTAATCATTGTTCCACCAATATTTATATTGATTGGGTTATTCGATGCTTGGGTTCCAAGAGAAACGGTTATTAATTTGATGGGAAAAGAAAGTGGGTTAAAAGGCATGGCTTTGGCTTTCTTTTTAGGCGCTTTTAGTGCAGGACCTACCATCGCTGCATTTCCTTTAGCAATGATTATGCTGAAAAAAGGGGCTTCTTATAGTAATGTGTTATTTTTCTTGATGGTTTGGAGTTCTTTAAAATTACCGATTGTATTTTTTCAAATTTCCCAATTAGGATTCCAATTTGCGATGCTTATTAATAGTATCATGTTTGTTGTCTTCATCATCGCAGCTTTAGTTGCTGAAAAGTTTTATAGCGAAGAAGAACTACAAAAGTTTGAAGAAAAGGCGCATAAACTTACATGAAACGCTCAAGATAAAAACATTAAGCCTATACCAAAACCGCTTAATAGACTATTTTTTTAGGAAGATTTTTAGTAGATTTAAAACGATTATACTGCGTATTTGTTGTTAGGTTTTTTAAGTCTATGTGATACAATAAGTGGTGACTTGTTCTATGAAAAGGGGTGAAGGTTTTGTCTATTAAACGGTATGTTTCTCATAAAAAAGATGGGTTTAATTATTCGGACGTTTCGTCTAAATCCCCTTTAGGTATTGGTCCTTCAGAAATGGTTTTGATTGGTGCGATTGTTTTAGGCATTATTATAACGGCTTTGTCGTTTTGGTATTTTGAGCGTCCCAGAGGGTTGTTGGTTGAAATTCACAACCAAGAAGCTCATGTGATAGGATATGGCGGTAGAAAAGACCATATTGTGATCCCTGATTATTACGAAGGCATTCCAATCACCGCTATTAAAGCCAATGCTTTTGAAGGGGATACGCATTTAACCGAGGTCACTTTGAATAATTATATGAAACATCTTGAATCAGAAGTATTTAAAAATAGTGACTTAGATACCTTGAATATTGTGGATGAATCAGTACTTACTCGCATAGGAAACAATGCATTTTACGGCACGCCATTTTTGGAAAATATCAAACAAGATTCAATGTACATAGTGGGACGTGTTATTATAGGGTATGATGTGTTTTTAGAAGAAACGTTTACGATTCCACAAGAGATTTTAGGAATAGGGGACTATGCCTTTAAAGATAACGAAACCATTGAAACGATTCACGTGAATGAGGATTTGAGAGTGATTGGTCAATATAGTTTTTCTAATATGAAAAATTTAGTGAGTATTCACTTTCCATTTCACAGTGAAATAAATATTATAGAAGCATACGCCTTTAAAGATTCTACCAATTTAGCTGAGGTGAATGGCCCCGTTGAATCTGATGTCAGCCGTATTGGAAACAACGCCTTTAAAAATACTATATTTCGTGCGAACGAACCAAGTCAATATTATCAGTTTGGAAATATCAGGGTAGAAGAACCGATTGAATAGGAGCGATTTTTTGGATAGATTAGATAAAGTAATCAACCGTTTAAAAACCTTTAGAGATGAAAGAAACTGGCAACAATATCACACGCCTGAAAATCTTAGTAAATCGATCGTTTTAGAAGCTTCTGAGCTGCTTGAAAATTTTCAATATAGCGAACTAAATAAAGAAGATGTTCATAATGTGAAAGAGGAACTGGCCGATATTTTTGCGTATGGCTTATTATTGATGGAACATTACGATTTTGATTTTGAAGCTATGATGCATGAAAAAATCACAAAAAATGCGAAAAAATACCCTAAATAAACCGATCATTCAAAGCGAGGGATTCTATGCCAGATCAACGAACCATACTAAGCATACAAGATGCCTTAAAACCTTTTGAGTGTCCGATATGTACGCTGATTGAAGAAAAAAATCAAAAACATATAGAGATTTTGCTTTATGAAAGTGTCAATGATCGTACGTTAAGAAAGAAGTTCCATAAAGAAGAAGGGTTTTGTTCAACCCACGCCAAAAAAGTTTTAGCGTCAGGCGCTCCACTTAATCACGCGATTTTATACGATGCGTTAATGGAAGAAAAACTCAACCGCTTAAATAAGGATAAAGTGCTTAACGAAGACAAACCTTGTTTATTTTGTGAGAAGGAAAAGGATAGTGAATCATATTTGTTAAAAGCGTTTATTGATGGGATAAGCATGAAATCCTTTTTTGATGCGTATAAAGAAAATGGTGTGCTTTGTACGATGCATATGGATAAAGCCAATAAAATGCTTAAAAAAAATAAAGCATTAAAAGAAAAATTACGTTTGGTTGCCAATCAAAAGTATACGTATCTTTCGAATGTGTTAAAATCAATTAAAGAAAAACATGATTATAGAAATACGCATAAAAAATGGAATGATGAGGAAAAAATATTGTGGCAAAATGTTGTCGCATTACTTGTTAAACACGACGATTATAGACAGTAATTCACTATATTGAAGTTTAAGTATTGTTTCGGTAGCTCAGCTGGACAGAGCAACAGCCTCCGACGCTGTGGGTCAGGGGTTCGAATCCCCTCCGGAACGCCAAATATAGTTTTTGCATATTAACGGTTCAATGTTGATATGCTTTTTTTAATGAAAAATTAAAATTTTACCAATAAAATCTACATCTCAATTGTTTAGTGAGTGAAAAGAAAATAAAAGGAGGAATTTAAAATGAAAAAATTATTAGCGTTAGGATTAGTGTTTATTGGGGTGTTAACTTTAAGTGCATGTGATTTGGATGAACTTAGAGACTCTTTAAGCGATACCGTTGATCAAGGTGATACAGTAACGTATGCGCGGTTAGATATTAACCCATCCATTGAGTTTATTGTGGATGAAGATGAAAATATTGTTTCTTATAAACTACTAAATGAAGATGCAAAAACTGTTGCGGTTGATTTAAATTTAGAAGGAATGAATATCGAAGAAGCCATTGAAATTTATTTAGATGAAGCCGTTGAGTTAGGGTTTTTAGATGTTGATGTAGAAAACCAAATTACCGTTACGACTTCTGAAGATTTAGACGAAGAAGCCGACAATGGTGACGAAGAAGCCGACAATGGTGACGAAGAAGCC
>CAYZOR010000027.1:0-15715 GCA_964479895.1 uncultured Candidatus Izemoplasmatales bacterium | reverse complement strand
CTTTTAGATAAAAGAAAAACGCTTTTAAAAAGCGCTTCTTTTGAGATACTTATTCGCTAGCATCTTCGGTTGATTCAACTTTAGATACAACTTCACGTCCATTGTAATGTCCACATTCTTTACATACACGGTGTGAAAGTTTCATTTCTCCACAGTTATCGCATACTACCATTCCTGGTACTGCTAATTTAAAGTGTGTACGACGTTTACGTTTTCTTTGTTTGGACGTTCTACGCTTTGGTACTGCCATGGTTTGGCCTCCTAACTTTTGTAGTCCTTTAGCTTTTCAAACTTCGGGTTAATAGGGGTTTCCTCATCGGATGACTTCGCTTCATCAAATGCCATATCTAAAGCATCAGGATGAATCACACGCATGGGTTTTTCCAAATATATATTAGACCATATTATAGGCAATAAGTCAATGGTTAACCCATCAATTTGTCGAAATTCATCGTTTTCATCATCAGAGAAGGTTTCTCCTACCCTAAAGTCTAAAGGAAGCTCGACTGGTTTTAAACTTCTAGAACACGCAACAACGAGTGTTGTTTGAATACGTATATCGAAATGAAAATAATCATCGTCCTCGATATAAAATGCGCCATCAACATATGCAGGTTTAACATCTAAAATATCTTCATCGTCTGGAATAAATGCTTTTAGATCTAAAGTGCTTTGAAATGTGTTGTCTTGATGGACTTTTTTCTTTAATTGCGCCAGTGTCCACTTCATAAAATACCACCTCTTTAGACTGTGAAAATTATACGTGTTATTTCCTTTAAAGTCAAATATAAGGTATAATATTTTCAGAGTTGTTAGGATGTGAACACAATGAAAATAGTTGGAATTATTGTGGAGTATAATCCACTCCATAACGGACATGTTTATCATATCAATGAGACCCTAAAAAAAAGCAACGCAGACTTGCTGATCGCGGTGATGAGCGGAAACGTTGTTCAACGGGGGGAATTTTCTAGTTTTGATAAGTTTAGTAAAACTAAATGGGCATTAAAAGCCGGGATTGATTTGGTTCTTGAACTGCCGGGATTATTTGTTTTACAAAACGCTGATTTGTTTGCACAAACAGCGGTGGCGATTTTACATAAAGCTGGCGTACATGAGATTTATTTCGGGAGTGAAAAAGGCGATATTGAGCCCTTAAAAGTAGCTGCTGAAATCATGCGAACCACCGTATATGATCAAGCGATTAAAAAATATTTAGACCAAGGCTTTTCTTATCCTTCTAGCGCCGATAAAGCGATGGAATCATTAAGCCAGGGGACAGCCCATAAAAACCCTAATGATATTTTAGGCATTCAGTACATTAATGCGGCCTATACATTAAATGCCCCCATTAAGATGCATGTTATAAAGCGTACACAAAGTGGGTATTATGAATCCTATAACGAAACAAAAAGTATTCAAAGCGCAACCGCTATTAGAGCGCGTTTAAGTGAAAGTGAGTCCGTTGAAAAAACGGTGCCTTTGTATGTTTTAAACGATTTAGATAAATATTTTGACCATAAAACAATCTTTCCTTACCTTAAATTTTTATTGAGCACTTATAAAAAAGAGACTCTCAAAAATATATTTTCTGTTGAAGAAGGCATTGAAACGCATATTTTAAAAGCCTTTCAAGTAAAGAACTATGAGGATTTAATCAAACAACTATCAACCAAAAGATACACCCACGCCAAAATTAAACGGCTTTTAATGCATATGATGTTGGGGGTTAAAAAATCTGATTTAGCGTCGTTTGATATCCCTTATTTAAGAGTCCTTGGAATGAATCACGCAGGTCAAACGCACTTAAACCAATTAAAACATACCTTAGATATTCCTTTAATCACTAAAGTCAAACGCACAAGACATTCTTTGTTAGAAGCCGAATTACAAATTTCAAAACTCTACAGTTTTTTTACAACGGAAGCCAACTATTTAAATGAGTTTAAACCGGTTATTATTTTATAGACCATTTTCATTGTAAGTATTGTCAAAATCTCCTATAATATGCTTTGGGTGATAATATGAACGAAAGAGATACAATAAAAAAAGCGTTAAGTGAAGTCATTGACCCTTCTAGCGAAGAGACATTAGGCACGAATGATGCGATTAGATATATTGGCATTGAAGATGAAGACGATAAAAAAACCATTGTCTTAATTGTTGGGATTGGAAAAGATGACGACAAAACGAAACAAAAAGTGAAAAGAAGCATCGCTAAAATACTCAAACTTGACCTAGGTTACCAGGGTGTTAAAGTTGAATTTGAACTGTTAAAGAAAAAAGATAGTATTTTAGATGATGATAAAAAGATTAAATATATAGGGGTTGCAAGCGGTAAAGGTGGCGTTGGAAAATCAACTGTTGCGGCAAACTTAGCGGTTGCCTTGCGGCGTATTGGGAAAAAAGTCGGGATTATTGATGCGGATATTTATGGCTCATCAATCCCTACCATTATGGATATGGAAATCACGAGTCCTAAAGCGGATGATGAAGAGAAGATTATACCATTTAAGTCCCATGATATCGAATTGATCAGTACTGAATTTTTCCTTAAAAAAGACCAACCCTTAATGTGGCGCGGTCCGATGCTTGGAAAAATGTTAAACCACTTCTTTTATGATGTGAAATGGGATAAAGATACTGAATATATTATCGTCGATTTACCACCCGGTACAGGGGACGTTGCGATGGATATTCAAAAACTTATTCCTGAATGCAAAATGCTAATTGTCACAACCCCGCATCCAAGTGCCTCTCATATCGCAGTGAAAGCCGGATTTGCGGCACGTGAGTTAAAACATAATGTCTTAGGTGTGATTGAAAACATGTCGTATTTAGCGCATGGTGGTGAAACCTTAACGATATTTGGAGAAGGGGGAGGCGACACCGTTGCCAACCGTTTAAATACCGATGTCATCTCTAGAATCCCTATTGGGCAGCCACAAAGTGGACACCATTCGATCTTTGATATGAGTGAAGAAATAGGGGTTGCTTATTTAGGACTAGCCAATCAATTGCTTAAAGATTTATAATTTTTTAAAGCTACTGTAAAATGAGTCAGTAGCTTTTTTTTATCGCTTATTTAAAATATGGTATAATTAAGAAAATAGATAATAAATAAAAAGAGGGATGCTATGATTATTCATTTAATAAGACACGGACAAACAAACTGGAATGTAAAATCCTTATATCAGGGCATAAAAGATATTCCCTTAAATGACGTTGGATTAAACCAAGCAAATAAACTGGCTAAAAGACTACAATCGTTTTCTTTTAACAGTTTATATTCTAGTCCTTTATCACGCGCATTTAAGACGGCTGAGGCCATCAATCAACCTCACGGCTTAAGTGTCGTTATAAGAGAAAACTTAAAAGAAATATCGCTAGGTGGATGGGAAGGCAAAGACCGTGAGGCCATTAAAAAAAGCCATCCTAAATCGGTTGGAACATTTTCTAAAGATGTCATCGATATTCGCCCTCCAGGTGGAGAATCATTTAGAGACTTACAATTTAGAGTACAAGAGAGTTTTAAAGAAATTCTTCATTCGCATGAAGACAAGGATGAAATTGTTATTGTGACGCATGGTGGGGTCATTAAAAACATCATCGCAGATGCATTAAAAATGAAGTTAGAAGACCGAAAGCTTTTACTCATCGATAACGCGTCAATCTCAACATTGATCTACCATGTAAAAGAAGAGACGTTTTTCTTAAAACGATACAATGATACCGCACATATAGAACATTAAAAATAAGGAGGGTCAATGATGAATACATTAATCCTAGAAAGCAATAAAGCTTTAATTAAAGAAAAAATCATCAATAATATAACCATTGTTGATGAAAAACAAAAAGAGACCTACACCTATATAACCTATGCCATTCTTTACTCAATTGAAGCCCTCCGTAATAATGATTCACTCATTATTAAACACTATCTGCATTGGATGCATTCAACGTTGTCTCATGATGGCATTGATGAATCAACCCTCAAAACAATCTTTGAGCATTTAAAAAGTTCGTTTTTAGCCCTTGAAAATGCAAGTCAAAAAATATTCAATTTTGAGTATGATGATGTATTAAATATTCAAACCATTTATGGATCGACTCATTTAAACAAAGACGCTAAAATGTATTTAGGCTTAATATTAGATAGAAAACGACATGAAGCTGCTGATTATATTAAAGGCCTTCTTCAAAAAGGCTATGAAATCCCTGAAATTTATAACGACATTATGACGCCTGTACTTTATGAGGTCGGTTGGCTTTGGCAACAAAATAAGATTACAACCGCTGATGAACATTTAGCGACTGCCATTACTCAATATGTCATGACGACCCTTTATGAGCAAATCTTTTCGTCTCGCAAAAATAAGAAAAAGGTATTGGGGGCAGCGATTGGCTCAGAACTTCATGAAATCGGAATACGTATGATTATTGATATGTTTGAATACATTGGATACAATACGCATTATTTAGGAGGAAATATGCCCTCTGAAGCATTTGTTAGTCATGTAAAAAAATACCAACCAGACATTATCTTAATCAGTGTCACTTTATCACTCTATTTAAGAGATTTATACGAAACCATTCAAGCCATTAAAAAAGACCCAGCGTTAAAGCATATTAAAATATTGGTCGGTGGACAGCCTTTCATCCAAAATCCAAAGCTTTATCAGTCCTATGATGCGGATGGGTATGCAAAAAATGCTAAAGACGCAATAAAGGTTGGTGAATCCCTTGTCAAATAACCCTTTAGGTTTTGCGTTAATTTTGGATTTTGATGGTAATATTAAAGAAATTAAATATAGCGCCAATGATACCATTCATTTTATGCTTGGTAAAAACGTTGTTCACTATATCGAAAAAAGTTCTACCGAAAGATTTTTTGATGCGTTTAATGAAGCCAAAACAAATGGATATTCTTTAGGTCAAGAAGTTGCGTTTAATACAACCTCTAACCCGTTAACAACCAAATTAATCATGACAGTCCACAACCATTCAATTATATTTATGAGCCTTGGCGAAGATGAACACACCATGAACATCATTGATGAAATTTTAAAAATTAATAGCTTCCAAACCAACCAAATCAGAGCGTCATATGAACAATCCGCTATGCAAATTAACGATAAACAAACTCTCGAACAAATCTCATCATTAAACAGTGAACTTGTCAATACGCAACGTTCAATCGCACAAAAAAACCAAGAATTAAAGCGGTTAAATGATAAACTAAAAACTTTATCTGAAATGGATACTTTAACCAATATTGGGAACCGACGCAAACTTTTCCATGATTTACACCATACTTTAAATTTAAATAAGCACTATCAACTAATCATGCTTGATTTTAATAATTTTAAGATTATCAACGATGAATTTGGACATCAAAAAGGCGATGAAACATTACAATATTTCACCACGCTTGTTAATGAAAATATTAAAAACTATAACGGAGAACTTTACCGCATTGGTGGCGATGAATTTGTTTTAATCATCGAAGAAACCAAGGAATTTGATACGCAAAAACTCACTGATTTTCTTAACGATAAGATGGAAAAAATACATCCTGAATTATCCATTGCGTTTGGCGCCGTCACAATCTTTTTAAAATCGCATAACGAAAAGACTGATATTGAAAAACTATTAAATAAGGCGGATCGTTTAATGTATAAAAACAAAAGAAAAGTAAAGCGCTAGCGTATAAATCGCTAGCGCTTTTGCTATGTTAATTTCTTCTTTAAATCTTTCATTTCATAAAAATAAACCAACATTGATAATCCACCCGCTAAAACGTCCGCCGCAACAAATGTCCACCATATCCCAACAATGCCAAACCAGTATGTGAATAAAAAGCTGATCGGAATAAAGAATAAAAATTGTCGGGACATCGCAACAAGAAATGCTCTTACCGCATAGCCCATGGCTTGATAAACACTACTCAATAAAATCTGAAACGCGATCATCACAAATGCAATCGCAACAATCCGCATCGCCAGTGAGCCATGATCTAAAAAGAACGCACTGTTTTCATCATCTGAAAACAACCTAAATAGTGGCCGCGCAAACCCTATAACCACAACACTCATAATTAAAAAGTAACTGATCAATAACCGTGTCGCATACGATATAACATCATACAATCGCCTATGGAATTGCGCCCCGAAATTGAACCCAACAATCGGTGTTAATCCTTGGACCAATCCTAATCCAGGCAATAATGCAAAAGTAATAATTCTTGTGATAACGCCATAAATTGAAATGTAAATTGCAGGATCACCAACCGCATAAAAATTGATTAAGTTATTCACAATAACCACTAAGATAGCGCCTAAAATATTTCTAACAAAGGTAGGCATTCCAATGGCACTTATCTCGCCGATCATTTTAAAATCAATTTTCCATATTGACTTTAAATCAATGTTTAAACTTGATTTTGGCCCGAGTGCCATATAAAAAACATAAGCAAACGATGCCGTTTTAGAAATGACAGTTGCCAAAGCGGCCCCACTTACCCCCATACCTAATCCAAAGTCAAAAATAAAGAATGGATCAAGAATAATATTTAATCCCCCACCTATAACTAAAGAAATCATTGCGACATTCGCTCTTCCTTCAGCCCGTGTTAAGTTATTTAAAACAACTGATAAAGAAAACGGGGGTAATCCGATTAAAATATACATCATATAATCTCTTGCGAACTCAATATTGCTTGAAGTTGCTCCAAACAAAATGAGTAAGTCTTCTAAAAAGATTAATCCGATTGTCATAATCAATAAGGATAATAATAAATTATAAACAATCGCTGTATTCACACTTCGCTTCATCGCATCACGGTCACCACGACCGTAAGCCCTTGAAAAAATTGAAGCGCTTCCAATTCCGATCATAAGTCCTATTGCCATGACAATCATCTGAATTGGAAACGCGATGGAGAGTGCACCGATTGCTAATTCTCCATCTTGCCATGATACAAATAATGTATCGACAAAGTTATATAAAGCATTAATAAACATAGCGACCGTCGCAGGGATCGCTAATTTCATCAACAATTTTCGAACGTTCATATTTCCAAGCATATAGCTTCTTTCATCTTGCATATCAATCACTCCATGAGTGATTATACCAAATATTTGTAAAAAATGGGCGCTTAATCATATTATTTCAAATGTGTGTATCAAAATATTTTTGTATTTGTGCATTAACCATAAACGCTTCTTTATAGCGCTTAGAACTAGTCAAATAATCAATGAGTTGTTCCTTATAATACAATAAGTCTTCGAAATTTTGATACTTCAAAATTAAAGGGATTAATAAGTCTCTCATATAAAAATATTTATTATCCCCTGCTGCCGTATTGACTTTTAATTTAGCAATTTCTAAAGCATTCGGACCATCAATGCCTTCATTTTTTTCTAAGATCTCATGTAAATCATCATCATTAATCTCCCCCTTGTTAAGCAACCCCAAGCATTTGAAATACCATTCATTTTTTTCTTGATGATTGATTGAATCCCAAAGTTTTACATTTTGATTGCCAAGTGTTTTATTTATTTTCGCAAACAAATAAGTCGCCAAGTTTTCAGGAAAATAATTTTTATACATTTTATGCAATGCTTTTGCGTGATTTAATGCCAAAAAATGATCTTTAGATATGTTTGCTAAAATTCTTGTCACATTGACTTCAACATTCCTTAAAATATTTGGTTTATATTGGATTAAATTAATGAAATTAAAAAAATGTTCTGTAACTTCTCGACTTATTTTCAATGCGTTTTTTATAATATATGCTTGTTGTTCAATAATAATACTGACCGTATTCTCATAAGCAATGTTAGGCTTCTTTTTATAAATATCTAATGCTTTATAAAAATCATGTGATTGAATATAATAGTCAATCATTAAAATAAGATGCAGTTGATCTAAAATACCTCCAAATGTTAACGTATTTCTACTCAGTTGCTTATGAAATATTCTACTTTGTTTGAAATCTTTTCGAATGAGTGAAACCGCAAAATTTAAAAGCGCAGCCAGTGGACCTTCAGAAATAATAGGTTGATTGGCTAATGTTTTTGTAAACAACGTAGTATCTTGATAGTAATAATCTTCTATCAATGCTTTTTTTACATTGTCATCGTTAATGACATTCATCATTGATTTAAGGTTAATGGCTAATTTTTTAGAAACTCCATCGATAAAACTTTCACTTGGCGTAATTTGATTATTTTCTACTTTCGATAAATAACTATAAGATGAGACGGCTTCAGTTAGAACACTTTGCGTTAAATTATGTTTTTCTCTATAAAATTTAATAACCCCTCCAATATGGATTTTTGTCCTGTCATTGTTTTTAGATTCTATCAAATTTATAGTCTTTTGCATCATCATAATGTCCCTTCTAGTTTATTATCTATATCGTATATTTTATCTATCCATCCCCCCTAATTCAATGGATATTAGACAATAAGAATTTATTGGATAAAATCCTATAAAATTTTACCTAAATTCATTTTTAAAAAAATAAAACTTACAAATTGTAAGTTTTATCCTTTAAATATGTGGATAACGACACCACTTTTCTCTTAGTGGGCATTGATCGCATTTGGGATTTCTCGCAGTACAATGGTATCTTCCAAAAAAAATCATTTGATGATGGGTTTTGCTCCAACTTTGTTTTGGCAATTTGCGCATTAGTTTTTCTTCAACCTTTTTGGTATCATCATTGTTATAAGCGAGTTTTAAGCGTTTAGAAACTCTTTGGACGTGGGTATCCACAGCGATTCTTGGCACATCAAACCAGACACTCAAAACAACGTTTGCAGTTTTTCTTCCTACGCCTGGTAGGCTTTCTAAATCGACTTGGGAACTCGGAACTACTCCATTAAATTTTTCTTTTAGGGCAAGTGCAGTCTTTTTTACATTTTTTGCTTTGTTCTTATAAAGCCCTATAATTTTTAAATCATTTTCTAAAGTCTTCAAACTCACATTAATATAATCATCGACTGTTTTATATTTATTAAACAAGGTTTTAGTGAGTTTATTAACGGATGCATCCGTGGTTTGCGCACTTAACATTACAGCGATTAATAATTCTAATGCATTGGTATGATTGAGTTCACATTCTGCGTTTGGATACATTGAATCTAAAACCTCTAAAATGGCTTCTACTCTTCCCATAGTTTATGAAACTCCTTCAATGCATCAACATTTTTCTTAGGCTGTTTCTTGGTATCTTTCAGTTGATTGATGAGGATATGATCAACGTGTTTGATCGATGGATTATTAAAAGTAATCACTTTTTTTACTGCGGCTTTGATCATGGGTTCACTATAGGTTTCATTTTGAAGCCAATCTTGAACGATTTCCATTTCCATTTGAGTCAGTGGTTTTTGAAACATTGACTCTAAATAATCAACAATAGAAGCAAACACATTATCTTGTTTTTCATCTTCTGTTTTTTGAATATGATTACTGATTTTATTTAAGATAAAGTCTACATCAAAGGTTTCACATTGTTTGCCTTTTTCATCCTCGTCAAGACGAATAGACAAATAACCTTTATTAATTAAACTGTTTAAAATCGCTTCGGTTTCTTTAGGCGACGTTGCTAGCCATTTAGAAAACTGTTGGGGTTTAATGATTCTTTCGCCTTCTTCTAACAATTTATGGAGTTTTATTAACGCGATGGCTTCTCGTTCGGTTAAATCAAATCTATGGTAATATTTTAAAACCAATGAAGAAAAACTCAACACTCGATCGTTGATTAATTTTTTAAGTACTTCTTTCATAATTGACTCCCTAAAATTTTATGCTTTTTTTCGCTAATTTCTTCAAAGCAATCTCAGCAGCGTGTTGTTCTGCTTCTTTTTTACTTTTTCCGTTGCCTTCACCCATTAAAATATCATCCATATACACGCGTATAGTAAACATTTTATTATGAGATGGCCCTTTTTCATCAATGACTTTATATACAAGTTGTCGCTTGTCAGACTGGACAAGTTCCTGAAGATGACTCTTAAAATCAACAAAGCTTTTTTCCTCGTGTTCATGAATGAATGGAAAGACCACTTTATCAACCACTTTGTATACTTCTTCTAAACCCTTGTCCAAAAATATTGCGCCTACAAACGCCTCAAATGCATCCGCTAAAAGGGCACTTCTATTTCGCCCGCCACTTTTTTCCTCACCATGTCCTAAAAGCATGTATTTTCCCAAATCGCAGGCCTTCGCATAATCCACCAATGCGGCTTCACAAACATATTTAGCGCGTCTTTTGGTAAGATCTCCTTCGTTATAGTGTTTATCTTCTTCATATAGATATTTTGCCATAATGACATCTAAAACCGCATCTCCAACGAACTCTAAACGTTCATTGGATTCGGTTTGATGTTCGTTAGCATATGAAGAGTGAGTGAGCGCAGTTTGTAATAATCCTTGGTTTTGAAAACTTAATCCAAAGAACGTTTCTAAACCATTCATGTTTCATCAGCCTCGCTTTTTAATACAGTAGACACTTTGTTAATCACATCTTGTCTAACGATATTAGATGCTTGTTTGATCGCGTTATAAAACCCTTGTGATTTTGATGCTCCCTGCGCTTTAATCACAACACCATTTAATCCATAAATCATAGCACCACCAATTTCTGAGGGGGACATTCTATTTTTAAAGCGTTTTAAGTTTTTCGCTGATAAGAGTAATCCAATTTTTCCTAAAACACCTTTTTTAAGCTCTTCTTTAAGCATAGACCCCATGCCTTTAGCAGTTCCTTCGATGGTTTTCATAACAATATTGGCTGTAAACCCATCAGAAATGAGAATCTCGCAAGGAGGATCTAATACTTCTTTTGGTTCTACATTTCCATAGAAGTTAAGGTGTGGGTTTTTATTAAATAATGCATAAGCTTCTGTATCGAGTTTACGCCCTTTTCCCTCTTCAGTCCCAATATTAATTAATCCTACTTTAGGGTTAGAAACCCCTAATATCTCTTTTGCGTAAATACTCGCAAAATGCGCTTGTTGAACCATGAATTCGGGTTTAATTTCTAAATTCGCACCAGAATCCAGTAAAATAAACGCGTTAGAAGAAGCGGTTGGTAAAACTGGGGCTATCGCAGTTCTTTTCATTTGTTTCATACGCCCAACCAATATATGAGCGCCAGCTATTAACGCTTGAGTTGCACCGGATGAAACAATGGCATCGTTTTCTTTTTTTCGCACACTACTTAAAGCCATCGCCATAGAACTTTTACGATTGGAACGAATCGCTCTGATAGGATCTTTTTCTCCCATATCTATGGTCCCTTCGCTCTCAATGACTTTAATTCTATCATGTGGCTTTAAAAACGGACTAATCTTTTCAGGGTCTCCATAAAGCGTTATTTCAATGTCATCAATCGAATTTACCGCTTTTAAAGCTCCTTCAATTTGTTCTTTTGGGGCGTAGTCTCCACCCATTGCATCGACAGCAATTTTTATCATTTTATCACCTGCTCAAATTTTCTTTTACTAGCACCATTATAGCATATTTACTATGACATAAGCAGTAATTAATCACTAGAAAAGTTTTGGTTTATAATATTTTTCATGGTTAGATAGGTTGGATCGTTTTTGATAATCCCACTCACAACTTCCTTTGCATCCAAGGTTACTTCTTCTAAAAGGGGGTGATCGTCTGGAAATGAAACATATCTGAATGGTAAATAGCCACTTTGTAACGTTCCTATTAAATCGCCTTGACCACGGTATTTTAAATCATACTCACTTAAAACAAACCCATCGGTTGTATCTTCCATGATTTTCATACGTTTTTTCGCTACGTCCGAAGGCGTGTAAAACAATATACAAGCCCCTTGCTTTTTGCCTCTACCTACTCGCCCTCTTAATTGATGGAGTTGAGAAAACCCAAATTTCTCAGAATGATAAATTAACATGGTTGTCGCATTTGGAATATCGATTCCTACTTCGATAATCGTCGTAGCGATCAATATATCTATGCCCCCTCTTTTAAAGGTCATTAACGTATTGTCTTGGGTTTCTTTTGGCATTTTGCCATGTAGTTTTTTTATGGTCTTTGTAGGGAAGTGCGATGTGAATTTTTTATATAAAGCATTTACACTATTTGGAAAAGTATCCGTTGTTTCAATATTAGGCGCCACAACGTATATTTGTTCCTCTTTATTAAACACATTTTTTAAACGATTTAAAATCACCGATTGGTGTTGATGGGGAATTGCTTTGGTTTTTGTGAATTCCCTTTTTAAGGGGCGCTCATTAATGATTGAAATATCCATATTACCATATAAGGTTTTTCCAAGGGTTCTAGGAATTGGAGTTGCACTTAAATAAAGACTCTCTACCCCTTGGCCTTTTTCTTTTAAACTTTTACGTTGATTCACCCCGAATCTATGCTGTTCATCGGTTATACTCAACCCTAGATTGGCATACGTGGTATCTTTAGAAAACAATTTATGGGTTCCAACCACAACATCAATTTCACCTTGTTTTAATTGATGTTGTGTAGATCGAATTTTATCTAACGGCAGACTGTTTGATAAGTATGAAACATTTAAATCAAGTCCTTTTAAAAAATCTTTAAACGTTTTAAAATGTTGTCTTGCCAATATTTCTGTGGGCGCCATGAAAGCAACTTGATAGCCTGAAAGAACAACTGCATAAGCACTTATAAGCGCAACCACTGTTTTCCCACTTCCTGTATCACCTTGTAACAAACGATACATTGATGATTCGCTTTTAAGGTCATTTAATAGGGTATCAATTGTAGTCATTTGTCCATCGGTGAGTGAGAAGGGAAGAGAATTTATAAATGCATCAATTAAAAGTGAATCAAAGGCTTTTTTTGTTTTATGGGCAGATTTTTCAATATATTTAGCATATTGCATTTTCACTTGATGGATCAATAATTCTTGATATTTTAAACGCTTCATAATCGCTTCATATTCACTGTGATTTTTAGGGGTATGTACTTTATTTAAAAGATCGTTATATTGCATAAGGTGATGCTTATTTACTAAGTTTTTAGGCAAAGGGTCTTGTATTGTATTTAAAGCATTTAAAGATTCATGAACCAATTTTAAAAATGTTTTATCGTTAATCGATGCTAAATTATATACGGGTTCATACCCCTCTTTAAAGTTTTTCAACAAGTATACTTTCTGAGCTTGCAAAGCATTGAATTGATCGTTAAATTTTCCATAAACAACAACGTTTGAATATTGAAATAAACTTCTTAATAAAAATTTCTGATTGAAGACACTTACTGTGATAGTTTTTCCTTCAAAATCCATGGGAAAAGAAAGCTTAGATAGATTGTTCCGAATAAAATAGATTGTCGGTTTCTCAAGTATTTTTCCTTGATAATATGTATATGTTTCATTCGAAGCATCTTCTAAATGGGATAAATATTTAATATTATATCTTTTAGGAAAGGTACTAACTAAGCCTTTAATGGTGTGGATTCCATTATGGTTAAGGTGTTCTAAGCGTTTATTGCCAATCCCTTTGATTGTTTTTAATTCCATTTTATCACCATGTTTATTATAGCATTATTACGCATTTTTAGATAAAAAAAGATGTAAGCAGTTTTCACTACCAACATCTTATTCTATAATTATTCAACTGCGATTAAATACGCATAAACACTTTGATCGCCTATGATGATTTCTACTTCGACTTCACTGAATGATTCTTCTGTATATTGACGAAGTTTTTCAACTTCTTTTTTATCAACGTTTTCGCCAACAATGATAGTCACAATTTCTGATTCATCATCAACAAGTTCACTCATAAGTGATTTTGCGGTGTCTAAGCGTGTCTTTTTAGACGAAACAATTTTGCCTTCTTTTATCCCTAAAAAGTCATCTTTTTTAATGGTTAAATCATTGATTTTCGTATCACGAACCGCGTAAGTAATTTCACCAGTTTTTACATGATCGATCAATTCTTTCATCTCTTCAATGGCTTCTTCTATCTCAGCGTTTGCATCAAACATAGTTAAAGATGCATACCCTTGTGGGATGGTTTTAGCCGGAATAACAATCACGTTTTTCTCTTCTATTTCTTTAGCCGCATGTTCAGCAGAAAGCATCACATTTTTATTATTTGGAATAATGATGATATTATCAGCATTTACTCGCTCTACTGCGTCAATGAAATCTTGGGTTGATGGGTTCATGGTTTGTCCCCCATCAATCACGTAATTTACGCCTAGTTCTTTAAAGGCTGTTTTTAAACCCTCACCATTAACGACTGTGATAAGTCCATATTTTTTTCTAGGGCCTAAATCATATTCTGCTTGATCATGACCAATCATCGCATCATCGCCCGCTTCTTCGCCCCAAGCGTGCAGTTGGGTTTCAGTATGTTGAAGTGTCATATTTTCAATTTTTAAATTGGCAAACTCACCATAATTTTGTCCAATATTTAAAGCATCACCAGGTTTTGTGGTGTGAACATGGACTTTACAGATTTCTTCATCCGCTACCACAACAATAGAATCTCCTAAACGATTCAACTGTTTGACGAGTTTTTCTTTGTTAAATTTTTCGATATTTTCTAATTGGATGATGAATTCTGTACAATAACCAAATTCTTCGGTTTCTGATTCTTCTTTTAAAGCACGTTTTTCAGCTTTTTGAATCGCGCGTTTGGCGGAACGTTCTTCTTGATAAATTTCACCATTAAGGGCATCTAACATTCCTTCAATAATAACAATCAATCCTGCCCCACCACTATCCACAACACCACTTTCTTTTAAAACGGGTAAGTGTTCTGGGGTTTCTTCTAATGATTTTTGTGCGCGTTCTAAATATATTTTTAAGATTTCAATCACATTACTCTCATCCGTAACATGTTTTTCCGCTTCTTCGCATGCTTCTCTTGCGACAGTTAAAATGGTTCCTTCTACAGGATTAATCACCGCGCCATATGCTTGTTTAACGCCTTGTTTTAATCCCATGATAAAGTCTTTAGCAGTAGCTTTATCTAATGATTGATATGCTTTAGCAAATCCACTAAAAAGCTGTGATAAAATAACACCAGAGTTTCCTCTTGCGCCCATTAATAATCCGCGTGATAAAGCTTTACCTATTTTCTCTATTGGTTCATCTTCTAATTCTTCTATGGCTCTTACACCACTCATCATAGTCGATTGCATATTACTTCCTGTATCGCCATCTGGCACAGGAAAAACGTTTAAATCATTTATATATTGATGGTTGTTTTTTAGTTTTATGCTTCCGTTAGTGATGATGAGCTTCATTAAGTTTCCGTCTAATTCCATTGGATTCATAATTTTCCTCCACTTTTGAATGCTGTACATCATTGTATGCTTTTTTTGTTAACTTTATATTAAATCAGTGTTAAATTTCTTATATTCGTGTCTATAATATAAAGCTTATTCATTTTATCATAGCACCATTATAATTGCAACGTATAACGTATATTCACATTTTACAAAAAAATATTGAATTTTTACTTGCATTAATATTTTTCTTTGATATAATATATAAGGTTTAAGGTTCACCATAATTGATAGGAGGTCTCATCATGGGAAAATCATGTTATATCACTGGTAAAAAGAATCTTTCTGGAAACAACCGTTCTTTTTCAATGAACGCAACCAGAAGAAAATGGAAAGCTAATTTACAAAAAGTTAGAATTATCGATGAAAACGGCGAGAAAAAAACCGT
>CAYZOR010000026.1:0-15797 GCA_964479895.1 uncultured Candidatus Izemoplasmatales bacterium | reverse complement strand
CAAATGGTATCTTTCATCCAAAAGCATGGTGGATATTTATCGTTAGATGACTTAAAAACCCATAAATCATTATGGGTTGATCCTATTGCTATCAATTATAAAGGGTATGATATCCACGAGCTTCCACCGAATGGACAAGGTATTATCACCTTGCAGGCCTTAGAAATGTTAAAACAATTTGAATTTAATCCTGAGTTTAAACCAACTGATATGCATTATCACATCGAAGCGACCAAGCTAGCGTTTGAAGAAGGTTTTCAAGAAATTGCTGACCCTGATCATTTAAGAAAAACGGTAAGCAAATTACTCGATCCAAAACATCTAAAGAAACAAAGTGAAAAGATAGGCCAAACTGCTAGAATGCCAATACCTAGTGAAGAAAACTTCTCAGGAACCGTCTATTTATCTACCGCTGACAAAGATGGGAATATGGTTTCTTTCATTCAAAGTAACTACATGGGATTTGGAAGCGGAATTGCAATCCCTACTACAGGAATCACCATGCAAAACCGCGGCAAAGATTTTTCACTCGACCAAAATTCCCCTAACTTTATAGAAGGAAATAAGCGCTCTTATCACACCATCATCCCTGGGTTTATTACGAAAGATAATAAAGCCATTAGTTCCTTTGGATTAATGGGGGGATACATGCAACCACAAGGACACTTACAACTTGTCTTAAGCATGATAGATAATGATTTAAACCCACAAGCTGCACTCGATAAGCCGAGATGGCAATGGGTTAAAGATAATTTGATTAAAGTTGAAACTGAAATGCCTAATGATTTCATTAAAGCTTTAAAAGAAAAAGGTCACACTGTAGAAATAGAAAAAAACTCTGGTCTATTCGGTAGAGGTCAAATTATTTGGCGCTTAGATAATGGAGTCTATATTTGCGGAGTAGAAAAGAGAACGGATAGTCACGCAGCATTATATTAATTCATCCGTTTATATAATAATAAAACCCCTTTTGACTTTTTAAGTCATAAAGGGGTTTTATTATACTATTTATTCTACTAAATCATTCTCTTTCAATCTGAAAAACACCGCATCAAATACTTTTCCCTCAGGATTCGTCCAAAAAGATTTTTTTGTTTCAGTGATTGATGCGCCAATCCTTTGATAGAGTTGAATGGCACGTTTATTGGTCGATAACGTATCTATTAAAATGTCTTTTCCTTTAAATTCATTAAATAAATGCTTGACAAAAAGTACTAAAGATTCTTTGCCATACCCTTTTCCTTGGGCATTCACATCCGCAATTTTCATCCCTATTCTTATACCATCTTCTTCTTGTTTATAACTCATTTCTCCAATCGCTTTTTGATCATGGAGCGTTTCAATAACATATAACGTCTTGTTTTTAATATGCGTTTCTATCGTTTGTTGAACTTTTTTATATGATACATTTAACCCTTTTGGAAAGCCTACATCTTTCATTAATTTTCCATCATTCCACCATGCGTAAAAACTATCCACATCATACTTAGTTACTTCTCTTAATTGAAGTCGTTTACTTTTCAAATTAACACCTTCTTCTATTTTTTATCATATACCTGATTATTTTTTTAACTTTTATAGCGATAAATTAAATACCATTCTTAATTATTCTATAAACAAGAATTATACATTAAAGTTTTTTTCTTTTAAATGTTACAATAATAATTGAGGTGATTTTATGAATGAATCAAAAATCAAAACAAACTTTTATGAAGCAGTGAATGATGAATGGCTAAAAAACGCCAAAATACCCGATGATCAACCTTCAATGTCAGCCTTTTTAGAACTCAATTTAGCCATTGAAAAAACACTGATGGATTTAACAGAAAAATGGGCAAAAGATCCTTCTACATTAAGCCCAGAGTTAAAAGAGTATATCAAACTTTACTCAATGACCAATGATTTTCAAACTAGAGAAAAACTTGGTGCTAAACCTTTTAACGTTATTTTAGAACCACTTAATGGTTTAAACAGTTTAAGCGATTTAGAAAATTCGTTTAAAAATTTTACATTGCAATCAATGGAAACGCCATTTAATTTTAGTGTGATGCAAGACTTTAAAAACAGTAATAATCAAGTGTTATATTTTAGTGCCGCACGATTAATTTTACCCGATACGAGTTACTATAAAGACGAAGAGAAAAAACAACAACTTTTATCCCTATTTAAACAAACAACGTCACACCTTTTAACCCTTTATGGGTTTAGCGAAGATGAAATTGAGACTTTAATCAATGATACGATTGAATTTGATGCTTTGCTTGTCCCTTTAACAAAGTCAAGTGTTGAAAAAGCAGATTATGTGAAAATGTATAATCCTGTAAGCAAAGCAGACATTAAGAAGTATTCAAAACACTTTGATTTAATCAAAAGTGCTGAAGCGTTAGTAAATGAGCCGGTTGATAAGTTAATTGTGACAAACTTAGATTTTATCCATAACTTTGATGAAGTAATCAATGAATTGCACTTTGATAAACTAAAATCGTGGATGATTGTTTCTAACGCCATTAAATTTGCATCAGAACTAACCGATGAAATGCGCGTTGCGAGTGGCGCTTTTTCACGTGCTTTATCAGGGATTAAAGAAGCGAAAAGCCAAGAAAAGTTTGCATTTTATCAAGCATACAATCGTTTTGACCAAATTGTTGGAATCTATTATGGCGAAACCTATTTTGGACCAAAAGCCAAAGAGGATGTTAAAACGATGGTTTATGAAATGATCGATGTTTACAAATCACGTATTAGTGAAAATACTTGGTTAAATCAAGATACCATTCAAAAAGCATTAAAAAAACTTTCTACTTTAGAAGTTCATGTTGGATATCCTGAAGAAGTTGCACCATACTATGAGAAATTTAGCATAGATGGGTATGAACAAGGATCTGACTTAATTAAAGAACGATTAAAAATGAACAAACAAATTAACGAATATAGATTTAACCAATTTAACCAACCACCCAATAGAAACCTTTGGAGTATCCCTGCAAGTATGGTAAATGCTTATTATAGTCCTTTCAATAATCAAATCGTGTTTCCAGCCGCAATCTTACAAGAGCCTTACTATAGTCTAAACCAAAGTCCTTCAGAAAACTTTGGGGGGATTGGTGCCGTGATTGCCCACGAAATCTCCCATGCGTTTGACAATAACGGTGCGAAGTTTGATGAAACAGGCTCTTTAAATAACTGGTGGAGTGAATCTGACTTAAAAGCTTTCAAACAAAAATCAAAAGATATGATTGAATTGTTTGATGGGGTAGAAACTGGGTATGGACCATGTAATGGTGAACTCACAGTTTCAGAAAACATCGCCGATAGTGGCGGGTTAAGATGTGCTTTAGAAGCAAGCAAAAAACACAATGACCATAACTTAGATGATTTCTTTAAAAACTGGGCCCGCGTTTGGAGAAATAAATCTTCAAAAGAATTCAATCAATTGTTATTAAAAGTTGACGTTCACGGTCCAGCAATCTTAAGAGCAAATATGCAGTTACGTAATATGGAAGAATTTCAAGATTATTACAATATTAAAGAAAGTGACCCAATGTTTCTTTCTAAGGATGAAATGGTTAGTATTTGGTAAATATTAAAAGGCCTGAATTTTGAATTCAGGCCTTTTTTATGCATTTATATGATTTCTTCATCGTCAAACGATTTATACCCTAAAGGCGCCACGTAAATCACGGTTTCTTTTTCTTTATTTAAAGCTAAAGTTTCATTGAGTGTATCATCATCAAACGCTCCGATTGCACAGGTTTTTGCGTTTAATGATTCTGCGGCCAAATATAGATTTTGAACGATATGTCCAGCATCTAGATGTAAATATCTTAAACTTCTTTCCACGTAGCGATAAGCCATTCTATAAATATCAGCTACATAAAAGAAACTTACAGACGCATCCAAGACCATTCGTTGGTTTAAACACCCTTTTAAAAGATTATCTTTAATAGAATCATAGTCTTTTAAAAATACGAGTTCATGTGACTTTGGAAGATAAGCATATAATCCTAACTCTAAATCATTTGAGTGATTTACCAATACCAGTGTCTCTATTGCATGGCGTGCACCAGCTGATGGAACATTTCTAAAAGTTGCTTTGTCTTTAACGACTTTTTTTACACCTTGCGTTAAATGTAGGGCATAGCTAAGCGCGTTTAGACTTAGTGGTTTTGAAACATATTTCCGGTGAGAACTTCTGGATTCAATGGCTTCTTTTAACGACATTTTAGGCCACTCAAACGTATCGACGCTTGGTAATTTAATACCGTTTCCTTCATAGGGTTTAAATAGGGGAGGAGGATTGACTCCTTTTGATTGATCTGACTCGCTCAAATTCACTGGTTTACTAAAATCAAGTTGGTCTAAAATCTTTTTAATCATCCATATCACACCTTTTTATAGTATGCCTTTAATATATCATAGATATTTGTAAAAATTAATCAAATTTATATTGACCATTTAGATGTATAAAGCATACAATTAGTGTGTACATTACATTTATGGGGGTTTTTATGAATATATTTTTCAAAACAGTATGTAAACATGCCATAATATTTACGAGTTTAGTGCTTGGAATATTAACTATCGTTTTTGTTGGATCATTGTTTAACACTCCCCATCCTGATGCGTATATCGATGGGGTAATGAGTATTGTTTATGTGTATGTTATTGTTATTTTTGTACATGTTTTATATTTTTTACTCAAACGCTACACATCATTAAATACCCAAGCGATTGTTGAATGGTATATGAACGGAAGTATCATTGTTCATATAGCATTAGGTTTTGCAGCAATCACTATAGTTAATAATTTTATGATGATCAGTGGGTATGACACACCAAAGACAGGGACATTTGCATATACGCATCTTTTAATTAGACTACTCATTGTATCTTTAGCGACTTCCTTAACCATGATTAAACCTATAAGTAAACGCATTAACAATATGATTCATAAAACATACAATGAACCATTGAACATTAAAAATTTAATGAACGCAATCACCATTAACCCTTTGGTACATAGTTTTGTTTTATTTACCTATATCACCGCTTTAGGCTGTGTTTTTATGATTCTATTCAGCCCAATAATTCAACCGGAAGCTGGATATAATTTATATGCCTCCCTTTTATTCATATATAGCATTATATTAATATACACATTAATTCATTTTTACTATAAACTTATTAAAGAAAAAAGAGGCGCTACTCAGTAATAAAGGAGTAGACGCCTCTTTTTTAATGACTAATTGGTCCCCCCTACCAAGGTAGAGGGGTATTCGCAAGGTGTTGGTCATAAAAATTTTCTAGCTTTGTTTTCAGTGATTTGTTTAGTGAAAATTCTGAAGCTTTTAAATGTTCATTTAACTGCTCCTTATTTCGAATGCCCGGAATGACTGTATTCACAGCTTCATAAGACCAAATAAATCCTAAAGCATAAGGCACAAGATAATCATCATCAACCATCGTTTTTAATTTTTTAACCAAATCGTGACGTCTTTTCTTATCAGTTTCACTCCATCTTAAGCGAATATCATCAAACGTCATCGTAGAATGGTATTTTCCACTTAACCATCCTGAATCAAGGGGGACTTTGATGATTAACATGATATGGTTGGCTTGAACTTCTTTTAACATATGCCTTGTTGATTGTGCAAACACATTAAAATAGAGTTCAATGACATCAACATCTAAATGTTTGAGCGTTTTATTTAACTCATCTAAAGTATCGATGCTCACCCCAATCCTATGAACAATAGCTTTTGATTTAAGATCATTTAAATAGGTAAAATGTTTCGTTTTTCCTTCCAAAACCTCATTTGGTGGATTGTGTAAGATAACAGAATCTAAATAGCTAGTTTGTAAACGGTTTAAACTTCCATTCACCGATTCATAGATTTTTTCTTCATCAAAATCCAAAGTGCCATCAGGATGATGACCGAACTTGGTATTAATATACACATTTTCTCGAAACGCTTTTAAGGCTTTCCCTAAAATTGTTTCGCTTCTGCCATATGCATAATTTGGAGCGGTATCAAATACAGTGATCCCTTTTTCATACGCTGCTTGAACCAACTCAATGCCTTCTTCTTCGCTCATCGTTTTCCCTTTCGAAGTATTTCCTAAAGGCCATGCACCAAATCCTAATTTGGAAATCTTTAACGCGTTTGCTTGATTATTTTTTTTCATAGTTTCTCCTTTAAAATATTAATAAAAGATAAAGGCCAAAGAACGAATCCTCAGCCTTTATATAATGAGTTTATTTAATTAGTCTTGGTAAGGAAGCCCATCAGGTCTATATAGTTCTGGGTGGGCACTTTGTAATTCTTGATAGAAGCTTGCAAATGCTTCTTCTTTAGAATCAAAGTTTCCTTGTTTATAATCGTTCACCGTATCGCCCATAATTTCATCCAATGTACGATCATAGTTTGTAATATGATCAAGAGAAATAAGGTTTGCTTCTTCTAAGAAGATATCATAATGGTTAATTCCACCAAGCATAGGATTCCCTTCATAATCAGCGGTTACTTCTTCCATGATTGATGCTCTAGCGTATACATCACCGTTTTCAGCTCTTTCAATCATTCTTTCATCATCGAATAACATTGATTTAACAAAGTCATAAGCAGGTTCTTTAACATCTGACCCTTGATAAATACTTAAGTACGTTCCACCATAGAAATAACTGTTAGGTCCACTTGCCATTCCCCAGTTCCCTTTGTATTCACACTCTGAATAATCATCACCATCAGGATCACATGTGTTTCCGTCTGAATCTACACGTTCAACAGACCCATCTAACACATGGAATAACCCCCAAGTTGGAAGTGAGTAAGCCATGGTTTGATACGTCGTTCCATCCGCAGCAGTAAAGTCTTTGCCCATACCTTGGAACCATTCACCTGACCACTCATCTACATTCGCAGTGAGTGAATCTTCTAAGCTTTCACCATATAAGTCCGCAACAGCGTCCATATACACTTCTTCAGCTAAGATACGATCTGCATTGATTAGTTCATCCTCAGCTAACCAACTTTCAACATCATTGGTCTCTTGTGAGAAGAAACGAATGGCATCATCATTAGGGAATAATCTCCAGTTTTCATTGTATGCCTTCACTTCTTCACTTGAATCAATTAATGCTTGAAGTGAATGGAATTTCTCTTCGCTCATCCAATCAGATACCGCTAAGTTATAATTGTCTTCATGTTCTTCATCTGGGAATCCTGCTTCATCGCCCCATACAGCTTCAGCCATATCAGTTTTGAAGAAAATCCCCCCTGGAGTCACTTGCCAAGATAACGCTCTTAAATGATCATCATAAGGATCAATGCCTGCTTCCCAAATGTAATCAACGAAATCATCTTCCATTGCATCAAAATCCACATCATCATCATTGTCCATCATTGCTTCTAAATTCGCAAGGTATCCACCTTCCATAAAGTTTAAAAGCATATCTAGTTCACCAGTAAACACATCAGGTGCACCAGAGCCTGTTCTTAAAGTCGGCAGGATTGTTGTTAAATAGTCTTCAGTAGGAATCTCAACATATTCTATTTCCATGCCTTCATATTTTTGTCCTTCACCTGTGTAATTTTGCTCAAAATATTCTAAGTCACCTTCTGCTTGCAATTCATCCGTGAATGACCAAACGGTTAACGTTTCTTCACTATAATCAATATCTGGATCGTCGAAGATGCCATCATCGAGTTCGCTTCCACCACATGCAGCGAGTCCAAATACGAATAATGAAACACTAAATAAAGCTAATAATTTTTTCATAATTAAAATAATGCCTCCTGTATTTTTGATTTCCACCGTCATTATAAACGAAAATGTGAACGTTTACAAGAGAAATCGGTTTTTCTTTTTAATTATCTATAAGAAAAGGGTTTCTCTAATCCCTTTATTTAGCCTAAAAAACCGGTTAAAAAAAGATAAGAAATATGCTGTTATACATAATTCTTACCTTCAATTACATCCGAAAATACTACATAGAAGAAGAACAATCCCAGGGGAAAGACTAACATGTATGAAAACGGTAATATTCTAACTACAAATATCATACCAACGACTAAAGATATGGTGGATACCAATCCTTTTATAGGGTGAGCGTTAAATAAGATGAATGCTTTATTTAACAATTCCATATTAGGGGTTTTCGGATTTTGTGCATATAAAATACTACTTACCAGCATGACCCCTACCGCTTGATATACCATAAATGCTTGAACCAAGTATATGATAACAATGATTAAATCAGGAAAAAGCTCAAAAAGTACTTGATTATAATAAACGATGCTTAATATGAGCAACCCTATAAATAATACAAACAAATATAGCATTTTAAAGGTTTTTATTATGTTTCCTTTTATAAACTGTATATAGCTATAAATAATGCCACTAAATTCACGATGAATATACATGTTTCTTAAATAATAAATAGTGCTGACTAAAAGGACAGGAAATAAAACGAATACACTCATTATTGATCCAAATACTAACAAGATATTCGCAATCGCAACGCTTAAAATGATTTCAAAAACAACAAATACTCGATTCAGTGACCCTTTCATAATGGCTAGCCTTTAACCGATCCTGCAGCGATACTATCTACTAAGTAGCGAGAGAAGATAATAAAGAATAAAACAATTGGGAAAATAGTAACCGCGAGTCCTAAATAGATCGCGCCTTGATTATAGACCCATAGATTCCCTGCTCTTAGATTTGCAATTTGAAGGGGTAATGTAAAGAGTCTCGGAGAATTAAGCATAATTCTAGCCATTAAATAGTTGTTCCATGACCCAATAAAAGTAAAGATTGACATGGTCGCAATCCCTGGCATTAACATAGGAATTCCGATTTTATGGAAGATATAGTATTCTTTGGCCCCATCAATACGCGCCGATTCTAACATTACTTTAGGAATAACCCCTTCAGCATATTGTCTTAAGAAGAAGATGGTTCCTATATTCGCAATCATGGGAACAATTAAAGGGATAAACGTATCCACAAATCCTAAGTTCGCCATAAACTGATAAAACCCTAAAAACGCTAACTGAGGCGGTACCATTAAGAAAATTATGATAAAAACAAATAATGGTTTATTCCCTTTAAACTTATACGCAAAGAATCCATAAGCCGTTAATGCACCAAAGTATCCACTTAAAAAGGTCGATGTTACAGAAACAAATGTTGAATTAAAGAACCCTCTCACAATATTGGTACGGTTCATTAAAAGCGTCCAGTTTTCTCTTAATGCCCCCCCTGGGAACAATGACAAAGGATTACTAACAATCGCATTCCCTGTACGTGTCGCATTCATCATAACTAAAATAAAAGGCACCACACTAATTAAAATCAAAAATCCTAAAAATATATAAATCGAAGTATATACTGAAGTTTCTTTCACTTTTTCTTTTCGACTCATCTTTCCAGAGATTCTACTGATAGAATTAAAACTCATAGTTTAGCCTGCTTTCTTTTCTTCAAGAACGCTTTAATTTCTTCACGTTTCATAATGGTTACAAAAATACCTGATACAACCATTACAATAAGGAATAAAACAAACGCAATGGCTGATGCGTACCCGAAGTTATTATAGGTGAATGCGTGATTGAATAAATAGACAATTACCGTTCTGAGCGACCCTGAAGGTGCCCCCCTACCATCAGTGATTAAGTAAGGAACATCAAACAACTGAAGGCCCCCAATAAGAGAAGTAACCCCTACATAAATAATGATTGGTTTGATTAAGGGTAGCTTAACAAAGCGCATCATCTGAAGGCGACTCGCCCCATCAATTACTGAAGCTTCAATCACTTCTTTATTCACAGCTTGAATCGCAGCCATAAAAAGAATAAAGGAATTTCCAAACCACATCCATGTTTGAATATTAGCTACTGAAATTTGTGCCAACATCGTTCCTTCTAACCAACGCACAGAGCTGCTTATAAGATTTAATCTTAACAATATTGTATTCAATAAACCATAATCTGTATTAAGCATCATTCGAAAGATTAACGCAACCGACGCAGCCGCTATAAGGTTGGGTAAGTAAAATATAATACGGAAAAATTTCAACCCTTTAATCTTATATTGTAAATCAGAAAAAATCATAACCAATATAAACGCTAGCCCTACTTGCACAACGATATTGATTCCCCAAATTCTCACAGTATTAACCAATGCTTCTCTAAAGGTTGGATCAGAAATTACCCTTGAGTAATTATCAAATCCGACCCACTTAGGATCTCTAAATCCCCCAAAATCTGTAAAACTTAGATAAAGCGTATAAAGTATTGGATAAATACTAAATATAACGAATATGATAAGCATTGGAGCTACAAACATGTAGCCATACTTCGCACGTTTACTCGCTAACGTCGCTTTATTTGCCATAGTAACATCTCACTTTCTTAAACCTTTTTATTTAAAATAACTGTTATGGAATTTTCAGTTATTTTTTGTTTTAATTTAACCCCATAATCTGTTTTCACAAACGCGATGGGTTGGTTGTTTTCAAGAACGTCTTCAACTTGATATTCACCAAATGATAAATGATGAGGATTATGATAAGTGATGGTTACTTTTTTACCATTTAGAAGGGTCTCAATGCTTAAATTATCTTGATTTTCGAATTGTTCTTTAAGTAATTTTGGTTCAAACTTAGCATATCCAAAATCACTTTTGATGCCAAATACTTCGCACACCATCGTTAAAACCATCCAGCTTGCAGAGCCTGTTAAGTAAGCATACATGCCGCGCCCTCTTCTGTTAAAGTATTCAGGAATCCCAGGATACATTTTTGAATGATTAATATCTAGACTGTGTTCATAGATGGAACGGATTACCTTATACCCAGCCTCGACAAAGCCTCTTTTATAGAGTGCATTGGCATACATTAATGCCATATGACTAAACATAGCTCCGTTTTCTTTATGGCCATACGCAAAGCCAAAGAGTCTTCCCATGTTGGTCTTAACTTCTTTAAAATCTGTATTTAATAAATACCCACCAAGCTCAGGGTTATATAAATATCTATCAGCGCTACCTATGATGGTTTTGACTTGTTTGTTTGTGGCTGCACCACTCATAATAGAAAACACTTGGCCAGTTAACGTCATATGTTTTTTCTCAATATCTTCTAAAGCATTAGAATCATTATCATAATACCCATTGAACCAACCGTCTTCACCTTTTTCCATCCATTCATTATGTCGCACTTGTTTTAATAAGTCTTGTCCTTTTTCTTTGAGTGTTTTCGCAAGTTTAAGACTCGATAACTCAATTCTTTCACCACTAAATGTTTCACTTACAGAATCAAAATAAGTGGTTAAGCGTTGATGTTTTGCCCCAACATCATTTGCATCAATTGCATTTAAGAGAATTTCCATCTCTTTAAACACTTTAACACTCTCATACCCTTTAGCATGAAGCTTTTCTAAAAGTTCGCCTAGTTCGATGAGATTTTGTCCATAAAAAGAGGTAAAGGCGACTGATTCTCCTTTTTCTTTTGCCATGTCCAATCCATCGTTCCAATCAGCATCTTCTATTCTTAAATTATTATGTGCCCCTACATTATAATAAGGGACTAAGTTTTGAATGATTAAATGTTCTAATACACTCCCTTTATAGGGGTTAAAAGAAGTGGTTTTTAAACTGTTTTCTTTATTTAAAAGTTTGGAGTTGGTTTGTTTGGTGTAATGGGTAAACTGATCTTGAAAATACCCAACTTCTTCAAACAACAAATCAATATCTCCCATTTGGTCAATATAAAGTTTGGTGGTTAATAACGGCCAAGCACCATGGTCCATCCATATGCGGGTAATATGATTACGGTCCGCTAAAAATTCACCAACTTGATCGCCTATTATTGTAGCGTTTGACCCATCAATTCTAACCCCATTGAAATTATTGATTAACAACGCTCTAACGTCACCTGGTTTCGTTAAAATGAGGGCTAAAAGATCTTGCCATAAGTCACGCCACCCTTTGCCACCACGACCATAATCATGATGAGGCATAAAAGAATTTCCATACACCCTTCTTAAGGTTGGTTGGAGGGATACCCATTTCAACCATCCATTCAGTGTTTCATTTGAAAAGGTAAACGTAAGCGTTGATAATTCCTTTTTCCAAAAATCTTTGGTTTCTTTCTTTAATGCTTCATACGCTTTAAGGTCAGTTTTACTAATGGATTCCATCACGTCATCCCTTTTATCGATTGCAAGCGATATAACCATCGAAAAGGATTCGTTTTCTTTTAGTGTGATTGAATCATATTCTAAACCAGCGATTGCTTCATAACCGTCAACTTGATCGCCCGGTTTATAAGCTGTAGAAATCTCTTGTTTCACCGCCAATGGATCTAATAAGTTAGACGATTCTCCACTAAATTCTTCTAGCGTGGGAAAATAATTTTTTACACGACTGTGATGCGTTGTGTGCGTGAAAACCCCATACTTATAATCGTTTAATAAATGACCTCTTTCATCAAAGGAAAACGTGGGATGATTCACGATTCCGTTTTCTTTAATATGGATTCTATTCAAAAGCGATGTAACATGTCTATGGTCCCTAATATTTTCAGCCGATCGCCCATAGATTGGAATCCCAACAACGCTTTTGAGTTTTAAAGGGTCTTGATGTTTATTTTTAATGGTAATTTTATGCAACTCTTGAAATTGTTTATTCATCGGAACAAAACTTTCAATATCGCATGTAAATAAATCATTCTCTCTTTTTATATGATGAATCAAAAATTCACCATGTAAGTCGACGGTGTCTTTATTTAACAATTGATAGGGGGTTTGTCCATTGATGCTCCATGTGAATGAATCATTGATTCTAAAAAACACATGGCGTTTCATTAATGAGTTTTCTAAATCCTCTACCGATGTCGGTAGCAATAAAAAACTATTTTGATCAATATTCATATCGCCACTTAAAGATGGCGTTATTGAACTTTTTAATGATTGATAATTGCATAAGGGAAAATATGTTTGACTCATGTGATCAACATTCTTAATACGGAAAGTCCCATCGCCCTTTAATGCTAATTTAACACTCATAAATATACTCCATTCTACCTTGTATTGATGCATTTTCTAAAAAAATGCAAGCCTTAACATACAGGTATTATAATATAAAAATCGGTTTCCGTAAAGGTTTTCTTTCCTTCGTTTTTTTCTAAAAAAAACAATAGCTTAAAAGCTACTGTTTAAGGGTCTTTACTGAATTTCTTTCTTTTAAAGTGACTGGAACTTTATAAATTCCACTCCAATTTTCTGCTTTATTTTGAATTTGTTTAAGCAAAACTTTACCCGCAGTTTGGCCAATTGTTTTAGCGTCCTGGGAAATGGTTGTTAAGGGTGGGTCAAAGTGTGAGGCAAATGGGATATCATCAAACCCAATAACAGAAACATCTTCAGGAACTTTTAATCCGCCATCTTTTAACGCTCTTATAAATCCCAAGGCAACAATATCGGCAACCACAAACATCGCGGTTGGATATTCTTTTAACGCTAAAAAGGCTTTCCCTACTTCATACCCATCTTCAAAAGCGTAAGCTTTGGTGTGAAATATATAATCTTCATTGATATTTAAACCAAATTTTTGCATCGAATCTTTAAAGCCAGTCATACGTTCACTCGCAGCCAAGGATAAAGTTTGTTCACTGACGTGTCCTATTTTTCGATGCCCGTTTTGATATAAATGCTCAACCGCCAAGTGTGAGCCTTTGATATTATCACTAATCACTGTATACAAGTTTTCATGATAAAGGTCCGTGGTGACACAGTAAATATCAGATTCAACCAATTCTTCTAAATAAGGATCATTTTCATAGCTCGTTAAAATAAGAACCCCTTCAACGTTTTTTTGTCTACAAAAATCTAAATATGTCATTTTCCGGTTTCCAAGATTGGTTATTACAAAGGTGATTTCATACCCTTCGCATTCCACATAGGTTTTAAAGTTTTGTAAGATACTTGAGAAGAAAAAGTGTTCTAATCCGATGTCTAAATCTTCAGAATAAACCACCCCAATTGAGAAGCTTTTTTTCATCTTTAATTTAGACGCGTTATAATTCGCATAATACCTTACTTCTTCGGCATACTTTAAGATTTTTTCTCTTGTCTTATCACTAATTCCCGATTTGCCATTTAATGCTTTAGAAACCGTTGATGGGGCAACGTTTAATTCTTTGGCAATATCGTAAATTGTCTTTCCCATGAAAAGCCTCCAGTAATTGCGTTCTAATAAAATCGTTCATATCAACAGGAAAATTATATCACATCTATACCACAAATTAAAGAAAGCCTTGGGTTAAATGCTAATCATTCATGTGGGAAGTTTAAACTGAAATTAATGCGCCTTTAAATCTGATTTTAAGTCGCTTATTAAAGCATTCATATCTTCATCTTTAATATTTTTATGGCGTTTGTATCGGTCTAAAATTCTCCATATTGGCTCTTCGTTTTCATGCCACCATAACTCACGGTAATTTGCAACAATATAGTCATACCAATCTTTATAAAACATCTCTAAAAATCGGATTGGATAATCCATTGTGATTAATGGTTGATACGTTGATTGTTTTGAAATAGTTATTTTCTTTTGATCGCTAATATCTCTTACATTTTTCGCAACACTTACTGTATAGTCTCCATTGTATACAACAAAATCTTTAGTCATCGGATCATACGTTTCAAAAGCCTCTAAAGAAAGGGGTAATGTCACTTTTTTTGTCGATTTAGCAGGCACGTATACTTTTTCAAACGCTTTAAGTTCTTTTTTAGGCTTTATCAAATAATCAACCGATGACCCAATGTAACACTGAATCACTTCATATCCACCTAAATCACTATAGTTCTTTAAATTTATTGTAATGCTTAATGGGGGTTGGTTTGTTTCATCAAAATTATAGGAGACATTTTCATATCGAATATCCGCATACCCAAGACCATACCCGAATGGATAAGCAACTTCATAATCGTGGGTATCGTAATAACGGTATCCATTCATAATTAAATCTTGATGATAATCAACCTCGACTAAAGGCGGAAATGTCCCATAATGCGGGGTATGTTCTAATTTATAAGGGAATGTTTCTTGCAGTCTCCCACTAGGATTAACCTTGCCTGTTATAATTTTCGCTAAAGCCTCGCCTGAAGCACCACCTAAAAACCACGCTTCTAAAATCGCTCTAGAATGTGGTTGAATTTTTCTAAGGTCTAAAGCACTTCCGTTACTTAAAATCACAACGATATTATCAGTCACTGACTTAATCGCATCAAACACTTTTTGATGTCCCTTAGGAATATTCATGTGTTCTCTATCTTTTCCTTCGGTTTCAATAGACTCAGTCGTCCCGGTAAAGAAAAAGATTACATCTGATTGACGTGCAACACGCTTCGTTTCTTCCAATAACGATTCATTGGTTTCGTTTTCTTCATACCCTTTTGCATACGCTAAGGTTTCAAATGTTTTTTCAAAGGCTTCAAACGCATTTTCCTGAATATAGGGTTTAACGGTAGCGCTTCCCCCACCATTAATACGTGGTTTTTTCGCAAATTCACCAACGATACCATAGGCATAATCTGTTGAATTAAGCGGTAAAATACCATCGTTTTCTAATAAAACAATGGATTCTTCAGCGACTTCTTTTGCGACGCTATGGTGTTTATCTAAATCAATCGATTCTAAAGGCTCAATCTGCTTAACTTTATCGTGTAAATTGAAGACCGGTTTTAAACTTTCATCAAGGGCTTTTTCACTTAATTCATGGTTGTTAATTG
>CAYZOR010000025.1:0-16311 GCA_964479895.1 uncultured Candidatus Izemoplasmatales bacterium | reverse complement strand
ATTTCGATAAACCAACCTTCGGGTTGGTTTTTTTTATGCAAATAACTAAAAAAAAGAGTGATGCTTTTGGCATCACTCTATGCATTATTCAGTAACTTTTTTATAAGCCGCATTCACTAAAGCTAAGTAATCATTCGCATTTAAGCTTGCGCCACCGACTAAAGCGCCATCAATGTCGCTTTCTTGAAGCAATTCTTCAATGTTCGTAGGTTTCACACTGCCTCCATAAAGAATTCTCACTTGCTCACTCACGCCCGCATCATACATTTGTGTGATTGTATTTCTAATGTTTTTGATTGCGTCGTTTGCTTCTTTTGGGGTTGCAGTTTTCCCCGTTCCTATGGCCCAAATTGGTTCATAGGCAATGATTAATGATTTGACTTGTTCATCGCTTAAGCCTTTTAACGCTTTTTGCGTTTGCGTCTCAACATATGAATCTGTGTTGCCTGCTTCTCGAATGTCTAAGCTTTCTCCAACACAAGCAATCGGTTTAATGTCATATCTAAACGCTTGATGAATTTTTTTATTCACTGTTTCATCGGTTTCGTTGTAATATTCACGTCTTTCAGAATGACCGATAATTACATAATCAACATTGATGTTTTCTAATAACGCGGCTGAGATTTCACCGGTGAAGGCGCCATCGGTTTCAGCGTGCATTGTTTGTGCACCAATGCGCAGATTTTCACCTTGTCTTTTGACAAGATCTCTTAATACTGGAGCTTGTGCACATACCACGGTTTCAACGTACGTTTTGTTTGGCACTTCTAAATTTACATTATATAAAAATTGAAGTGCTTCATCGCGGGTTTTATGCATTTTCCAATTTCCAGCAATAATAGGTTTTCGCATGATTTTTTAAGTCCCCTTATTCTAATAATTTTTCAATTTCAAAAATTGCTTCTTCAGCATCTTCGCCCTCAGCGATTACATTTACATTTTCACCGCTAGGGACTGCTAAACTCATTAAGCCTAATACACTTTTCGCATCAACGGTTTGATCCGCGTATTCAATGCGAACTTCCGCATGATAAGCACTGGTAATATCTACCAACTTAGCAGCAAGTTGTGCATGAAGGCCTACGGTACTATTGATTACAATTTGTTTTTTCATCTTATTACTCCTTATTTGTCGTCCACAGCGTTAATACCCGGTAAGCTTTTACCTTCTAAATACTCAAGGGAAGCCCCACCACCCGTAGAGATATGCGTGATTTTTTCTTCATACCCTAATGAGATTGCGGCTGCGGCACTATCGCCACCGCCTAAGATTGTTGTGGTATTTTTTAAAGAAGCCAATGTTTCTAAAATACCCAATGTCCCTTTGGCAAATTGTTCAAATTCGAACACTCCAACGGGTCCATTCCATACAACCGTTTTCGCTTCTTCAAGTAATTTTTTGTAATGCGCGAGTGTCTCAGAGCCAATATCGAGACCCATTTCATCTTTCTTAAAGTCATCAAAACGCCCTTCACGATAAGGCGCATCTTCTTTGAATGCTTTGGTCAGTTTAAAATCGGTTGGTAGCACAAGTTTATCTTTGCCTTTTTCTAATAAACGCTTCGCTAAATCAAGTTTATCGTCTTCGACTAAAGAGGTTCCAATTTCATAGCCTTGAGCTTTCATAAACGTGTAGCTCATACCGCCACCAATTAAAACTTTGTCTGCTTTTTCAAGTAGGTTTTCAATAACCCCAATTTTATCGGATACTTTTGCGCCCCCTAATATCGCGTAAAATGGTCTTTGTGGTGACGTAACAGCACCACCGATAAACTTAATTTCTTTTTCTAACAATAACCCAGCTGCGACTTCTTCACTGTTATTTGCGATGCCTACATTCGACGCATGTTCACGGTGCGCTGTTCCAAACGCATCATTCACAAAAACATCTCCTAAAGACGCCCAGTATTTACCAAGTTCTTTATCGTTTTTGCTTTCTTTTTTGCCATCTAAATCTTCAAAACGTGTGTTTTCAAACATTAAAACATCGCCCGCTTGCATAGAAGCGATGGCCGTTTCTAATTCAGTCCCTCTTGTGTGAGGGATGAATTTTACTGGGCGGCCTAAGTGTTCGCTTAGTTTATCCGCAACCGGTTTTAATGAATTTTTTGCCTTGTCTGCTTCTTCTTTGATTCTACCTAAGTGTGAAAATAAAACGACTTTGCCATGATTATCGATGAGTGTGTTGATGGTAGGTAAAGCTTGACGGATTCTGTTATCGTCAGTGATTTTACCCTCTTGCATTGGCACGTTAAAATCAACGCGAACCAATACAGTCTTCCCCATAACTTTAATATCGTGAATAGTTTTCTTTGCCATTATTACATTCTCCTTTATAGCTGAATGATTAATTCCAAACATATTATACTAGATAATATACAACTTTGCACTTAAACCATGGACCTTAAAGCGCTTTCTTTTATATAAAACGTTTTCATTCAAAATTATTTTTTACATCTTTACATAATTGTTGTGCTTTAGCGACTCGATTTTTTACGGTTGAAAACTTTTTATTGATAACGATGCTTTCTAAGTTCGTAAAAATGATTTTTGTTTGATTTTTATGGGTTGCTTCGATTTTATAAATTGCACAAACATTGAGGATTTCTCCTTCTAACGTACGAATGTTTTCTGTGGTGATGAAACACGTTTTATGATCGATATACCATGGAATATTTCGCTTAAAGCCACTTTGTTTTTTTAAATATTCAACTCTGCCTTTAAAAGTCGTGAGCCATGGGGTTAATAAAACGTTTAAATATTTTTGGATACTCCCTTTAAATATAATACGGTCTTTGTTTTTATACACGGTAATGCCTTCAAAGCTTGGCTTAATATAAAGAATCATAGGCTCTCCTTTATCAAATTCTATTAAATTTCACCTAAAAAAAACGTAGCCGATGGCTACGCTTTTTTAGAGTGATAAAAATCGTTTGACAACATTTTCTTTTGTGAATCCGAAGGAATGAACCACTTCATCGCCCTTACCACTTTTACCAAAGGTCGTCATTCCAATAACATCTTTAGCGTATTGATACCACAGTTGTGGGCTACCAAGTTCTAAAGCTAAGGTTTTATCTTTTAAGTTGCTAGGTAAGATTTTTTCTTTATATTTGTCGCTTTGCATTTCGAATAGTTCCATTGAAGGCATACTGATGACGCGCACTTTCTTTCCTTCATCTTCTAACGCTTGTGCCGCATCAATGGCGAGTGAGACTTCACTCCCTGTTGCGATAATGATACCATCAGGATCTTTAATGTCATTCACTGCGTACGCACCTTTGATAAACTCATCGTAAGAAACAACGTGTTTAACGTCAACATTTTGACGCGTTAAAACTAAAGCCGAAGGCTTTTTGGTTTGACTGAACGCAAATCGTAGCGCATGATGGACTTCACCACTATGGGCAGGGCGCATGGTAATAAGGTTTGGCGTACTTCTAAATACTGCTAGTTGTTCTATGGGTTCATGGGTTGGCCCATCTTCTCCAACGGCTACACTATCGTGAGTAAAAATAAAGACAGACGGAATATGACTTAAAGCGGCTAAGCGAATGGCTGGCTTCATGTAATCTGAGAAGATGAAAAATCCGCCCGCAAATGCTTTTAAGTTATGGAGCGCAAGCCCGTTTGTAATGGCTGCCATGGCGTGTTCGCGAACGCCAAAATTGATGTTTCTTCCTTTAGGATTTTCTTTCGTAAAGTTACCATCATTCCCTTTAACTTTAGTGCTTCCTGAAAGGTCTGCAGACCCACCAATCATTTGTGGCAATGCATCCGATAAAATCGCTAAAGCATTTCCAACCGCCCCTCTTGTTGCTTCGGAATGTCCGATGTCTGGATGCTTTAATAATTTATCAAAATCAACATGCAAGGTTTGTTCAATCATATCAGAAAGGGTTTCAAATTCTTTTGGGAACAACTCAGAATACTCATCCATCGTTGCCCGCCAATCGTTTTCTAAGTCTTCACTGCGCGGTTGAATTTTTGAAGTGAAATCTTCATAAACAGACGCTGGAATATCGAATGGTTCATGATTAAAATTCCATTTTTCTTTTAACGCTTGTGTCGCTTCTTTTCCAATTGGGGCTCCATGTGCTTTTGAAGTCCCTGCAACGTCTGAACCATAGCCAATAATACTTTTCACTTCAATAAAGCTTGGTTTATCGCTTTTTTTAGCGTTTTCAATGGCTTCATCTAATGCGTCTAAATCATTGGCATCTTCAACCCGTTGATAATCCCAGTTCATCGATAAGACTTTTTGTTTCATATCATCACTATAGGCATCAGAAGTCGGCCCATCAAGTTGAATGTCATTTGAATCAAACAATACGATTAAACGTTCTAAATTTAAATGGCCCGCTAAAGACATACTTTCAAGGGCAACGCCTTCTTGTAAGTCGCCATCGCCTACCAATGTATAGGTATAGTGATCAACAACTTTTAAAGATTTTTTATTATATGTATTTCGTAAATGCTTTTCTGCTAAAGCCATACCAACGGCGTTTGAAATCCCTTGGCCAAGTGGACCAGTGGTTGCTTCTACACCATCGGTATCCCCATATTCTGGATGCCCTGGGGTGATTGAGCCAATTTGTCTAAATTGTTTTAAATCATCCATTGAAACATCATACCCTGAAAAGTGTAAGGTCGCATAAAGCAAAGCACTTCCATGACCAGCCGATAAGATGAAACGATCTCTATCAAACCATTTGGATGATTGTGGATTATGTTTTAAATGTTTGGTAAATAATTGATACATGATAGGCGCTGCACCTAAGACTATCCCAGGATGCCCTGAAGCGGCTTCATCAACCATATCAAGCCCTAAAAATCGTATCGCGTTAATACTTTTTTCCATGTTTTATTCTCCTTTATATCTAGTGTCTATACCATGATAATTATACATGATAAGAATGCTTTTTTAAAGCATTTAAACGAAAAACAAAATTAAAAACCCCTCTTTGAACAGGTGTTCAAAGAGGGATATTTTATCCGATTGAACCTTCCATCTCTAATTTAATCAGTTGGTTTAATTCAACGGCATATTCCATTGGCAATTCTTTTGCGAATGGCTCAATAAAGCCCATGATAATCATTTCAGTCGCTTCTTCTTCACTTAAGCCACGACTCATTAAATAAAAGAGCTGTTCTTCACTTACTTTTGAAACACTTGCTTCGTGTTGAACGGTTGCTAGATTATTTTTTACAATGTTGTAAGGCAAGGTGTCTGAAAAAGACGCATCATCTAAAATGATGGTATCACATTCGACATTACTCTTCGCCCCCGTCGCACCTTTGGTATGGTGAATCATTCCGCGATAATTCACTTTTCCACCTTTGGCACTCATCGATTTAGAAACGATTGAACTGGTGGTATCTTTTCCTAAATGAATCATTTTCGCCCCAGTATCTTGGTGCATATTTTTTCCGGCAAACGCGATGGAAATGGTTGTCCCTTTGGCACGGTCGCCTTTTAAAATACATGAAGGATATTTCATATTAATGCCTGAGCCAATATTTCCATCCACCCATTCCATATGCGCATCTTCTTCAACAATGGCACGTTTTGTGACTAAGTTAACAATATTGGCTGCCCAGTTTTGAATCGTTGTATACCTAGCATGGCCGCCCTTTCTAACAAAGAGCTCAACCGTCGCAGCATGCAGCGAATCGGTTGTATATATTGGCGCTGTACAGCCTTCTACATAATGTAAAGAAGCACCTTCATCGACGATGATTAATGTTCTTTCAAATTGCCCCATTTGTTCAGAGTTAATTCTGAAGTATGATTGGAGCGGTTTTTCCACTTTGACCCCTTTAGGGACATAGATAAATGATCCTCCACTCCAAACAGAGCCATTTAAAGCGGCGTATTTATTATCATCTGAAGGCACGCTTTTCGCAAAATATTCTTTAAATAATTCAGGATATTCTTTTAATGCCGTGTCGGTATCAGTGAATATGACGCCTTGGTCTTCTAGTTCTTTGATACTAGAATGGTAAACCACTTCGCTTTCAAATTGGGCCCCAACACCAGCTAAAAACTCTTGTTCTGCTTTTGGGATTCCTAATTTATCAAACGTATCTTTAATTTCACTGGGAACATCATCCCATGATTTTTCCATACGATCTGAAGGTTTAACATAATACGTGATGTCCTCAAAATTAATTTTTGATAAATCTGGACCCCACGTTGGGTTTTCAATCGACTTGAATTTCTTATACGCATCCAAACGATAATCAAGCATCCACTGTGGTTCGCCTTTGATGCTTGAAATTTCACGGATAATTTTTTCATTTAATCCTTTTCCTGTATCCATGACACTTTTGGTTTCGGTTTTAAAGCCGTATTTATAGTCCCCTATAATACGTTCTATTTCTTTTTTGGTTTGATCACTACTCATATTTACACCTACTTTTTGGTTTTGAGAGTTTGTTCAAATGCCTTAAATGCAATCGTTGCGCATTTTTGTCTTGCTGGAAAATCTTTAATGCCAATGTAAGCCCAGGCATCTTCAAAATCTAAGGCTTCATCGAATGGTTCATCTTTAACCATTTTGACATAGTTATCGCTTAGTTTTAAGGCGTCTTCAACCGATTTGTTTTTTAAGAGTTCTGATAATACAGACGCACTTGAACAACAGATTGAACAGCCTGTCCCATCATGTTTAATCGCTTTTACAACACCATCTTCAACTTTGGTTTGGATGGTTATATCATCACCGCAAGAAGGATTTTTAATATGTTCGCTTATAAATGTTTCATCCTCTGTTAACCCTTTATTTCTAGGGTTTTTATAATGCTCCATAATAATTTGACGGTATAAGTTTTTTAAGTCACTCATAAATAAACACTCCTAAAATCCAACCTCTGTGAAAAACTTTCTTGCATTTTTAATGCTGTTTATAAATCGGTTGACATCGTCTAAATCATTGTATATATAAAACGATGCGCGTAAGGTTGCGTTAACATTTAAATATTTCATCACTAACTGTGCACAATGATGCCCAGCTCTTAAAGCAATGTTATCTTCATCAAAAAAACTGACGACATCATGCGGATGAACATTATCTAAATTAAAATTAATAATCGCGGTTTCACTTGATGCATTATATACCGTTACGCCTTCGATGTCTTTGATGGCCTTGATGGCATAATCATGCAATGTTTTTTCGTGTGTTTGTATCGCATCAAACCCAATTGATTCAATGAATTCAATGGCTTCTTTTAATGCAATCGCACTTGCAATGGGGGGGGTCCCTGTTTCAAATTTATAAGGGGCGTCTTTATAGGTTGATTCATATAAGTTGACTTCATCGATCATATCGCCACCATATTCAAGGGGCTCCATTTCCTTTAATAGCTCTAACTTCCCATAAAGGATACCAACGCCTGTTGGGCCTAATACTTTATGACCGCTAAAGGCTAAAAAGTCAACATCTAAACGCTTCACATCTATTTTAATATGGGGGGCGCTTTGCGCAGCATCTAAACTTACAATTGCCCCTTTTTCATGGGCCAATTTTGTGATGGCTTCTATAGGGGTTATATACCCCATTACATTACTGACATGGGTTAAAGCAACCACTTTGGTTTGATCGCTTAACACTTTTTTAAAGTTTGAAACCGTAATACGCCCTTCTTTATTAAGTGGTACATATTTTAACTTAGCGCCTTTTAAACGCGCGATATTTTGCCACGGCAATAGACTTGAATGATGTTCAAGTTCACTAACGATGATTTCATCGCCGGCTTTTATATTTTGAGCGCCATAACTTAAGGCGACTAAATTTAAAGCACTTGAAGCGCCTTTGGTAAACACAATGTTTTCAAACGCGCAATTGATAAACGAAGCGATTTTTTCACGCGATGCTTCGTAGCGTTTGGTCGCTTCATAACTTAAACGATAAACCCCTCTATGCACATTAACGCTATGGGTTTCATAATACCAATTGAGTGCGTTCGTAACCGTTTTTGGGGTTAGTGATGATGCGGCGGTATCTAAATAGGCAACATCGTCATTTTCAAAAAGCGTAAACGCATCTTTAACATTTAAAAGCGCCACATAATCACTCCTTAGCGAGTTTTGTTTTCTAATAGGTTTTGAATATAATCTTTAAGTTTTTCGTTGTCCATTAAGTCTTTTAGGGGAGCTAAAAAACCGTTAATGATTAGACGTTGAGCATCTTTTTCGCTTAATCCACGACTCATTAAATAATAAAGTTGTTCTTCGTCAATTCTACCAATCGCAGCCCCATGTGATGCTTCGACATCGTATTCATCGATTAACAGTAAGGGATTGGCATCCAATCTTGCATGATTTCCCAGCACCACACCATTATTATGCTGATGCGCCATGCTTTGTTTCATGCCTTTGTGGATTTTTCCTGTGCCTTCAAATACTAAGAAACTCTCATCTGCGGCAACCCCATAATGTTCAATTAATCCTTCAGTGTTTTTAGCCATATGTTCGACATTGCTATGAATCACAACTTCTTGTGTGTCTGAGGAAACCGCTACGGTTTTTATATCACCGTAGGCAAAGGGTCCGATTAAATCAACATCAGCTTTTTGAGAAGTCTTCCCATCTCCTAATTGAGCTGTTTTCATGTAGAGTTTTGCATTGGCTTCTACCAATGCTTGACGATTAATTGCTGAAACGCTTGTTTTATCTAAGTTTGCAATCGCAATATAATTTAAACTGGCATTTTTTAAAACATTTGTTTGGGATAAATAATTAATGGTTTGACCACTGTCTGTATAAATATATTCACGAATTTGTGCGCTTGCATTTTCTTGTACTTCAATGGCTGTATGAGCCACTAACGCTTTATCATTCGCAATGATAAAAAGATTAATCGGGGTTTCAATTGATTGGTTTTTATGAATAACAATCTTCAGTGTTTCTTCTAGATTTTTTAAATTTTCTTTAACGACAGGATCATCGTTTTTAAATGCATTTACATTTGCTTTTTCATAAGGTGTAAACTGAATACTAAGTTGGTCACTTGAAAGGGTATTTTGTAAGACAAGGTTATCTTTAACAACGATAACGTTTTGTAAGTCTTCTATTAATGGACGGATGTTTGATGGAAATGTCTGTTTTTCTAAAGGCATTATTTTTCTAAAGCCTCGCGTGTTGCACAACTTCCAAGCATAGATTGTTCTTCTGAATCATTTTCAGGCACGACTCTTTCATCTTCAATGCCGACTTCTTCTTTGATCCAATCATACCCGTCCTGATCAATTTTTTTAACCAGTGAAATGTCTCCGCTTTTTACAATGCGCCCTTGCATCATAACATGTACAGTGTCTGCTTTGATGTAATCAAGCAATCTTTGGTAGTGCGTAATTAATAAAAATCCGCGATCATCGGTTTGCATTTCGGTAACATTGTCACCGACCGTTTTAAGGGCATCAATATCAAGTCCACTATCAATTTCATCTAAAATTGCGATGGATGGTTTAAGCATTCTCATTTGCAATATCTCGTTGCGTTTTTTCTCTCCCCCAGAAAACCCATCATTTAAATAACGGTGAGGCAAATCTTCACGCATTTTAAGTTTAGCGACCGCTTGGTCAAATTCACGAATAAATTTAAATAAAGAGACGTTTTCGCCTTCTTCTAACCGTGCATTCATCGCTGTTTTAATGAAATCACTGTTGGTCACACCAGGGACTTCTTGTGGCGCTTGCATTCCTAAAAATAGACCTGCCCTCGCTCTTTCATCGGTTGACATGTCTAATAAATTTTTACCATCTAAGGTGATGGTTCCTTTTGTCACAGTGTAACGTGGGTGCCCCATAATAACAGACGCAAGGGTTGATTTCCCTGTTCCATTAGGCCCCATAATCGCATGGGTTTGGCCCCCTTTTATTTCTAAATTGACGCCTTTTAAGATTTCTTGATCATCTACTTGGGCGTACAAGTTTTCTATTTTTAATGTTGGCATAACATTACCTCCTTAAACTCAACCACCATTTTATATTATTTGATAAAATAATGCGAGTAATATGACCATATTTTTAAATAATGCGTATTCTTTTTGTAATACAGATAACGATCGATTAAATCCAATGATGTAAAATCCATAAAAAAAGCCTTTTAAAGGCTTTTAATGAAGTTCTTCTACATTGTGTCTGATTACATTTTTGATAATTGTTAATACAAATAACGTCATCAAACTAAGCGCAATCCCTAAGACATACATGCCATACCCAAAAATAATCCCTATAATGGCACTGATCCAAAGGGTGGATGCGGTGGTTAAACCGCTAATGTAGCCATTGGTTTTTAAAATTGCACCGGTTCCTAAAAACCCAATCCCTGAGACAATCTGCGCAACGACACGTTGTCTTTCTATCGTAATGGTCATATGTTCTAACATATCAGGATTGGATTGGACGAACGCAATCGCATCTTGAACCATCATTTGTTGGGCAATGGTTAACCCTGAAGCACCAATTGCGACCAATAAATGGGTGGTTAATCCTGCAATTTTATTTCGGCGTTGTCTTTCAAAACCAATTAAACCAACGAATAAAATCGTTAGCCCTAAACTTTGCAGTATATAATTGATGTCAACATTTGGGTTCATACTCAACAACATGATAATCACTCTTTTCAAATCTATTTAATATATCATAATATTATATATGCTAAACATAAAAATTTCAAGCCTTTTAAGGGAATCTATGAAAAGCTTTACACAAAAAAAGCATCCCCAAAATTGAGGATGCTTAGGGTTATTCAATTGGCTCTGAGAAATCCATCGCTTCGTAACGTTTGTACATTTGATAGCGACGTTTCGCATCGCGTTTGTTTGCGGCTAATAGTTCATTGGCTTTTTCTGGGTTAATATCTTTGAGCTGATCATAACGGGATTCATTACTTAAAAACTCTTCATATTTCTCCCATTTAGGGGCTTTAGAATCTAATTGGAACGGATTCTTCCCTTTCGCTTCTAAAGTTGGGTCATATCTAAAGGTTGGCCAATAGCCACTTTCAGTTGCGAGTCTTGCTTGCATTGCTGATTGTCCAAGACCCCCTTTAATTTTATGCGCAATACATGGAGAATATGCCACAACAATACTTGGACCATCATACGCTTCTGCTTCTTTGATGGCTTTTAAGACTTGTTGTTGGTTGGCCCCATGAGATACTTGAGCGACATATACATGGCCATAACTCATTGCAATCGCTGCAAGGTCTTTTTTCTTACCACTCTTACCGGCTGCGGTAAACTGAGCAATTGATCCTGCTGCGGCTGCTTTAGATGATTGTCCCCCTGTATTTGAATACACTTCAGTATCAAGCACTAAAATGTTGACATTATCACGGTTCGCAATGACATGGTCTAATCCGCCAAAGCCGATATCATACGCCCAGCCATCGCCACCGAAAATCCAGTTAGATTGTTTAACAATGTAAGGCGCAAGATCGATAAATTCTTGTTTTAAATCGCCTTCGATATCCTTAAGATGGGGTCTGATTTTCTTAGATAGTTCAACGGTCTTTTCACCGTCATTTTGGTTTTCAACCCACTCTTCAAATAAAAGAACAAGCTCTTTTGGAAGGGCATCTTTGTTCTCAAAGAATAAGTTTTGCAAGCGCGTTCTTTGAACGTTTTCTGCATGATGCATTCCATATCCAAACTCTGCGTTATCTTCAAACAGTGAGTTCGCCCACGCTGGGCCGCGACCTTCTGCGTTGGTTGTGTATGGAGTTGCTGGGAATGATCCACCATAAATTGATGAACATCCTGTTGCGTTCGCAATTGTCATACGATCTCCAAATAATTGCGTTACAAGTTTAACGTATGGCGTTTCCCCACACCCTGCACACGCACCACTGAATTCGAATAATGGTTTTGCGAACTGTGAATTTTTAGCATTGGTTTTCTTCACTAAATTATCTTTAGGCGTTACCTCATCAAAGATGTATTTCGCTTTTTCAACTTCGCCTTTTTCAATTTCATCGCCGATAGGGCTCATTTCAAGGGCTTTTGGTTTTGCAGGACATACGCTCACACAGACCCCACAACCTGTACAATCCAAGGTTGAAATTTGGATACGGTATTTAAGGCCTTCTAATCCTTTACCACGCGCATCTAAAGTTGGTAAATCGTCCGGCGCTTTCTCCATTTCTTCTTCGGTTAATAAAGCCGGGCGGATAACTGCATGTGGACACGCAAACGCACATTGATTACATTGGATACAGTTTTCTTCAATCCATTTTGGAACATAGTTTGCAATCCCGCGTTTTTCATAAGCAGATGATCCATTTTCCATGGTTCCATCAACATAATCTTCAAACGCACTCGTTGGTAAATCATACCCTTTAATGCTATTGACTGGTTCTGCAATTTCTGTTACATATTTTGGTTTTGCAGCTTCCTCAGGCACTGGATCGTCTTCTAAGTCTTTCCATTCAGGTTTAACATCGATTTCGATGAGTCCTTCTTGACCTGATTCGATGGCTTGATAGTTTTTCTCTACTATCTCTTCCCCTTTACGTCCGTATGCTTTTTTCGCATATTCTTTCATTAGCTCTTTGGCACGCTCATAAGGAATAATTTGTTCATTTAAAGCGAAGAACGCTGATTGCATAATGGTGTTGATGCGTTCACCAAGTCCGATTTGTTCAGCTTGTTCAACCGCGTTAATAATATAGAATTTAGCATTCGTCTCAGCAAGCTTACGCTTGTATTTATTCGGTAAGAAATCTTCAATTTCTTCAGGGGTTTTAATCGTGTTAAGTAAGAATCTACCATTTTCTCTAATTCCATCAATCATATCGTATTTGAAAAGATAAGAATCTTTAGAACACGACACGAAGTGTGGATGGTTTACCAAGTAAGTACTTCTAATTGGCTCATCACTGAAACGTAAATGCATACGGGTAACCCCGCCTGATTTTTTAGAGTCATAGCTTGAATACGCTTGAGAGTACAAATCAGTGTTTTCACCGATGATTTTGATCGTGTTTTTTGACGCACCAACCGTTCCATCACTCCCGAATCCAAAGAATAATAACTCAGTTGTTGATTTGTCAATTGCACTGATTTCTTCGCCCAATGGTAAAGACGTATTTAAAACATCATCAACAATACCAATGGTAAAGTTTGTTTTCTTTTGACCCGCTAAGTTATCATAAACCGCTTTGATTTGTGTAGGGGTTGTATCTTTTGATGAAAGTCCATAACGTCCACCAATGATTTCAGGCGCATCTTTTTGTCCGTAATAAACGCTCTTAATGTCTAAGAATAGTGGCTCTCCTAATGAACCATTTTCTTTTGTACGATCCAATACAGCAATACGTTTCACGCTTTTTGGCATCGCATCTAAGAAATATTTAGTAGAAAATGGACGGTATAAATGAACGTTTAATAATCCAACTTTACGGCCTTCTTCTTTTTGTAAGAAGTCAATCGTTTCTTTGATTGCTTCTGTGACAGATCCCATTGCTACAATGACATCTTCAGCATTTTTATCTCCATAATAAGTAAACGGCGCATAATCACGACCTGTTTCTTTAGAGATCTCTTTCATGTACTCTGCAACCACATCTGGAACGCTGGTGTAATATTTATCTTGAAGTTCACGTGCTTGCATATAAACATCATCGTTTTGAGCCGATCCGCGTGTTACAGGATTCGATGAGTTAAGCGCACGATTTTTAAATTCGCGCACAGCATCGCGATCAAGTAAACGATCAAAGACATCATAAGGCATAACCTCGATCTTATTTACTTCATTGGATGTTCTAAACCCATCAAAGAAATGTAAAAACGGAATGCTTGATTTGATGGCTGCTAAATGTGCAACCCCTGTTAAGTCCATTGTTTGTTGTACAGACCCACTGGCTAACATTGCAAAGCCTGTTTGGCGTGTCGCCATAACATCTTGATGATCCCCGAAAATAGATAATGCTTGAACTGCAACACTACGTGCTGCTACATGAATTACACCCGGGAGTAATTCTCCCGCTATTTTATACATATTAGGCATTTTGAGTAATAGCCCTTGTGATGCAGTGTAAGTTGTTGTCAGTGCTCCAGCTTGCAGTGAACCGTGAACGGTACCCGCTGCCCCAGCTTCTGATTGCATCTGAATTACTTTAACAGGCATTCCAAAGAGATTTTTCTTCCCTTGTGAAGCCCATAAATCAGTATGCTCTGCCATTGGTGAAGACGGAGTGATTGGATAAATCCCCGCAACTTCAGTGAACGCGTAAGATGCATGTGCTGCAGCTTGGTTCCCATCCATGGCTTGAAATACTTTTTTTGTCGCCATCGCAACTACCTCCATAAATTATTTGATTCTAGATAATAGACATCTTGTCATACAAATAAATTATAATATAAAGTCAAGTAATACACAACAGCAAAACCGGTAAATTTAAAAAGAAAACCCTTACATATATCAGGATTTTCTTTAGTTTATAAAATGTTGATTTTATTTCAATTTAGCCAGTAAATCGCTCGCTTTATCTAAGTACATATTCGCCACTTTGTCAAATGGAATTTGAAGATCATCACTAAGTCCGATTAAATGTTTATAAACCGCTACATTATGCCATTGTAAACATAAATCTGCGCGCCATAAATAAAGGCGTTTATAATCTTTGTATTTAGGGGTACGCTTTAAATAAATTGGTAAAAGCGCAATCGCGTGATCGAAGTCTTTATTTCCAAATTGTGCAATATCAAAAAATGGATCGTTCATCCCTGCGAATTCCCAATCGGTTAAATACATCTTATCATCAGAGACAATGAAGTTACTTATTTGGGCATCGCCATGGGTAAATGTTTTTTCAAATTGTGCTAAAAAGTCTTTATGTGAAAATAATTCTTTTTTATACTCAAAATATCTTGAGTCATGTGAATAATCAAACGCTTCTAAATACTTTTCGTAGGTTTCAATTCGTTTGAAGGGGTTATAATCATGTGGACTTTTAATCCCTGAATGGTGGACGTTTCTTAAGATTGCTGCTGCTTCTTGTAAGTAATCTAAGGTTTTCACTTGATGAAGGGGCGTTCCTTCAATATATTTTGCAATTTTTATGCCTGATTCTAAATCAAGATAGATGGTTTCATTGTTGAGATCAGTCTCATCAACTAAGTCAATATGGGTTTTCTCAACTGCTCTACTTACGAACTTAGAGGCATTTTTTCCAGGAATTCTAAACGTGTAACGTTTATCATCCACTTTAATAACGTAGGTGAAATTTGACATACCGCCCATTAATCTAAAATCAATGGTGACTTGATCAGGTTCAACATTTAAAACTTCAGAGGTAACTTTTTTAATGCGTGATTCATGATTATTTGACACAATAAAACTCCTTTTTTATTGATATTATATAATTACAGTGATGCTTTCGTGTTGTTTTGCGACACTTATAGTATAACATTTCGGGTCGATTTCATAGGCATTAAATACATCGTTGATTGTGCTTAGTGCACACGTTTCTGTATTGCATTCTTCTGAAGGGTGCGCTAAAATTATATTTTTAGTATTATCGCCGATTAGTTGGGATAAATAATAAGCAGCGTCCGCATTAGAAAGATGGCCTTTAACTGAGTCGATACGTTTTTTTAAGTAAAAGGGGCGCTGGGAATCAAAAAGCATGGCGACATCGTAGTTTGCTTCCATTAAATAAGCATCTGCGTTTTTTATTTGTCTGAACTGAGATTCTTGTAAGAAGCCTGTATCAGTAATGTAAACTAACTTTTTCGTTCCATGAGTGATTATAAACCCTAAAGAATGCGAAGCATCGTGGGAGGTTTTCATAGGCGTAATGATTAGATCCCCAAGCATAAAAGCATTGTCTTCTTCTATAGGGGTGAAGTCATGGGCAGTGTTTAGGGTTTGTTTAATGGTGTTGTAAGTTTTTTTAGCGGTGTAAAGGGGCGCCTTGGTTTGTTTTAAAGTTTGAGATAACCCTTTGGTGTGATCCGAATGTTCATGGGTTAATAAAATAGCGTCTAAATTTTCTAACAAAGGGGCTTTTTCCTGCATTCTTAGTTTGATTTGACGGTATGAAACCCCGCAATCGATTAAAAGATTGGTTTGTTCAGTTTTTATGAATGTGGCGTTTCCTTTAGACCCACTAGCGAGTACTGTAATTTCCATTGAGTGTCCCTCCAATTCAAAATAATTATACATGTTTTTTTAAGCATTGCAACACCACTGCATTTGAAGAATATTTTATTGCAGTATATAATGAATAAGGTTTAAAGAGTTTTGTATTGTGTTATAAATGAATAAGTGATAATATAATTATTGCGTATTTTAATAAGGAGT